>NZ_JBQFXP010000012.1:0-175470 GCF_056540905.1 Ruegeria sp. AL1
TGACCGCAGTTCGAGAGGTCCCGCGTTAAAACCACTTTGCCCGGCAGATGACGACTTTACTTGCCGATCAGTGGGGGCAACGAATGTCGCGGCGATGAGAAAGAACTTCCTAAAGAGGAGCAAATATAACTTCACTCTTTACAATTGCATTCCGGGCTCAGAACGGTTCCGACTACATGGTCGATACAGCGCCAAAGACAACTTCACTCTTCAGACCATGTTTGGGAAATTGCCTGAACAGATGATCCTCTTTCCAACATTACGGCAAGTGCAATAAAAGCTGGTGGAGTAGCCCCCTGAAAGTGGTCCACCAACTGGGATACCCCCCCTTTAATTTTGCTCCCGAAAAAATCTGGTTACCCCCACCGGTCCCTTGGCTTAAAGGCTGCAACTTTTGATACCCCCCTCAAGGTATTAGCGCAGTAAAGCGATGACGCCGTGTAACCTGTCCTAGCCGAGCTCTTTGCCGTTCGTTGCCGTGACCCAATTGAAAAATGCAAGGTAACGAGCTGTGTCTTCGTCTTTCGGAAAGCGCGACGGGAACATGTAGTTCCCTGCTCTCCTGAGCAATTGCAGAAGCGCGGCGACGTCACCTGGCCAGTGGTTTTCAAACCAGAGCTTCCAACTCTCCAGAGCACCGCTCTCAAGGTCGGAAATCAGGAGATATGGCATCGGCAAGTTAACCACACTGCTGTCTTTTATGTTCTTTCCTTGGTTTTTATAGGGGGTGACAGCTGTGTCACCCTTGAGCGACAGCAATGTCACTTCTTGGGGTGACAGGCTGTCACCCTTTAAGTCGGGCAGGCAGATCTGATGCGCCCGGTGCGCGCACCGGACTTTGACCCGACGCAGGTACCCTGCCTGCTCCAGCATCTTGATGTAGCGCTGCACCGTTCTCTTATCGACGCCCAAACTTTTTGCCAGAGTCGCATTTTTCGGCCAACAGCGTCCCGTTTCCTTGTTCACAAAAGTATCACACAAACAGCTGGCCAATTGCTTTGCGCCGCGTGACAGGTCGGCGTCTTCATTCACCAGCCTTTTCCAGGTGAAGCGCAGCTTGCTAAACGGGGCGATGCTCTGCGGCTTTTCCATCTGCACCCACCTACACCGTGTTTTCTTCGATCCAGGAATGGATGTCCGCCAACTTATAGCGGACCAGGCGGCCGACACGCACAAAACGCGGGCCTGTCGCGCTCCCCGCCCTGCTTTCAAGAAAGCGTTTGCTGATACCAAACAGCTCTTCCACTTCCGCTCTCGACAGAAGCCTTTCATCATTGGGTTTCATGTAATTACTCCAATAGCGATCCCATTGCCTGGAGCATCACACAAACCGGCCTAGGGCGACTTGGATTGGTTTGGATACTTTTGGAGCAGTTGGGACAGCTCCTCGTTTTTTGCCCATTTGCCTTTATGATTCAGTGCCGCAGAGATCCCTTTTCTCAAACGAGAGACCCTAGCATCGATACTATTCCCCAAGATCTCACTGCCGTGTTTTTCCACGACTTTTTCAGCCGCTCGATACATCGAAATCGCAGGATCAGACAGATAAAGTTCGACTCCGAATAGAATGAATTTCTCATCAGCACGCCCGAACCCACGCTCACGCCTTTTAGGAAACTTGCTCTTATTCGACTGCGCCGCACCCATCGCAGGCGTTGCCTGACTGATATCCCGAGACGCGCTATTGATGCCTACAGTAGCACACGGCACTTGCTCTGCGCCAATGAACATCCAGGTGCAATGCCCCGGATATGGATCAGAATGTGGGTAGTTTTCTAATCCAAGATCACTTTCCGCTTTGTCGAAGCCATAAAGATAGGTCGCCCTATCGATTTCATAGTGACCACCGGTTCCAAACCCCGTGCCGGGCATCATCGGAACATATGCGCCCTCATCTGTTGGCATGAACCCAATCCAATGACCATGCGCGTGCCCGTCCTGCAAATGCCTCCAAAAGATTTGACGACATTCGTACTCTGCCCTGGCATAAGGCCGCAGGACTTGCGACAGATAGTCCTCGCTCAAGAACTCTCGATCAGGGATAGGCAGCCCCGGGCATAAATGCGCACCGCGAAGTGCTGGCCGTTTGCTTCCGGTTCCGGCAGGCGTGTCATACCGCTTTTTGAAGCTGTAGTCTTTCTCGCGCCAGTTGAGATACAGGCGCTGAGTGTGCTCTTGGTGAAGCTTTGCTGCTGCCCCAACTTGGCCTTCAATCTCCGGACGGCAGAGAGAGGCAAGCCCCCTATGCCACTGCAAGCTCTGTTCACCTAGCGCTGGCGCTAAACGCCCATTGGGACAGATCCTGTGTATGACGTCTTGAAAGGCGGCAAGATCGATCTTCGGCTCATCCAAGGCGCATGCTGCATAGTCCAGCAATATCTTATCATAGGGCTCCCGTTTGCAGCGTGGATTCCCATTTAGGTTCGTTCGCAATGGTTTTGTTGGGTCGATCTTTCTACCCTGTGACACGGAAGTGGCCTCCCCCTTGGCAATCAAATAACTGTCCGCTCCCGCCCCGAGCGAGCTTTCAGTTCTTCGCATACAGAGGCCATAGCGGGTCTGAGCGCGTCCAGGGACGGTTTCACATAACGCTGACCGGTGATCGAAAGCGGCGTGTGGTTCAGCAAACGGCCAACTATCTCTTCGAGTATCCCTGCCTCCATTGCCACTGTTGCAAAGGTTCGACGATGGGCGTGGCAGGACCATTGCATACGCTCAGGTCCCTTCAGATGACCTGTGGGGGATTTGGGTGACGGAAACACCCATTGCCGATGCAGGCCGCGCACAGGAGCCAGTATCTCGTGATGTACCTGTGAGATGGGCAGATCAAAGCTGCGCCCATTCTTGGTCATCGGCAAGTGGATGTGATCTTCATGGATCTGCTTCCATTCCAATGTCAACGCCTCGGTCTTGCGAAAGCCTGTGAACAAAAGCAGCTCGTAGAAGACCTTATGAATGGGGTTGTAGAGATCGTCCACTGTTTGACGCCAGAGGCGTAGATCACCGATGATCGCCCCTTCTGGCTTTTCTTCATACCATTCGATGCCCATCGTCGGGCTTTCCGGCAAGTCATGAATACGACGCGCATGGTTCCAGACCGTCCGGAAGTACTTCAAAAGGTGGTTTGCCGCAGATGGCGTTGCCGCCATGGATCTGTGACGCTCGACAACCATCGACTTAGTGATCTCATCCAGTGGCAAGCGCAGCCAATCTTTCAAATGCAGCTCGAACTGCTGGCGCACGCCGGACCGGTGAGCCTCAGACCGAAGCTTGGGACGGGCGAGATAGGTTTCCATGGCAGCCTCAAGCGTCGGCGTTCCTATCTGAATACGCTTGCCCGCTCCCCTGCCCCAGTCCAACGCATATCCCAGTGCTGTCTGGCGTGCAGTATCTGCAGAGATCATCGGATAGCGCCCGATTAAAACCCGTCGCGTTTGACCCCCAACATCTTTCTGAAAGTACCATGTCTTTGACTGTTTCCCGACAAAGAGAACAAGCCCCTTTATCTCGCCATCCCAGTGCTTGGCGGTGCCCCGTTTTGTCTGCGGAACCTTGCGTGCGAATGTCTCTGTGAGCTTTGGCATTTTATCGGCTTTTTGTCGGAAACGGTATGATAGCAACTGTTACCACATGATACGTGGTGAAACATATTATTGAACTAAATGAAATATATAGCAACTACACGATGCTCAGTGAAACTGAGCATCATTGCTTGGAAGGCTGAGGTAATAGCCAGTATACGACGCCCGCTCAGCGAGAGTGGTCTTAGAATACGTAAAGTAGATCGTCAAGCCGCGTTCGGGATCGAAAGAGTGCATTTTTACGGCCCCCTGCGGCGAGCGCCCACGGGGGTTTCGATACCTCATCACAAAATAGTTATCGACCGAGTTGCTGACGCAATCTGCACGGTCAGGATTGGCCGGTCGGACGGCTCGCCTCGGCTCTGCGCCATATAAAAACCTTGATCAGCGCGGGATTGACCACAAGAATGGACGGGCGTGTGTACTGTCGTGATCATTCATCTACCTGTTAACCAACTGTCACATACGCCTCTTACATGCATTCCGTGAACTACCCTCTGAAAGCCAGGAGCCATCCATGAAAGACGTAGATCCAAACACCCTTTCCCCGGACGATTGGGACGAACTGCATTTTCCCCGTCCCGAAGAAAACGACTTTGACCGCGTTGTAGAAAGCGCCATCTCGCGTCGCGGTTTCCTTGCCGGCGTCGTTGCCTTTGGCTCGGGTGCTGCTGCGATGGGCACGGGTCTGCTGAGCTCGACCTCGGCACAGGCGGCAAATGCATCGCGCTTTGCGTTCACACCGATTGCGGCGCAAACCGATGGCACCGTTCACGTGCCGGAAGGGTACGAGTGGAAGATGCTCATGCGTTGGGGCGATCCGTTGTTTTCGGATGCAGACGGGTACGACGTCACCGATGGCGGGCCTGTCGAGAAGTCCGACCGCGTCTTTGGCGAAAACACCGACGGGATGGAGACCTTTTCCTTCCAGGGTCATGAACTGATCGCGATCAACCATGAATACCCGAACGGCAAGATCAACCTGCCTGCCGCGCAGGAAGGCGTTCCGGCCAATGCCGGTGACGTTCTGAAGCTGCAGAATCTTCAGGGTGTTACCGTTATGGAAATCACTGAGGGTGCCGAGGGTTGGTCCGTGGTCAAGGACAGCCCCTTCAACCGCCGTATTCACCACAACACCCCGATGACGCTTGTCGGCCCTGCGGCCGGTCACGATCTGCTCAAGACCGAAGCCGATCCGACGGGCACATCTTCACTGGGCACCATGAACAACTGTGGTGCGGGCAAAACGCCCTGGGGAACCTACCTGACCTGCGAAGAGAACTTTAACGGCTATTTCGGCTCGTCGGACGAAAACGCCAGCTATGACCAAAAGGTTGCGGATGGCTTCAAACGATATGGTGTGAGAGCCGAAAGCTGGAATGGTTACGAACTGTTCGACCCCCGCTTCGACACCTCGAAAAACCCCAACGAGCCGCACCGGGTCGGATGGGTCGTCGAAATCGATCCGACCAAGCCCGACAGCACTCCGGTCAAGCACACCGGTCTGGGTCGTTTCAAACACGAGAATGCCGAGGTCACTTTGGCCGCCGATGGTCGTGTGGTCGTGTATATGGGCGACGATGAACGCGGCGAGTACCTGTACAAGTTTGTCTCGAACGGCACGTATCAGCCGGGCGCGGAAACTCAGAGCTTGCTGAATGACGGCACCTTGTATGTCGCCAAGTTCAACGACGACATGTCAGGCGAGTGGTTGGCGCTGACCCCTGAAACCACAGGCATGGACGCTGCAGACATTGCGATCTTCACACGTATGGCGGCCTCGAAGGCCGGCGGCACCACCATGGACCGCCCCGAATGGGTTGCCTCCAGCCCTGTTGCGGTCGAGGCCTATTGCTGCCTGACCAACAACAAGAACCGGGGCGTGAAGCCCAACGCCGGTGGCGACGACACCTCGGCCAATGGTCCGAATCCGCGCGACGCCAACAATTACGGCCAGATCGTGCGCTGGCGGCCGGCAAATGACGATCACGCCGCGACCGGCTTTGACTGGGATTTGTATGTCATGGCGGGTAACCCGACCGTGCATTCCGATGCCAATGCCGGGTCCTCGAATGTGAACGAAGGCAACCTGTTCAACTCGCCCGACGGCATGGCCATCGACTCGACGGGTCTGGTCTGGATCCAAACGGACGGCAATGACGATAACGAGGAAGACTTCGCAGGCAACGGCAACAACCAGATGCTGGTTGGTGATCCGGTCACCGGAGAAATCGTGCGTTTCATGACCGGCCCGAATGGTTGTGAAGTGACCGGGCTGGCGTGGTCCAGCGACCTGCGCACCATGTTTGTCGGCATCCAGCACCCGGGCAGCAACTGGCCCGACGGCGGAACGCCACGCTCGGCCATCATCACGATCAAGCGCGCCGATAACGGTCTGGTCGGGTAAGAAAACACACTTAAAAGCCCCCGTCCTTTCTGGTTCGGGGGCTTTTTTTGTCAAATATCCTCGCCGGGTATGTCCAACGGCCCACCTGGGGCCATCAGGTGCCGTTCGGACAGCCAGGGATTCAGTTCCAGAGCTTGTAGCAGCGCATCGCGCGCCTCATCCAGCCGTTGAAGTCCCAGTAAGGTCAGCGCCCGACCGCTGATGGCTGCAACATGATCCGGTGACAGTTCGATTGCTTTGTCCAGATCCGGCAGGGCAGCGCCAAAATCCTTTTGCAGAAAATTCGCAAAGGCGCGTTGGTTGTATCCTTCTGCATAAGCCGGGCAATAGGCGATCAGCTTGTCAAAGTCTTCAACAGCGCCCACAAAGTCTCCTGCTCTGAGGCGGGCAACCCCACGATCCAGGGCCTGTTGCGCATTGTCGTCCGGTGCATCGGTCCACAATTCCCACAACTCGCTGGATAGAACACGCGCCGCCTGTTCATCGTCCGCACCTTGTATCCGCGCGATGATCTCGGACACCTGATCCGAGTGATCCGGCGCGGCAGGGCAGTCTGCGGCGACAGCAGGAACGCTGCATGCAGCACACAGACCAAAAGCGATGGCTACGATTTTCATGCACCTATGGTGGCCCGTCTCATCCTTTCGTCAACCCACCCCATCCAACGCACCGGACAAACCAGTTTCCTTCACCGCCTCCATCGCCACGAATGTTGAGGTGCTGGCCACATGCGGCAAGGACGAGAGTTTCTCGGCCAGAACCGCGCGGTATTCTGTCATCGAGCCGGTGCGAATTTTCAGCAAGTAATCGAAATTTGATGCAATCATATGGGCTTGTTCGATCTCGGCGATTTTGCGGACCGCCGCGTTGAATTCGGCCAGCGCTTTCTCGCGCGTGTCCGTCAGGCGGACCTCGACAAAGGCGACGTGGTCAAGCCCAAGACGGATCGGATCAAGCAGCGCGCGATACCCGGTGATGATCCCTTCGGCCTCCAGTCGTTTGACCCGCGCCTGCGTAGGGGATTTCGACAAGCCGATGCGCCGGGCCAGATCCGCGATCGGGATACGCCCCTCCTCGGACAGAATCGACAGGATCGCCTGATCAAACCGATCCAGATCGGGACAGTTCATTTGCATTTCAAAACCTCAAAACTTCAGGTCATTCGCCTTTCAATGCTTCAATGTAAGACGATTGTCCCTGAAAATCGACGATATACTCTCTGAAAGCCCGGAGGACACATGACACACTGCCTGCGCACCCATATCGACACCCAAACCTATGCGGATCAGTCCGACGTTCTGGATCACCTGATCACGCAGGCCAGCCTATCCGACACGGATCGTACGGCGATCTGCGCGGCGGCGGCGCAATTGGTGCGCGACATCCGATCCAGCACATCGCCGGGCATGATGGAAGTTTTCCTGTCCGAATATGGCCTGTCGACCGACGAAGGCGTCGCCCTGATGTGTCTGGCCGAGGCGCTGCTGCGTGTCCCCGATGCCGACACCATCGACGCGCTGATCGAGGACAAGATCGCACCCTCTGATTGGGGCAGACATCTGGGTCAGTCTTCGTCCTCGCTGGTCAATGCCTCGACCTGGGCACTGATGCTGACAGGCAAGGTACTGGACGAAGCCAAGTCCTCTCCGGTCAGCGCCCTGCGTGGCGCGATTAAGCGATTGGGCGAGCCGGTGATCCGCACCGCGGTTGCGCGCGCGATGAAGGAAATGGGTCGCCAGTTCGTTCTGGGCGAGACGATACACTCGGCCATGGACCGCGCTGCCGGGATGGAAGCGAAGGGCTACACCTACTCCTACGACATGCTGGGCGAGGCCGCGCGCACCGAGGCGGATGCCGCCCGGTATCACCTGTCCTATTCCCGCGCCATTGCCGCCATCGCCGATGCGTGCACCCATGACGACATCCGCGCCAACCCGGGTATTTCCGTAAAACTGTCCGCCCTGCATGCCCGCTACGAACTTGCACAGGAACAAAGGGTCATGGAGGAGCTTGTTCCGCGTCTGCGCGCGTTGTGCCTGCTGGCAAAGGCAGCCGGGATGGGGCTGAATGTCGATGCAGAAGAAGCTGATCGCCTGTCGCTCTCTCTGCAAGTGATCGAAGACGTTATGGCCGAACCCGCACTGGCAGGTTGGGACGGGTTCGGAATCGTGGTGCAGGCTTACGGCCCACGTGCCGGGATCGTGCTGGACTCGCTGTATGACATGGCCGAACGCCACGATCGCAAGCTGATGGTCCGGCTGGTCAAAGGGGCTTATTGGGACACCGAGATCAAGCGCGCGCAGGTCGAAGGCGTCGATGGTTTTCCGGTGTTCACCCGCAAGGCGGCGACCGATATTTCCTACATCGCAAATGCGCGCAAACTGCTGAGCATGACCGATCGGATTTATCCCCAGTTTGCCACCCATAACGCCCATACGGTCAGCGCGATCCTTCACATGGCCGATGCGCAACCCTTCGAATTCCAGCGTCTGCACGGCATGGGCGAAACCTTGCATCAGCTGGTCAAGGCACAAGCCGGGACACGTTGTCGTATCTATGCGCCGGTGGGTGCGCATCGCGACCTGCTGGCTTATCTGGTGCGGCGTCTGTTGGAAAATGGCGCCAACTCGTCATTCGTGAATCAGATCGTGGACGAAGTGGTTCCGCCAGAGGAGGTGGCCGCCGATCCGTTCCGAACCATTCACGAACCACCACACCATTTGCCGACCGGTCCCCAGCTGTTCCAGCCCGAGCGCCCCAACTCGCGCGGTTTTGACCTGCGCCACACACCGACACTGGACCGGATCGATGCTGCGCGGGATGGGTTTCGTGCCCATCGCTGGAAAGCTCAACCGTTGTTGTCTGACGCGCCGACGCCCGACGCTGATCACCCGGTGATAAACCCAGCCAACCCGCAGGACAGGCCCGGTACAGTTGCCCCGGCCAGCGCGCAGGATGTGGAACTTGCACTGGCCTCGGCCACGCCATGGCAGGCCGATGCATCCAAGCGCGCGCGCGTTCTGAACACCGCAGCTGACCTTTACGAGGCGCATTTTGGCGAGATCTTTGCGCTTCTGGCCCGCGAGGCGGGGAAATCCCTGCCGGATGCGGTGGCCGAATTGCGCGAGGCGGTTGATTTCCTACGCTACTACGCGGCCAATATCCCCGACGCAAACCCGGCAGGCACGTTCACCTGCATCAGCCCGTGGAATTTTCCGCTGGCGATTTTCACCGGTCAGATTGCGGCCGCTCTGGCCACCGGCAACGCCGTTCTGGCCAAACCCGCGCCGCAAACACCTCTGATCGCGCATCGCGCGGTACAGGTGCTGCACGAGGCTGGCGTTCCGCGAGACGCGCTGCAACTGCTGCCCGGCGGGCCTGCGGTTGGGGCAGCGTTGACTTCAGACCCACGTGTGTCCGGCGTGGCGTTCACAGGTTCGACGGCCACTGCCCGGAAAATCCGAGCGGCGATGGCGGCCAACCTGCGACCCGGCACGCCCCTGATCGCCGAAACCGGCGGGTTGAATGCCATGATCATCGACAGCACAGCCTTGCCCGAACAGGCGGTTCAATCCATCATCGAAAGCGCGTTTCAATCGGCGGGTCAGCGATGCTCGGCGCTGCGCTGCCTTTACGTGCAAGAGGATATTGCAGACGACCTGCTGACGATGCTCATGGGGGCGATGGATGCGCTTCAGGTCGGCGAACCGTGGCTGATCTCGACCGACTGCGGACCGGTCATCGACCGGGACGCCTGGCACGGCATCATGGACCATATCTCGACCGCGCGGGCAGAACGACGCGTTTTGAAAGAGATGCCATCCCCGCCCGAAGGCACGTTTGTCGCGCCGACTTTGATCGAAATCACCGGCATCGCCGCGCTGGAGCGCGAGATTTTCGGCCCCGTCCTGCATGTCGCCCGGTTCAAAGCGTCCGAGATCGATCAGGTGATTGCCGACATAAACGCCACAGGATTCGGCCTGACCTTCGGGCTGCACACCCGCATCGACGACCGCGTCCAGCACATAACCGAGGCGGTTCACGCGGGCAACATCTATGTCAATCGCAACCAGATCGGGGCCATTGTGGGATCACAACCCTTCGGGGGCGAAGGGCTGTCCGGCACCGGTCCCAAGGCCGGCGGGCCGAACTATATGGCGCGGTTCTGCGCGCCGGACCGGCAAAAAACCGATGATAAATGGGAGACCACAATGCGGGATCTGCCTGCCCCGACTGGCCAACCTGCGGCCCCTCAGTCGCGCTCACTTCCCGGGCCGACCGGCGAGTCGAACCGGCTCAGCGAATTTCCCCGCGCGCCCCTGCTGTGCATGGGACCGGGACCGGATGCCACAAATGCTCAGGCCGAGGCGGTCGAGGCCCTGGGCGGCATCGCCATACGGACGACCGGCGCGCTTGATCTGCACCGGCTGGAGAACGTGACAGGCATCTCAGCTGTGCTGTGGTGGGGCGATGACGCCACCGCGCGCGAGATCGAGCTGCATCTGGCCCGCCGGGCAGGACCGATCCTGCCACTGGTTCCCGGACTGCCGGATCGCGCGCGCGTTCTGGGCGAGCGCCACGTATGCGTTGATACCACAGCCGCCGGTGGCAATGCCGCGTTGTTGGGCGGTGCGGCGTAAACGGACCTTGACGCTGAGCCGCTGAACGCCCAGCGTCGCGCCATGTTTCCGATCCGTGATCATAACCCGTCAGGGCGCACGCCCTATGTCGTCTATCTGCTGCTTGCGGCGAACATCCTGATATTTCTCAGCTACGCTTTAGAGATGGGAAATGTGCGTCTGATCGGGTGGCTTTATGACAACTTTGCCGTCATCCCCGCACGGATCACCGGCGGATACGCGTTCGAGACTCTGGTGACCTCAATGTTCCTGCATGGCGGGTGGATGCATCTGGCCGGAAACATGCTGTTTCTGTGGATTTTCGGCGACAACCTGGAAGATGAGATGGGCCACCTGCCCTTCCTGTTGTTCTATCTTGTGGCCGGGATCGGAGCGGGGCTGATTCACGTGGTCACCGGACCACATTCGACGGTCCCCACCATTGGCGCATCCGGGGCAATTGCCGGGGTGATGGGCGGCTATCTGTTGCTGTTTCCGAAGGCGCGCGTGGATATCCTGTTGATCCTGATCGTCTACTTCCGCATCTTCACCATTCCGGCCTTTATCATGCTGGGTGTCTGGCTGGGTATGCAGTTCTTTGGCAGTCTGGCCAGCGACCCAGATCAGGGCGGCGTGGCCTATTGGGCGCATACGGGTGGGTTCTTTGTCGGCCTGATCCTATGCATCCCGCTTTGGCTGCGACGCGGCGGTGTCAACTATTGGAGCCGAACCCACGGGCATCCGCCCCATCCCGAACACAAATACAAGCTGTCACATTCCCGCATCCCCCGCGTACCCCGTCGGTAACAGCCCACCGCTGAGCCGCGTGATCTCTTGCGCGGCAGTTGATACCAAAGCGCCCAGTTCCTCAGCCCGATCCGACCCGAAGCGGACCGTTGGGCCGGACACGGAAATCCCCGCGCGCGGTTCTGCCCTGTCATTGAAAATCGCCGCGCCGATACAGGACATACCCTGATACCGCTCTTCCCGGTCATGAGACCACCCGCGCGCTCGGCTCTGGGCCAGGTCGCGCTGCAACGCCGCGCCCGGAACCAGCGTGTGTTCGGTGAATGCCCTTGGCTCGGTCATGCGCAGCGCTTTGGTTTGGGCGTCCTGTGTCATCGCCGCCAGTATCGCCTTGCCCGTTCCCGACGCATACATCGGCGTCCGGGCTCCCGGCGGAAAAAACGCACGGATCGGGTTCGTCGTCTCGACCTGACCGACAAATACCACCTCGGCCCCATCAGGCACCGCCAGATTGGCGGTTTCACCACTCTCCTGCATCAGCCGCCGCAGGATGGGACGCCCCACCTCAATCACATTATTATGCCGCAGGAACGATGCCCCGGTGCGATAGGCCTCGATCCCGATCATCCAATCCTGACGCTCTTCGTCGAAGGACACAAATCCATGCTTCTGCAAGGTCACCAGAATGCGGTGCGTGGTCGCCGTAGGCACGTTTACCTCACGCGCCAGATCGCTGAGTGCGGTGCGGTCCAGACGGGCGACGGTGGTCAGAACGCCCAACGCGCGATCCAGCGATTGCATGGTCCCGGCCGAGCTTTCCTTGAACAGGGATTTGGGTCTGCCGCGCGGCCTTTTTGTTGGTTCCATCGGTCATCTGCCCCTTTTGTCCGAGAGAGTTTTTCGGTTTGCACTTTTTGTTTGAACAAGAATGAAAAACGGAAAATGCCCTGAAATCATGATCCTAATAATTAAATTACAAAAATGAAAACATTTTTCAAGAAAATTGCATCTCGGCGCGCGATCACGGACACTGATCCAAAGCGGAGGAACTTGCGATGTCCAATCAAAACCCGGTCTTCATTCCCGGTCCCACCAACATCCCTGACAGATTGCGACTGGCCATGCAGGTCCAGACACAGGACCACCGCGCGCCCGATTTCGTTGAAACCTTTGCCCCGGTCCTGGAAGACACAAAGGCGGTGTTTGGCACCACCCAAGGTCAGATCATCACTTTCCCCTCCAGCGGCACCGGCGGATGGGAGGCTGCCATCACCAACACACTCAGCCCCGGCGACACAGTACTGGTGGCCCGGTACGGTGTATTCAGCCACCGTTGGATCGATATGTGTCAGCGTCACGGTCTGGACGTGCGGATCGTCGATTGTCCCTGGGGAAGCGGCGCACCCGCTCACCAGTTTCAGGCTATCCTGACCGAGGACACAACGCATAGCATTCGCGCTGTTCTGGTCACCCACAATGAAACCGCGACAGGCGTGTGTTCAGACATCAACGCGGTACGACAGGCCATGACTGCAGCGGACCACCCGGCGATGCTGTTCGTGGATTGTGTCAGTTCTCTGGCCTCCATGCCCTTTGAGTTTGACCGGTGGGGCGTGGATATCGCGGTGTCGGGGTCGCAAAAGGGCTTCATGCTGGCCACTGGCATGGCGATCCTGTGCGTCAGCCCCAAGGCATTGGATGCGATGAAGGCAGCGAAACTGCCACGCACCTTCTTCGATTTCCGCGACATGATGGCCGCCAACACCTCGGGCGGGTTTCCCTACACCCCGCCGCTGCAACTGATCTATGGGATGCGCGAAAGCCTGAAGATGCTGTTCGAGGAAGGGTTGGACGCCGTCTATGCCCGCCATCACCGGCTGGCCGAAGGCGTCCGCCGTGCGGTTGCGGCCTGGGGGCTGGAGTTGGTCGCGGACGCGCCGGATCTCTACTCGGACACCGTCAGCGCGATCTATGTACCCGACGGGTTTGACAGCAACGTGCTGACCGATCACGCCTTTAACGCCTACGGTGTGTCCTTTGGCATCGGGCTGGGCCAGTTGAACGGCAAGGCCTTCCGGATCGGGCATCTGGGCAGTCTGACGGATGTCATGGTTCTGTCTGGACTTAGCGCCATTGAGATGGCGATGGCCGATCTGAACTATCCCATCACGCTGGGCAGCGGTGTGGCGGCAGCACAGGAATATTATCGCACCGGTCAGTCTGACCGTGCCAAAGCCGCAGCATGAGGAAGGTGAATATGTTGGATCATACCCCAGCCGACCAACTGACGATTGCGGATATGCATACCGCGCATGACCGGATCAGACCGCATATCAGGCGCACGCCTGTCATGGTATCGGATTATTTGAACCAGATGACCGGTGCGCAGCTATTCTTCAAATGCGAAAACTTTCAGGAAGCCGGTGCTTTCAAGGTCCGGGGGGCCTGCAACGCCGTGTTCGGTCTGGACGGTGCCAAGGCGGCCAAAGGTGTGTGTACTCATTCCAGCGGAAACCACGCGCTGTCCCTGTCTTACGCCGCTGGCCGTCGCGGCATCCCATGCAACGTGGTCATGCCCCGCACCGCGCCTCAGGCCAAGAAAGACGCCGTGCGCCGTTACGGCGGCATCATCACCGAGTGCGAACCATCGACCTCGTCCCGCGAGGTCACGTTTGCCGATGTGCAGGCCCGGACCGGTGGGGAATTCGTGCATCCTTATAACGATCCCAGGGTGATTGCAGGGCAGGCCACCTGTTCGGCAGAGCTTCTGGAGCAGACAGGTGGGCTGGATGCGGTGATCGCCCCGATCGGCGGCGGCGGCATGGTCTCGGGCACCTGTTTGACGGTCTCGAATCTGGCCCCGGAAACGGCGATCTATGCATCTGAACCGGAACAGGCTGACGATGCGTATCGCTCGTTCAAGGCCGGGCATATCATCGCCGATGACGCACCCAAAACTGTGGCCGACGGGTTGCTGGTGCCTTTGAAAGAGAACACATGGCATTTCGTCTCAAACCATGTGACCGATATCTTCACGGCCTCAGACGCCGAGATCATCGGGGCGATGAAGCTGATGTGGAAACATCTGCGCGTGGTGAGTGAGCCATCTTCGGCGGTGCCGCTGGCAACAATCCTGAAAAACCCGGACGTGTTTCGGGGCAAACGCGTCGGCGTTATCGTGACCGGCGGCAATGTGGATCTGGATAAGCTGCCCTGGATGGCAGCCGCAGGAGAAACAACATGAATAAATCAGCAAATTTCCACGGGCTTGAAGTCGGCTTTGACATCCCCGCCAGCATCGGCATGAAGGAAAGCGACATTCAGACCCCCTGTCTGATCCTTGATCTGGACGCGTTGGAGCGGAACATCAAGAAGATGGGCGATTATGCCAAAGCCCACGGGATGCGCCACCGGGTCCATGGCAAGATGCATAAATCCGTCGATGTCGCGAAGCTGCAGGAACAATTGGGCGGCGCGGTTGGAGTATGCTGCCAGAAAGTGTCAGAGGCCGAGGTTTTTGCCCGCGGTGGTATTCGGGACATTTTGGTCTCAAACCAGGTGCGCGACCCGGCCAAGATCGACCGTCTGGCGCGCCTGCCCTTGCTGGGGGCGCGCGCTATCGTTTGCGTGGATGATGTGGACAATGTCGCTGACCTGTCTGAAGCGGCGGTTCGGCATGACACAAAGCTTGAGGTGCTTGTGGAAATCGACTGCGGCGCGGGTCGCTGCGGTGTAACGACCACGTCTGCCGTCATCGAAATCGCCAAGGCCGTCGAAGCGGCGCCCAATCTGACGTTCACCGGTATTCAGGCCTATCAGGGCGCGATGCAGCATCTCGACAGCTACGAGGCGCGGAAAGAGAAGCTCGATACCGCAATCGCGATGGTGCGAGACGCGGTGGACGGGCTGAAATCGGAAGGCATCACATGCGAACTGGTCTCGGGCGGCGGCACGGGGTCCTATTATTTCGAAAGCAACTCGGGCGTTTACAACGAATTGCAATGCGGCTCTTACGCGTTCATGGATGCGGATTACGGGCGTATTCTGGACAAGGACGGAAAGCGGATCGATCAGGGAGAATGGGAGAACGCCCTGTTCATCCTGACCAGTGTCATGAGCCATGCCAAGGCCGACAAGGCAATCTGCGACGCAGGGCTCAAGGCGCAATCGGTCGATAGCGGCCTACCATTCATCTTTGGGCGCGATGATGTGGAATACCTCAAATGCTCGGACGAGCATGGTGTGATCGGCGACCCGGATGGCGTGCTGAAGGTTAATGACAAGCTGCGGCTGGTTCCGGGACATTGTGATCCCACCTGCAATGTCCACGACTGGTATGTCGGCGTGCGGAACGGCAAGGTTGAAACCCTGTGGCCGGTCTCGGCTCGCGGCAAGGCGTACTGAGCGATGAGGGATGCGATGGCAACGCAAGAGGGCCTGCTGATTGTAGGCGAGGACCTGTGCGAACAGCTGGTCGGGCGCGATCAGGCGTTCGACGCGGTGCAGGCGGTGTTCGGCGCGATGGCGCGCGGCGGGGCCCGGAACTTTCCCGTCATCCGCGAGGCTTTGGGCCATGCCGATGCGCTTTACGGGTTCAAATCGGGCTTTGACCGCGATGGGCAGGTGCTGGGCGTCAA
Organism: Ruegeria sp. AL1; assembly: GCF_056540905.1. Lineage (NCBI taxonomy): Bacteria > Pseudomonadati > Pseudomonadota > Alphaproteobacteria > Rhodobacterales > Roseobacteraceae > Ruegeria > Ruegeria sp. AL1. The sequence goes on from NZ_JBQFXP010000012.1 coordinate 15,992, forward strand.
ATCAGGCGGGTATTGGCCCGGCAATATTGATCGCGGCCTGACCAACCATCAGTCTACCGTGTTTCTGTTTGATCCCGACAGCGGGCGTTTGTCGGCTTTGGTCGGGGGCAACTACCTGACGGCATTGCGCACAGCTGCGTCTTCGGCGGTGTCGATCGCGCATCTGGCGCGCACGGATGCCAAAGTTCTGGGCATGGTCGGCGCCGGGCATCAATCGACGTTTCAACTGCGCGCCGCCGCTGAGCAGCGCGCATTCGAAAAGGTCATCGCCTGGAACCCGCACCCCGAGATGCTGCCCCGTCTGGCCGCCGTCGCGGAAGAAATCGGGCTGGGATTCGAGGCGGTCACCCCGCAGGAACTGGGCGCGCAGGCGGATGTGATCATAACCATCACCTCGGCCTTTGAAGCGCTGTTGATGAAAGACTGGATCAAACCCGGCACGCATCTGGCCTGCATGGGGACCGACACAAAGGGCAAGCAAGAGGTCGACCCGGCGCTGGTTGCTGCGGCCAGCGTCTTTACCGATGAGGTCACGCAATCCGTCACCATTGGCGAAGCCCAGCATGCCATCGCTGACGGGTCGCTGACCGAGCAGCAAATCACCCCCATCGGTGCCGTGATCAACGGTGACCACCCGGGGCGGATGTCAGCGGACCAGATCACACTGTTTGACGGAACTGGTGTCGGCTTGCAGGATCTTGCGGTTGCAGCCGTCGCCGCTCGGCTGGCTGACGAGGCCGGGCTGGCGCAGCGGGCAATGCTCTGAGCTAAAAAAGCGCCTCGGACGGGGCGCGCTTGTGTGGTTCTCGACTGGAAATCAGTTGCGGATAACTTTGGCGAACTGGTCAAAGATCGGCTCGTTCGAACATAGCACGTTGCCGTCTTCCAGCACGTTGCCTTCGGAGTTCACGGACTGCACAAAGCCTCCGGCCTCTTTCACGATGATGATCCCCGCGGCGATGTCCCAGGCATTCAGACGGCGTTCCCAGTACCCTTCGTAACGACCGGCGGCCACATAGGCCATATCCAGCGCCGCAGCACCCCAACGACGCACACCGGCACATGCTGGCATTAGACGCGCGAGGTCCTGCAACACTTCGGGCAGGTCCGGACGGCCACCAAAAGGCAGTCCGGTTGCAAAGATCGATTCGATCATGCGGTGACGACCCGAAACGCGAATGCGGGTGTCGTTCATCCACGCGCCTTCGCCCTTTTCGGCAAAGAACATCTCGTCCTTGGCGGGGTCATAGATCACCCCGGCAACGATCTTGCCCTTGTGTTCCAGCGCAATCGAGATCGCCCAATGCGGCAGACCGTGCAGAAAGTTGGTGGTGCCGTCCAACGGATCGACAATCCAGCGCCGGGTCGGGTCTTCGCCGTCCTGACCACCGCCCTCTTCGCCCAGCCAGCCATAGGTCGGGCGGGCGCCCAGCAGTTCCTCTTTCAGGATTTCTTCGGCGGCGATATCGGCCTTGGAAACGAAATCGCCCGCGCCCTTCATTGACACCTGCAGGTTCTCGACTTCACGAAAGTCCTTGACCAGCGACCGCCCCGCCTTGCGCGCGGCTTTGATCATGATGTTGAGATTTGCACTGCCAACCATTTTCCATAGGCTCCTGTCCGGTCAAACCGCGCGTATACTGGGGCAATGCAGCCTTGCCAAGAGGAATGATGCGCATGGCAGCCTTGCGCGTTGCGCTATTCCGCCTGCAGCTTGCGTGCCTCGGTTCCAGCCAATTCGATCAGCTCCTGAACAAAGGGTTTTTCCAGATCCTCGCGACGCACCGCCGCATAGAGGCTACGGGTGACCCCGTCCTTTGTCAGCGGACGTGTCACATAGTCCGAGTTGTATTTGACCTCGCGCACAACCCAATCCGGCAGAACAGAAATGCCTCGGTTCGAGGCGACCAGCAGCAGGATCACAGCCGTCAGCTCAACCTGCCGGATGGCAGCAGGTTCGACTCGCGCGGGGATCAACAACTGGCTGAAGACGTCCAGACGCGTCCGTTCAACCGGGTAGGTAATCAATGTCTGACCGCGAAAATCCTCGGCTTCGATAAACTCTTTCTGTGCCAGCGGATGCGCCGAGGCCGCCACGAACACAGCGTCATAGTCAAACAGCTTAATGAACTCGACCCCGGGCAGGTCTTCTGGGTCCGAAGACACAACCAGATCAACCTCTTCCTTCTGCAACGCGGGCAGCGCATCAAAGGCAAGGCCCGGCCGGATATCGACATCCACATCCCCCCAGGACTTGCGGAAGGCTTCAAGCACCGGAAAAAGCCATTCGAAACAGGCATGGCATTCAATCGCGATATGCATCCGGCCCGTGCGTCCGTCGCGCAAAGATGAAAACTCCTGTTGCGCCGCTTCGACCTGCGGCAGAATCTGCTCGGCCAGCCGCAGCAGCCGCAGGCCCGCTGCCGACAGCTTCATCGGTTTCGAGCGGCGCAAAAACAGCTCGACTCCGGCCTGATCCTCAAGCCCCTTGATCTGATGGCTCAGCGCGGACTGGGTGATGTTCAACTGGTCCGCCGCGCGCGCCAGACCGCCGCATTCATGAATGGCTTTGATCGTGCGGAGATGGCGGAATTCGATGTGCATTTAATTGAACTCATGTTGTTCTTGAAGAATATGAGTTTGTCTCACAATGGATCGAATGGCACAAGAGGACATATTCAAATTCGAGAGGCGACGATGTCCAAACCTGAAATTTCATTTGAGTTCTTTCCCCCAAAGACGCTCGAGGCCTCGTTTCGCCTGTGGGATACAGTGCAGACCCTGGCCCCGCTGGAGCCTCGTTTTGTGTCGGTGACCTACGGCGCTGGCGGCACTACCCGCGAACTGACACGCGAGGCGGTGGCGACCCTGCACAAATCCTCGGGCTTGCCGGTTGCGGCGCACCTGACCTGCGTCGATGCAACCCGCGAAGAAACACTAGAAATCGCGGACACGTTTGCGAAAGCCGGAGTTCGCGACATCGTGGCCCTGCGCGGTGATCCACCAAAGGGTGAAGACCGTTTTGCTCCCCATCCCGATGGCTTTGCCAGTTCGGTCGAACTGATCTCGGCGCTGGCGGAAACCGGGCAATTCAACATCCGCGTCGGTGCTTATCCCGACATTCACCCCGAGGCCCAAAACGCGCGTACCGATGTGGATTGGCTGAAAGCAAAGCTGGACGCGGGCGCAGACGAAGCCCTGACCCAGTTCTTTTTCGAGGCCGAAACCTTCTTTCGCTTCCGCGACGCCTGCGAAAAGGCCGGGATCGACAAGCCGATCGTGCCGGGCATCCTGCCGATTGAAAACTGGAAAGGCGCCCGCAACTTTGCCCGGCGCTGTGGCACCCGAATCCCCGACTGGGTCGAAAATGCCTTTGACAAGGCGCTGCGCGATGATCGCGAAGAACTGCTGGCAACTGCACTTTGCACCGAGCTCTGCTCGGACCTGATTGAGGGCGGAGTGGACAAGCTGCATTTTTACACGCTCAACCGCCCCGAACTTACGCGGGACGTGTGTTTTGCGCTGGGCATCACCCCACGCGCCGAATTGCAGAACGTCGCCTGACATAAAGGCCTTCGGGAACGTTTATCCCGAAGGCCGAACCCGACAGGGGCGGCCCTGCGCAACATTTCCCCATTCCGCAACAATTTTTGCCCGCGCTTCGACACTGTACACGCGAGCGCGCCCAATTCCCGGTGAAATTTGACAAAACCATGGCGAAGATCAAACTGGCGTTAGTGTAATTTTTAAGAGTTTTCCGCGTTATGGAACAAATAGACAGAGTTAGGGCCCGGACCGATGCGTTGCAGGTTCTCGGCCTCGATCACAGCGCCACTGCGAACGACATTCGTGATGCCTGGCGCAAAATCGCATTTCACGGCCATCCCGATCACAAAAGCGGGGATTGCTCGGAGTTTTCCGAAGCAAAAACCGCCTATGACTTTTTGCGGAAAGAGGGGCTTACCCACAAAGCTCCTGAAACTGCGCCTTCGCCACGCCGCCCGCGTCTGAAAAAGCGTGTCATCGACATTGCCGCGGATGATATCGAAGCTTGCCGCACGCTGCTGGACCCGGACCTGGCGCTGTCGGATGACACGGGCAAGACAACTACACCCAAGAAGGGCAATTGCAGCCGAGATTCGGATCATATCCCCGAAGCCATTGGCTGTTTCGGACGCAACCTGACCTATTTCGTGCCAACGCCGGTATGTGAAGGCCCGAATCGGGTGGCTTTGCCCACGACGGTTTTGGCCAGCGACCGGCGGTCCGAAGCAGAGATACTTTCGTTCCAGTCCAAAAGCGCAGGCTCGGGCGAGATTGTCGTACCCGATGCCATCCGCGCGCGCCGGTTTCCTGGCGCCAAAAGCGTGAAAATCCGCTTTGACGCCGATCAGTTCGTCCGGGACGAATTCTGGCTGGCCAGCTGAGCAGAATTCAAACGCAAAAAACCCGGCCAGATTGGCCGGGTTTTGTTTTCCGCCAGCGGATTAGTTGCTGATCGGGCCTTTCGAGGTGAACTTTGGAATGACCGCAGTCGATGCCTTTGCGGGCTCGATACCCGGCCAGTTGCCTTCAGCCAGATTGATGTTGCCCGGGATATCTTCTTCGAAGAAGCCGACAACCACATCGGTGATGTTCAGATACAGCTTGTCGTCCACGATCCGCCACAGGTTCGGGTTTGCCGGGACCTTGCCGCCGCGCGAGACACCGTAGGCACAGTGCCCGTCATATTGCGGTGCGTAATAGGCCGGGTTCTCAAGGAACTTGTCGCGATTTTCTTCGGTCGAGAATGCCCAGGTCGATCCGTTGTACTCGGCCGTGATATCGGAGCGACCCCGCACAGCGGCCGGTTGAGCCTTGCCCACAGGTGCCTGATCCAGGCTGCGATATGCAACAACATCGTAGCCCGAGACGGCGAATCCGGTGCCATCGACATACTGGTCACCTGCAAAGGCGGGAACGGCCAGCGCCAGTGCTGCGGCGAAGGTCAGTGCAAAGCGTTTCATGTAATCGATCCTCATATCCATGCTGGTTTCGATGCACCCTGCGAAGGGGCTGACCAGAGAATAAGTGATTTTACCCCCGCGCGTAGGCCCCCTCGCGGCGCTGTGACATACAACCAGCAAACGTGAGGCAAATCCGGCGGAATGTTACAGTCTCGCCCTGTCATTCGGGGTTGGACTTTACGTTTTGCAATATTAGCTGTGATCTCAGCGGCCCAGCGCCATGGGAATTGAAAGAAAGGCACGAGATGAGCGACGACACCACCTATACCCCACCGAAGGTCTGGACCTGGGACAGCGAAAGCGGCGGACGCTTTGCTAATATCAACCGTCCGATTGCAGGGGCGACTCATGACAAAGACCTGCCTAAAGGCAAGCATCCACTGCAACTTTATTCGCTGGCCACACCCAATGGCGTCAAAGTCACCGTGATGCTCGAGGAGCTTCTTGCTTTGGGCCATGAAGATGCGGAATATGACGCCTGGCTGATCAATATCGGCGAAGGTGACCAGTTCAGTTCGGGCTTTGTCGGGGGCAATCCGAATTCCAAAATCCCGGCCTTGTGGGATCATTCGGGCGATACACCCACAAGGGTGTTTGAAAGCGCCTCGATCCTATTCCACCTGGCAGAGAAGTTCGGGGCATTCTTACCCGAAAGCGGCCCCGAGCGGACCGAGGTGATGAATTGGGTCTTCTGGCAAATGGGCAGCGCACCCTATCTGGGCGGCGGGTTTGGGCATTTCTACGCCTATGCACCGGAAAAATGGGAATACCCGATCAACCGCTTCACCATGGAAACCAAGCGACAGTTGGACGTGCTGGACCGCGAACTGGCCGAAAAGACCTATATCGCGGGCGAAGATTATACCATCGCCGATATGGCGATCTGGCCCTGGTATGGTCAGTTGGTTCTGGGGCGCCTGTACGACGCCGCCGAGTTCCTGGACGTGGAAACCTACAAGAACGTCGTGCGGTGGGCCAAAGCGATCGACGCCCGCCCCGCCGTCAGCCGTGGCCGAATGGTCAACCGCGCCTTTGGCGAACCCCATACTCAACTGCACGAGCGCCACGACGCCAGCGATTTTGAACACCGCACGCAGGACAAGCTGGAACCAGCCGACTGATAGATGGCCTTTCGTCGGTCCGGGGGCTACCTCAGGACCGGCGGCTTTGCCGGGTCCATACCCGGCGTCACGGGCTGTATCGCGGTTGGGGCGGGTTGCGGCAGATCGAACCGTAATCCGACCTTGGCCAAAAGTGCGGATGCCGGATCATCAGCATCGAAAAACCCGACATCCAGGGCTGCCGCCTCGATCCCCGAAAATGTCAGGGCTTCTGACACCGCCCGGGCCAGCGCGGGTTTCGCGGCATCGACCGCTCCGACAAAGCCAAGCAGATGACCCTGCCCGCCTGCTGCGGATTTCGTCCCAACCAGAAAGGCAGCCGTCGCCAACCCGACCGCTGTCGCAAGTTTGGTGTCCAGTGCCTGAAGCAGCGTCTCGGGCAGGTCTGAGGGTGCGTGAAACTCCGAAAGCTTTTGCTGCACTTCCTCCGGTCCGTTTTGCAACGTGCTGGCCAACCAACCCAAAGCCTCGGCCGGGATCAGCATCGAGGATGGTGCAGCGTCCAGGTTCAGTCCCAAGCCGATCCCCTGCCCGGCCAACATAGATGACAGTACCCGGCCAGACAGCGCCACATATGGAACGGGGCGACCAGCGAACCGCGCCAACCGTTCCTCCAGATCAAAGGCCAGAACGAAACGTCCGTCCGCCACCTCGAACAGCTCAGGCGAAATGTTCTCGCCCTGTGCTTCTTCGGTCAGCATCAGGAACAGTTCGCTGTCTGCCAACCTTTCGAAGAACCGCAAGCGCGCGGCATCGTCCTGAGGCGCGGCCTCCATCGCGGCATGAGCTGTGTCCAGCGCCGTCGCTTCAGTCATTCATCACCTCTTGCACCCGCGCGCGCAGAACCGGCAAAAGATCGGCCTCGAACCACGGGTTTTTCTTCAGCCAAGCCGTATTGCGCCATGACGGATGAGGCAAGGCAAAGACCCGCGGCGCATGGTCCCGCCAGCGGCTGACAGTCTCGGTCACCGGCGTTTTTGCGCCCAGATGGTACTTGTGCGCATGCCCGCCGACCAACACGGTCAGCGGAACATCTCCGATCATGTCCATCACCTTGTCATGCCAGGTCCGACCGCAGATCGGTGGCGGCGGCAAATCCGCCTTTCGTTCATTGTAGCCCGGAAAGCAGAAGGCCATCGGTACGATCGAGACCCGGGACCGATCATAAAACTGCGCCTCATCCAACCCTAACCAGTCCCGCAAACGGTCCCCGGAGGGATCAGTAAAGGGTCGCCCGGACTCGTGCACTCTGGCCCCCGGAGCCTGACCGGCAACCAGCACCCGGGCTCCGGGCTGAAACCAGACCACCGGACGCGGTTCATGTGCGGTGAAAGTTGTGGCGAATTTCTCGGAGCAAAGACGACAGGATTTGATTTCCTCGATCAGGGATGACATCGGATCCTTGGCCTTTCTCAATGGTTTGGGATCAAGATAAGGACCATTGAGTTCCGATCAAGAACCGCTTCTGCCTCCCGACGGGCAACACATCCGCGTGGCCTCACCCAATGTGCATTGATCATTTGTTTCATATTTCGACATAATGTGGCCAACAAAGACCGGTAGCACCAACAAATTCAAGCCGCCGCGAAACGAGATAAATACAGGCCGCGCATGCTGGAATTCGAAAACGTCAGCAAGTCTTTCTGGACCGGAAGTCGCCGCAAAGTGATTCTGGATCAGGTGTCGTTTCGCGTCGAACTGGGCACTTCGCTAGGAGTTCTGGCCCCCAATGGCACAGGCAAGACCACGCTGATCAACATGATGGCCGGGCTGGAAAAACCGGACGAAGGGGTGATCCGCCGAGATTGCCGCGTGTCCTTTCCCATGGGGTTTACCGGTGGCGTGGCCAAGCGTCTATCCGCGCTGGAAAACGCGCGTTACATCGCCAAGATCTATGGTATGGACCCGGATTATGTCGAAGCCTATTGCAGTTGGCTGTGCAATCTGGGCGAATATTTCAATCAGCCGCTCGGGACCTATTCGTCAGGTATGCGCGGACGGTTTACCTTTGCCCTGATGCTGGCGCTGGATTTCGATATGTATCTGATTGATGAAGGTATGCCCTCATCGACCGATGTGGAATTCAATAAAAAGGCCGGTGCAATCCTGCAGGAAAGATTGCGCACCACAACGCTGGTCATCGTATCCCACAACCCGAAAGTGCTGGAAAAATTCGCGCGGCAGGCGGCGGTTCTGCTGGACGGGCATCTTTACATGTTTGAAACCTTGGAAGAGGCAAAACAGCTATATGACTACCAAACCCAAGGCTAGAAAATACAACCTCGGTGATGAGCCGCCAAGCGAAGGCACCGCCAAGGCCCGCTCCGAAGCGGTTGCGCGCATTCGGCGCGAAACTCAGGGCGTGGATGGCGGCAACAAACCGGGCGAGGAACTGGATGCGATCAAGCGCGAAGGGCTGACCGGTCGTCAATTGCGTGTGGCCCGAAGACTGGCCCAGAAAAACGGGTTGGCGGCGACCTCGGACTATGATGCCGTCCGACTGCTGCGAAAAAAGGGAATCGATCCGTTTCAGCGCTCGAACCTTCTGGAACTGGCGGCGAATGACACGCCCGAACAGGGCGAAGCCGCCCAGGCCAGGGACAGCGTCAGGACCCAATTGCCACTGCCCGCTGCGGATGTCTCGAAAAACCTGCCCGGCCCCGAGCTTAGCCCGGCACAGCGGCGCGAGTATGAGATCGGTCAGATTCAGAAAGACATCGCCAAACGTCGCCGCCGCAAGGTTCTGGCCTTGTTTGCCCGGCTTGCGGTCTTTGTAATCCTGCCGACGCTTGTTGTTGGTTACTATTTCTACCGCGTGGCAACGCCGATGTATGCCAGCGACTCCGCCTTCTCGATTCTGCAGGCGGATGGTGGCGGGGCCTCGTTCGGCGGACTGCTGGCAGGCACGCAATTTGCCACGGCGCAGGATTCGGTCGCCACGCAGGAGTTTCTGGAATCCAAGGACGCGCTGGAGCGACTGGAGCGGGACACTGGCTTTGCCGAGATTTTCAAGCAGGATTGGATCGACCCGATTCAGCGGCTATCCCCCGATGCCAGCCTGGAAGAGACCCACAAGCTGTACAAACGCATGGTTACCATCGGATACGATCCAAGCGACGGGATCATCCGTATGGAGGTTGCGGCCCCCAGCCCCGAGATTGCGGTCGATTTTTCCAACAGGCTGATCTCGTACGCCGAAGAAACCATCAATGGTCTGACCGAATTGAAACGTGAAGATCAGATGCGGGACGCTCTGCAAAGCTTTGAGGCGGCGCAGGAGGAACGGCGCAAAGCCCAGGAGGCGTTGATTGAGCTACAGATGCAGGGCGCCGTTCTGGACCCGCAAAGCGTCATTGCCAGCCTGCGGGCGCGAATCGATCAATACGAAGTGGAGTTGCAAGACAAAGAACTGCAACTCGCAGCGCTTCTCGACAACCTGCGCCCGAACGAGGCCAAAGTCGAAGGTGTCCGCGCGGATATCCAACGGTTGGAAGTTGTCCTCGCCGAACTGAACTCTGAGATGTTGGATGCCTCGGCTGGCGAAAATTCGCTGGCCCGTCTGAGCGTGCGCATCCAGATGGCCCAGGCTGATCTGGCGGCCCGGGACATGATGCTGCAAACCGCAATGCAGCAAATGGAAACCACCCGGACCGAGGCCAACCGCAAAGTGCGCTATCTGACAGTATCGGTGAATCCTGTGCCCAGCGAAGATGCCAGTTATCCGCGCAAGTTCGAAAATACGATTTTGGCATTCCTGTTGTTTGCTGGTATCTACCTGTTGATCTCGCTTACCGCGTCGGTCCTTCGTGAACAGGTATCTTCGTAAGACATATGAAACATGTAAAAATCGCCGACCTGACCGTCGGCAACGACCTTCCGCTGACCATCGTTGCCGGTCCCTGCCAACTGGAAACCGCCGATCATGCGCAGATGATCGCAGGCAAGATGAAAGAGGCCTGCGATGCCGCAGGCGCGCAATACGTTTTCAAAGCGTCATATGACAAGGCGAACCGGACTTCGTTGTCGGGCAAGCGGGGCATGGGAATCGATGCCGGGCTAAAGGTCCTGGACGACATTCGCAAAACAATGGGCATTCCGGTGCTGACCGATGTCCATACCGAGGCCCAATGCGCCATCGCCGCCGAGGCAGCTGACGTTCTCCAAATTCCGGCATTTCTGTGCCGCCAGACGGATATGCTGCTGGCTGCAGGCAATTCGGGCGCTGTTGTCAACGTCAAGAAAGGGCAGTTTCTGGCCCCGTGGGAGATGCCCAACATCGTCACCAAGATCGAAAGCACGGGAAACCACAACATCCTGCTGACCGAGCGCGGCACCTCGTTTGGCTACAACACGCTGGTGGCCGATATGCGTTCGCTGCCGCAAATGGCCAAAACCGGCTATCCGGTGGTAATGGACGCCACCCATTCCGTGCAGCAACCCGGAGGTCAGGGTGGCTCGTCCGGCGGTCAGCGTGAATTTGCTCCGGTGATGGCCCGCGCTGCGGTGTCGCTGGGCGTTGGGGCGCTGTTTATTGAAACCCACCAGGACCCGGACAATGCGCCGTCTGATGGGCCGAATATGATCCCAATCGATGATATGCCCCATCTTATTGACACATTGATGCGTTTTGATGCGCTGGCCAAAGAGAATCCGATTCAAATTTAACGATTGAGATTTGTAATGATGAAACCCCTTCCCGAGGTGACCCCGAACACCTGGAGCTTTCTGCGCGACCCGATGATCAAGCCCACCGGGTTTCGTGAATATGACGCGCGTTGGAAATATCCTGACGAAATCAACCTGCCCGGCATGACCGCCCTTGGTCTGGGGCTGGGCACCCAGATGCACAAGCGCGGTATCGCCCCTGTGATCGCCGTGGGCAACGATTATCGCGACTATTCCCTGTCGATCAAGAATGCACTGATTGTCGGCCTGATGCAGGCAGGTATTCAGGTCAAGGATATTGGCCCCGCGCTCAGCCCGATGGCCTATTTCGCGCAGTTCCATCTGGATGTGCCAGCGGTGGCAATGGTGACCGCCAGCCATAACCCCAACGGCTGGACCGGCGTCAAAATGGGCTTTGACCGCCCTCTGACTCATGGTCCTGACGAGATGTCCGAGCTGCGCGATATTGTGCTGAACGGCGAAGGCGTCGCCCGCACGGGTGGATCGTATGAGTTCGTCGATGGCGTAAAAGAGGCCTATATCGACGATCTGGTCGGCGATTTCAGAATGTCGCGCCCGCTCAAGGTCGTCTGCGCCACCGGCAACGGCACAGCATCCGCCTTCGCGCCCGAGATTTTCGAGCGCATGGGCGTCGAAGTTGTACCCAGCCATACTGAACTGGATTACACTTTTCCGCATTACAACCCGAACCCCGAAGCAATGGAAATGCTGCACGACATGGCCAATTCGGTCAAATCCAGCGGTGCCGATCTGGCGCTTGGGTTTGACGGCGATGGTGACCGCTGCGGCGTGGTGGATGACGAAGGCGAAGAGATTTTTGCGGACAAGGTTGGCGTCATCATGGCCCGTGATCTGGCCAAGCTGTATCCCGGCTCGACCTTTGTGGCCGACGTGAAATCCACTGGCCTGTTCGCCAGCGACCCGGATCTGCAAGCCAATGAGGTAAAGGCAGACTACTGGAAAACCGGTCACAGCCACATGAAGCGCCGGGTCAAGGAAATCGGCGCGCTGGCGGGATTTGAAAAATCCGGGCACTACTTCCTGGCCGAACCCATCGGGCGAGGCTACGACTGCGGTATGCGGGTCGCAGTTGAGATCTGCAAGCTAATGGATCGCAACCCGGATCAAAGTATGTCTGATCTTCGCAAGGCGCTGCCAAAAACCTGGTCGACACCGACGATGTCGCCCTATGCGTCTGATACCGAGAAATACGACATTCTCAGCCGTCTGGTGGACAAGCTGGTCGCCAAGGCCGATGCAGGTGAAACATTCGCGGGTCGCGCGATCAAAGAGGTCGTCACCGTCAACGGTGCGCGCGTCATCCTGGACAATGGAAGCTGGGGTTTGGTGCGGGCGTCCTCGAACACCCCGAATCTTGTGGTTGTATGCGAAAGCAGCGAAAGCGAGGGGGAAATGCGGGCGATCTTTGCCGATATCGACGCGGTGATCCGCACTGAACCCGGTGTCGGTGATTACGACCAGACCATCTGATCTTGCTTGCAGGGGCTGCACCCTAGTGCAGCCCCACTGACGATCTCAATCCGCGCCCAAAAGCTTCAACAGGCTTTTCTTGGCCTCTTTCTCCAGCTTTTTCTTAAGTGCCTTTTCGGCGTCTTCGGTGCTTTCCACAGTGGTATCAAGTTCTTTCCCGACCTTCCTGAGCACCTTGTCCTTCGCGTCATCTTCAATCTCTTTCAGCTTGCCCTCGGCGGCAGCCTCGATGACCTTTGACAAATCCGGTTTGATCGACGGATTGCTCCACGGTCCTTTGATCTCAACCGGTACGGCGATGCCTTCGCCCGAGTTTGCGCGCAGGGCGACGGGCGTAAACAGATAATCAATATCGCGCGCGCCCAATCCCACGCGCCCCTTGCCGTCGGCGTGGAAGTTGTCCAGCTGCATCAACAAATCCCGGTTTCTCAGGTTCCCGTCCTTGATGGTAAAACTGGCCGTCAGGCTGTTGAACACTGTGGTTCCCCCGGACAAAGCCCCGCGTCCCATCAACCGATCAAGATCAAAGCCAGAGATCACTCCCTTTCCAACGTTGACGTTTCCTTTTCCGCTGAGCGACCGCATGATTTGATCCTCGGACTGGCCAACCCCCAGAAATTCGAGTGCTCCGGACCCGGTTCCCGACAGCCTTTCGACACCGGCCAAATTCGTCAGTGCCTGTTGAATATTGATGTCATCTATTGCCAGCTTGCCGCCAACAGACAGGCCGTTACGGTTATTCGCGACCACCTGCCCGTTCAACTGGCCCGAGAACAGGGTTGCTGGATGCATTTTCAGAACCGCGCGTGAACGGTCCAGTTCCAGCGTCAGATCGCTTGGGCCAAGGGTCAGTCCCGGCACCGCAATCGAGTTAGCTTGCAACCGGACCGTGCCGTTGGCCAGTGAAAGCGCCGAAGCGTCGATGGGGGCCTTGGACCATCCATCGCTCTTTGACGAAGAATTGCGACTACCCTCGCCGTCGCCTCCGCTGCCGGACCCTGCGGCGCGCGACAGATCAAGATCACCCGCATTCACACGGGCGGTGATCCGGGGCACGCTGGCGATCTGAACATCCGCCTCACCCGTCAGGCGATTGTCGTCCAATTGAACTGTCATGTCCCGCAGCGAGATCAGGCCATCCCGGGTGTAAGTCATGGCCCCGGTCACCTCGGCGGTGCGGCCCAACCCATCCGGGACCGATATGTCGCCCTGACCGAAAGCTATCAGCATCTTGTGTGTGTCTTTCGTGGACACCGTCATCTGCCCGTCCATCTCACCGATCAGGTTGACGCGGCCAGAAAACCGGACCGACCCACCTGGAGCCGTCAGGGTTGCCTCAAGCGGGGTGACCACGCCCGAGGCAAAAGCGGGAAGGTCGGGGATTGTCATATCCACATCCACCGCGCCACCGGACACCGGCATGTGGGCCTGCATCTCCATAGGGGCCGACACATCGGGCCAGCGCGCCGACAGGTCGACATTTGCGAAATCCATACTGGTTGCCCCGTCCTCAACGTAGATCAGGCGCGCGCGTGTCAGCTCAAGCTGATCCAAAGTGACGGTGGCGCTTTCCGTCTGAGACGACGCCGTCCCACCCGCCGCAGGTGCGGATGCAGACGAACCGGCGGCCGGGGTCATCTCCCAGTTTCCGCGGCCATCTGTCAGCTCCAGGCGCAGCACCGGGTCTTCGGCCACGATACGTTTGATTTTCAGATCACCCTGCATCAAGGCAGCGGCATCCACCCCAACGGCCAGGCTTTGGGCGCTCAGCATCGGCTCGGGTCCGGCCCAGGGCGCGTTGCCAAAGGTGACTGGGCCGGTTTCCATACCCAAGACGGGCCAGAAAGACAGGTTGACGTCGCCGGACAAGGTCAGCTCACGACCGGTTTGCGCCTTCACCTGCTCGGCAAGAATCGCGCCCAGCTTGTCGCCCGGCATCAACAGCAGCGCACCGATCACCAGACCAATGACCGCCACCACAACGAACAGGATACGTATCAACCACTTCATATTATGCCTGCGCCTTTCCGGCTTGAATACTCTGATGCAAGTCAGCCCTGAGCGCACGGCATTTGCAAGGGAAAGCTTTCCCCTCTATATGCCGCGCCATGAGTACAAACCCGCCCAACCTTCGCCCCGACCTGGCCCCAGCGGCCCGGATTTCCGATACGCCCCGGCGCGGCCAGCCGACGCTGGGCATGGTGTCTTTGGGCTGCCCCAAAGCTCTGGTCGACAGTGAGCGGATCTTGACCCGCTTGCGTGCAGAAGGATACGGGATTTCGCCCGATTATGCAGGGGCCGATGCCGTGATCGTGAATACCTGCGGGTTTCTGGACAGCGCCAAGGCCGAGTCGCTTGAAGCCATCGGCGAAGCTCTGGTTGAGAACGGCAAGGTCATCGTGACCGGGTGTCTGGGGGCTGAACCCGACTATATCCGAGAGCATCATCCGCGCATTTTGGCGGTCACCGGCCCGCATCAATATGAACAGGTTCTGGACGCGGTGCATGCCGCCGTGCCACCCGATCCAAACCCGTTTGTTGATCTTCTACCCGCATCCGGTGTGAAGCTGACGCCACGTCATTACAGCTATCTGAAAATCTCTGAAGGCTGTAACCACAAGTGCAAGTTCTGCATCATCCCCGACATGCGCGGCAAACTGGCCAGCCGTCCGGCCCATGCCATCCTGCGTGAAGCTGAGAAGCTGGTCTTCAACGGCGTCCGCGAGCTGCTGGTGATCTCGCAAGACACCTCGGCCTATGGGTTGGACCGCAAATATGATGTGAACCCGTGGAAAGATCGCGAAGTGCGCAGCCATATCACCGACCTGGCGCGCGAGTTGGGGCAAATGGATGCCTGGGTCCGCCTGCACTACGTCTACCCCTACCCGCATGTGCGCGAGCTGATCCCCCTGATGGCCGATGCAGGCTGCAATGTTCTGCCCTATCTGGACATTCCCTTCCAGCACGCCCACACGGACGTTCTGAAACGCATGGCCCGCCCGGCCGCGGCAGCGCGGACACTGGACGAGATTGCCGCCTGGCGGGCAATCTGCCCGGATATCACGCTACGATCCACCTTCATCGTTGGTTATCCCGGAGAAACCGAGACCGAGTTCCAGACCCTGCTCGACTGGATGGATGAGGCACAGTTGGATCGGGTCGGGTGCTTTCAATACGAAGACGTCAAAGGGGCGCGGTCAAATGACTTGCCCGACCATGTACCCGCCGAAGTCAAACAGGAGCGCTGGGAACGGTTCATGGAGAAAGCGCAGACGATCTCAGAGACAAAGCTGGCCGCCAAGGTCGGTCAGGCGCTGGATGTTATCGTGGACAGTGTCGACGACGAAGCCGCAACCTGCCGTACCAAGGCCGACGCACCCGAGATAGACGGCAACCTGTTCATCGACGAAGGGTTCGAAACCCTGAAACCCGGCGATATCGTCACGGTCGAGGTGGATGAGGCAAGCGATTATGATCTGTGGGGCACAATTGATCAGAAGTAGCCGAACAGACCGCAGCTTTCAGCTTTGACCCTATAAACGGGCGCTGAAAGGGCTTTTTACTTTAAGCACTCGAAGGGTGATCTCTGGTCGCCGCCTCATAGATTCTCAAATCCTGTTCGCAGACTTGATCCAACAAGCTTTTTACGTGTTGAGGTTGGTCATCGTATTTGGGATAACCCGCTTTTGGTGATTTTCGAAGATACTCGACTTCGACCGATAGACCCGTCTTTTCGGAAACCTTTTGAGCAAACTCCGACATGTTCGCTGTGTCCCCTATGACGTCAAAGCTCCGCAAATGTTCAATGGCTTTGGCAGTCCTCTTTCGTGCAATATCCTGAGAGGTATCGCTGCTCTCGAGCACAATCTGAGTGCTTCCGGTGAAAAAGCTTGCGTAACTTCCCCCGCTTCCTGCGCCCGCCATGCTCTCAAGCCATTCCTCTATGCTTACGTCTATCCCGAAATGTTCGCGGTTTTTCTCTTTGTACCGATTGTAGTAGTACGCCGACAGTAACCGATCGATTGGATGGCGGATAAGCGTTAGAAAAACATCGTTGTCCTGTTTTGCCCGCACGGCGGCTTCGGAAAACGGGAAGTGGCCCGTATAAAGCGGGTACCTGTTTTGCATGAATGAGTAAAAAAACACATGCTCACGGTGCAGCATCATAGTTTGCTGCATGATGTCAGAGGCGGCCTTGCTGGCCTTTGTGTCCAAATGGAACTCTGCCTTATGTCGGCGTGCCCCCGCCTTGATATAGGCTTTTCTAAGTGCCGCCCTAACGCTGGAACCCCCACACTTAGGAATATGAAAAAACACGGTGCGCTTCAAAGCCGCTTTTTTCTTGGTGCCAAAAGACCAGCTCCCGGTGTTTTTCGGGGAAAGTTTTGAGAACACGATCTTGTCCACTTCCTGATTGATCAAACCCAACCAGTGCCAAACCGTTTTTGCGTATCGTGTACGTTTAACACGCTTACTGCTCTGCGCTGGAAATCGAGTGTTGCGTGCCCATTATATTGCCGTCTCGATCAAAACAACCACCCAAGCCACACCTGCCGCAATGGCGGTCAGGGCAACTGCCGCACTCGCGGCGTCTTTGGCCTGCCCGGCCAACTCACTACGTTCCGTCGACGTGTGATCCACGGCCCGCTCAATGGCCGTGTTGAACAGCTCTGCAACCAGAACCAGGATTCCCAGGACCAGAATCAAGACACGCAAAACCGGCTCGATTGGTAACAGAATCACCAGTATCGCCGAGATCAGATTGGCCCAGGCCCAGACGCGAAAGGAGTATTCCTGCCTCCATGTGGCCATCAGGCCTTGCCAGCTCCAGCGGGTGCGATCTTTCAGTCGGGAAAAGAAATTACGCATGTGGTCTCCTGTCTCGGGCGGTTGAGAAAGGCACGTTCCCGACCTGGTGCCGAAACGCAAGAAAAAACCGCCCAAAAGGCGGTCTTCCCTGTCGAAGGCAGGTCAGCCCCGCAAAGGGACCGACCTTGAGAATTGTTATTGCGTGACCGGATTACACACGGTCTGGCCGGCCTCGGTCGTTGCCAGTTCATAGCCCGCCGCGCAGCTTGGCGTGCCGAATTTGTCATAGTCCGGCTGAATGAATACCGGGGTAGGCTCTTCCTGCTGCGAGCAGGCGGTCAATACAACGGCGGTGGCGCAGATAGCAGCGAATTTCAGCTTCATGTCCTTCAGTCCTTTATTACTTTTCTGATATTGCCCAGTTTTTCGGGGCCAGTCTCAGGATAAGACCAAGATTGCGGTCTGGCAACCAAGTTGATCACAAATCTGTGAGCAAAGGCAAAGCGCTGCCGGTTGGACTATCCTGTTGCGCGTCCTTTCCTTTCAGCGGCAAAACTCTAATTTGCCAGCTAAGACCAGCCACAGACGGAGAAGCCAGATGTCAGACGCGCCGATTATCGCCCAGAAAACCCCGTATCCGGTCGAAGTCACCGAGGGCAAAAGCTATTTCTGGTGCGCCTGCGGAAAATCCCAACGTCAGCCGTTCTGCGATGGTTCTCATAAAGGAACCGGGTTCGAGCCTGTGAAATACACCGCCGAGACCGACAAGAAGGTGTTCTTTTGTGGATGCAAACACAGCGCGACCCCGCCGCTGTGTGATGGGTCACACGCGAAACTGTAGTACAATCACATCAATGCGTTCAGGGTTTCGGCATTGGCGCAAAATACCGGAGCTTCTTGCGGCTTGACCTGCTGCGTTGCCAGCCAGGCCTGACATTTGTCGCAGCAATCCGCTGCGCGACAATGCGTGACCATATGGGCATAATCCTCGGCGGATAGCTTACCTTCGGCCATGGCTTCGGTCAGGGAAACGCCTAGACACCGGGCCACCGACCGCGTTAACCAGAAGTGCTTTTCAATCTCTCCCAAAACATCTTTTGGCATCAGTTCACCTTTGTGCGTTTTGTCTTGAGCTTTGCAAACCGGGCACGGTTGCAACAGAGCTTTGGCGCGGCCTCGGCAACGTCGTTTTCGTCCAGCCAGTCCGGGCAGGAACTGGCCCACTCGCATCCGCGGCAATACTGGATCATTTCGGCCCATTCCTCTTGGCTCAGCTGACCGGAACGATGTGCATCGACGATATCCGCCCCGGTCGCCCGGCCCATGCGCAAAACCAGCCGCAGATGTGTCATGATCTGTCCAAGTTGCTGCATGGTGCCAGTACTCCTACGGTGCAAGCCGTTTCAACAAGTCCTGATTCCGACAGTATTCCGGGGTGTGTTCGACCCTTTCGTTCTGTGCCAGAAAGTTTTCGCAATGGCCGGGATTCGGGCAGTCAACGCAACGCAGAACCGCATCCGAGATTTCGTCAAACCGCAAAGAGCCCGTTATTGCAGCCTCCTGCAGGTCTACACCCAGCGTCTCGGCCATCCGATCCATAAGAGCCGTATGGCGGCGCAGTGTTTCACGATCTGTCATCAGGCATCCTCTCCCATTGGCGCTTGGGATGGACGCTAGCGTATTTCAGGATTCAAGCCCTTGATGCAGGTCAATCCGCCCCGGACAGGTGATCCAGGTAGGCGCGAGTGGCGTCCTGAACCCGTCGGAACCGGTCTCCACCCAACTTCTTGCCGCCATACCATCGCGTCACGATGACCACATGATCTGACAGACCCGCGCGTTCCATCATTCGCAGAATGACCATGGCCGCCCCGGATTCGCCGTCATCCGCCTTGAGAGCGCCTATTGGCAGGATGGCCGCCCAGGTGTTGTGTGTCGCCTTGGCATAAGCTTTTTCGGATTTCAGCGCGTCAAGCACCACATCAATATCATCGCGGCTGCGCACCGGAGCCCCCGAAACAGCATATTTTGAGCCCCGATCGCTCAGCACCACGCCCAAACGGGTGAGCAGTGTCATCGGGTCAGTCCCAGCCGGGAAGCGGTTTGCAAGACAATCTCGACCCGCTGCGCATTAGGCGGGTGAGAGGCCAGGAAACGATCCCCCGGATCCGGGATACGCTGAAAGAACTCCAGCCCGATCAATGGGCTATATCCGGCCGCATTTGTGATGATTGTTCCCAGCTCATCCGCTTCCAGCTCGAACTGTTTGGAATAGGTTTGCACGCCGACCTCGGCCCCAAGAGCTTGTGCGCGTTCGATCCCTGCGGAATCCTCCCCCTGCTCGCGGGCCAGCTCGCCAAAGATGCGCGCGCTTTCGCTGGCATTGTTCGCCTGACGTGCGATATGCCCCAGAATGTGATGCGCAGCCTCATGGCTCATGACAAAGGCAAGCTCATCCGCATTTTGCGCCGTTTGGATCATCGGTTGCGTGAAGATGATCAAGGGTCGCCCGTTCTTGTCCAGGGTCTGAAACGCATTCGCGGGCGCGCGTGGGTTCAGATCCACGAGAATGACAAAGTCGCAATTGGACGTTTTGCTCCGGCGGCGGCATTCCGCGCTGGCGGCAGGTCCGACGGCGCGGCTGACGTCTTCGAAGGTTTTTGCGGTGGGTTGCAATCCGGTTGAACCCGGCTCCCATTTGGCGGCCGGAACGGCAATTACCGAGGCGGAGTCACATGCCGCCAGAAGCAAAACCAGAAACAGGGCAAGACCACGCATTCCAATTCCTTTCCGCAAGTCCGGCAGCACATCAACATAACCCGGCAAATTCACCGCGACCACAGCCGAATGCACGTTCCATGGGTTGCAATACCCTCTGCAGCCGGTCACTCTGATCACATGTTTTCGATTGAGCACGAATTTGACTCGACGGTCATCACATTGGTGGATGAGGGCCAGAAACCCCTGCAAGAAGATATTGTGATCAATAGCTTCGCCGAATGTGTCACGATTGAGCAATGGGACCCGCGCACCGACACGATGCAGAAGATCACCCTCTCACCCGAGCAGGTGCGCGATCTGGCGGCCGCACTGGATTTGCCCGAGGGTGTTTATCAAATTCGCGAGACTGACCCGGACGGCTCCTGACGCCCCCCTTATACCAAAGTGGCGCCCGCCCGGAAACCACGTTGGTGTCATATTGGAAATCAACCCTCTCGCATTCCGTTTGCCCTTGAAACTCAGCCTCCTCTGACCGACATACACCTATGCCCATGTGAAGGAAGTTAACATATGTCCCTGAAAAGCCCTGCCGCGTTGGAATTTCTGCAGAACCGGCGCTCGCGTCCGGCAAAGACCCTTGTGGCACCCGCGCCCGGGCGCGAGGACCTGCTGCCGCTGTTGACCGCCGCTGCACGCAGCCCGGATCACGGCAAGCTGGAGCCGTGGCGGTTCATCGTGATCGAAAAAGGCGCAATGCGCAGACTATCGGAGTTGACACAGACCCGAGGGCAGGTCCTGGGCAGAACACCGGAAGAACTTGCCAAAGACCGCAGCCAGTTCGACATGGGTCATCTGGCCGTTGCGGTGATCGAGGTTCAAAAGCCGTCCCCCAAGGTTCCGGCCATCGAACAAACTTATTCCGCCGGTGCTGTATGTCTGGCCTTACTGAACGCGGCACTGGCAGCGGGATGGGGGGCCAACTGGCTGTCCGGCTGGCAATCCCATGACCCGGAATTTGGCAAGACAGCATTCGGATTGGCCGAGAACGAACGAATCGCGGGCTTTATCCATATCGCGACCGAAGGTGTCGCGCCGCCTGAACGTCCCCGACCCAATGTGGTGGCGATGACAGAATGGGTCAGTGAATGATCATCCTGAATGCCTTTTTTGCGGCGCTGGGCCAGGTCGGAGATCCCAGATTCCGCGCGGTTTTGCTGCGCGGTGTCGGCTTCACGATCCTTCTGCTGGTCGTGGCCTGTGCCGCAGCGATCTGGCTGATCAACCGGCTGTCGGGAAACGAGATTTCGCTGCCTTTTGTGGGCGCTGTTCCGTGGCTGAACGATGTCCTCAACTATTCGGGCATCTTTCTGGTGCTGATCCTGCCGGTTTTTTTGATGGTACCTGTGGCGTCTGCCATCACCTCGATGTTTCTCGATGAGGTCGCGCAAGCGGTCGAAGACCGGCATTATCCCGCGTTGCCCGGTGTTCCGGGCATTCCCTTCAGCGACGGGCTGCGGGATGCGATCGGCTTTATGGGCGTGTTGATCGCCGCCAACCTCTGCGCGTTGGTCCTCTATGCGATCTTCACACCTCTTGCGCCGTTTATCTTCTGGGCGATGAACGGGTTTCTGCTGGGCCGCGAGTATTTCACACTGGCCGCCATGCGCCGTATCGGACGGGACGCGGCCCGCAAGCTGCGAGCAAAGCATTCAGGAACCATATGGCTGGCTGGAACGCTGATGGCGATCCCTTTGTCCGTACCTCTGGTGAACCTTGTGATCCCGATCATCGGGGCAGCAACTTTCACTCATATCTATCACAAATTGTCCGCGCCCTGAGCATCATTCGCGCGGTGGCAACTGGTTGAGCCAGTCGAAATCCCGTACCGAGATCACACCGGAAATAATGATGCCCGCGATGACGGCCCAAAGCACAACGGTAATGCCGGTGGTGATCCAGAGCTTTTTCTTCATGTGATGCACTTCCGGCGCACCGGCATGGGTGCCCGGAACGATCTCACCCAGATCGCCTTGAGTCTTGATGCGCACCGGCAAGACGACCAGCAGGGTCAGAAACCAGATAACCGCAAATAGAACCAGACCGGCGGTGATCGTCATGGCAGATCCTCCACGTTCAGACCTGTTCCAGTTCGACCAGGCAACCGTTGAAATCTTTGGGATGCAGGAACAAAACGGGTTTCCCATGCGCGCCAATCTTGGGTTCGCCAGATCCCAAAACCCGTGCACCGGTTTCTTTCAGGTGATCGCGCGCGGCGATGATATCCTCGACCTCATAGCACACGTGATGAATCCCGCCCGAAGGGTTTTTCTCCAGAAATCCGTTGATCGGACTGTCATCGCCCAGCGGATACAGCAGTTCGATCTTGGTGTTTGGCAGTTCGATGAACACAACAGTCACACCATGATCAGGTTCATCCTGCGGCGCACCAACCTTGGCCCCCAGCGCGGTCTGATATTGCGCGGATGCGGCCTCCAGATCTGGAACTGCGATGGCAACATGGTTCAGGCGACCGATCATGGAACTCTCCTTTGTTCTGCGCTGCAGCGGTTATGGGGTCAGTTTGCACAAAGGACAAGTGCGCCAAATCGTCGTTAACGCGGTGTTAGCCAGATGTTCCTAGCGTGAGGCATCTGCTGAATAGGAGCTCTGCCATGGACGATTCGGGACCGTTTTCCCCCGCGCCACCCGTTGCGACAAAACTGCGCCCCCTGCTGGGCCAGACCATTCTCGTTGTGGAAGACAGCCGGTATGCTTGCGATGCAATCCGGTTGATGTGCCTTCACAGCGGCGCGCGCATTCGCCGGGCCGATTGCCTGGCATCGGCGCGGAGGCATCTGCAGATTTACCGCCCATCCGTCCTCATCGTTGATCTGGGCCTACCCGATGGATCGGGTGCCGATCTGATCGGTGAACTGTCCGAAGCCACCCCCCGGATCGAGGTCATTCTTGGCCTTTCAGGCGACGACGACGCCCGGGAGGAAGCTCTTTTTGCCGGTGCGGACGGGTTTCTGGCCAAACCCCTGACCTCATTGTCCTACTTTCAGACATCCATCCTGGAACTGCTGCCCGAGGATCGCCGCCCCGGCGGGTTGGACACAGTACGCGACGAAACCATCAACCCCGACCCACTGGCCTATCAGGACGACATGGCCCATATCGCGGATGTTCTGGCTGGCCCGACGATTCCCCGCAGCCTGGACTATGCCGTCCAATTCTTGAGCGGTGTCGCTCGGGACGCTCAGGACGGCACCCTTGCCGAAGCCGTGCGACAACTGGCCCACTCGCGTGCTCGGGGGGCACCGGTTACGGCACAGGCCGCGCGTTTAGCCGGGTTGGTACAGAACCGGTTGGAACGGCAAGAGGCGATCTGAAATGATCATCGCCTACTTTGTCACCGCTTCCGTTCTGTGCGTCTGGTGTTATCGCCAGACCCGCCACGCCGCCAAAGCGATCCGTGTCAGGCGCCACAAAACGACAGAGTTTTGGGATTAGCACAACTGCGCACTGTTGAGCCGACCGACATGTCGACACGGATCGGTGGAACACCCGCAAATGAAAATCGCCCGCGCAATGCGGGTGATACAGCATCAGTCCTGAGGGATGAGCCGAAGCCCCAGTTCCATCAACTGATCCGAGGTCGGATCAGAAGGCGCGTCCATCATCAGATCCTCGGCGCGCTGGTTCATGGGGAACATCATGACCTCGCGGATGTTGGCCTCATCCGCCAACAGCATTACGATGCGGTCAATACCCGCTGCACAGCCACCATGCGGCGGCGCGCCATAGTGGAAGGCATTGAACAGGGCTCCAAAGCGGGATTTCACCTCATCCGCGCCATAGCCTGCCAGTTCAAAGGCTTTCAGCATGATTTCGGGCTTGTGGTTCCGGATCGCTCCCGAGACCAGCTCATAGCCGTTGCAAGCCAGGTCGTACTGATATCCGCGCACGTCCAGAGGGTTGCCGTTCAGCGCCTCCATCCCACCTTGCGGCATCGAGAACGGGTTGTGCTCAAAGTCAATCGCGCCGGTTTCTTCGTCCTGCTCATAGATCGGGAAATCGACGATCCAGGCGAAGGCAAAGCGATCTTTTTCGGTGAGGCCAAGTTCTTCGCCGATCACACCCCGCGCCTTACCGGCGACCTTTTCAAAGGCTTTTGGCTTGCCACCTAGGAAGAACGCCGCATCACCGACACCCAGCCCCAGTTGCTGACGGATCGCTTCGGTCCGCTCAGGCCCGATGTTCTTGGCCAACGGCCCGGCGGCCTCCATCCCCTGCCCCTGATCGCGCCAGAAGATGTAACCCATGCCGGGCAAACCCTCTTTCTGGGCGAATGCGTTCATGCGGTCGCAGAACTTACGGCTGCCACCGCTCGGAGCGGGAATGGCGCGAATTTCGGTACCTTCCTGCTCCAGCAGCTTCGCGAAAATCGCGAAGCCAGAATCGCGGAAGTGGTCGGAGACCACTTGCATTTTAATAGGATTGCGCAGGTCGGGCTTGTCGGTCCCATACCACAGCGCCGAATCCTTGTACGAAATCTGCGGCCAATCCTGATCGACCTTGCGGCCACCACCGAACTCTTCGAACACGCCGGTCAGAACGGGCTGGATCGTGTCGAACACATCCTGCTGCTCGACAAAAGACATCTCAAGGTCAAGCTGGTAGAAATCGGTGGGCGAGCGATCGGCGCGCGGGTCTTCATCGCGGAAGCACGGCGCGATTTGGAAGTACTTGTCAAAGCCCGACATCATGATCAGCTGCTTGAACTGCTGCGGAGCCTGCGGCAGGGCGTAGAACTTGCCCGGATGCAGGCGCGAGGGCACCAGAAAATCGCGCGCGCCTTCGGGCGACGATGCGGTGATGATCGGCGTCTGATACTCGCGGAAGCCCTGGTCCCACATGCGTTTGCGCATCGAGGCCACTACGTCCGAGCGCAGCGTCATGTTCCGCTGCATCGCCTCGCGCCGCAGGTCCAGATAGCGATAGCGCAGGCGGGTTTCCTCGGGGTATTCCTGATCGCCAAACACCATCAGTGGCAGTTCGTCGGACGCACCCAGCACCTCCAATTCCCGCACGTAAACCTCGATCTCACCAGTGGGCAGTTTCGGGTTCACCAAGTCCGGATCGCGCGCTTTGACGGAGCCGTCGATGCGAATACACCATTCAGACCGGACCTTCTCCAGCTCAGCAAAAGCCGCACTGTCGCCGTCACACAAAACCTGCGTCACGCCAAAATGGTCACGCAGGTCGATGAACAATACGCCGCCGTGGTCGCGGACCCGATGCACCCAACCCGACAGGCGGACGGTTTCACCGACATTGGCGGCGGTCAAGGCGGCGCAGGTGTGGCTGCGATAGGCGTGCATCGGTTATATCCCTTCGGGCGCAGAATTCATCGCGCCGATACACCCCGTCAGGCCCGGAAAGTCAAGGCAGGTCGGGCCGTCAAAACGGCCTTTGCACATTGCCGGAATAGAAATAAATGCCCAGACCCGCAGCAAAGATGATGTTCCCGGCAATCGCGTGCAGAAGAACGGCATAAAAGAACGAGCCGCGTCGGCGGTACGCCCATGCAAACAGCAGGCCCCCGGCGAAGGTCATCACGGCGACAAGCCAGCTCCAATACATCAGATGCGCCAATGAAAACAGGGCGGCATTCAGCATATAGGCCCAGCGCCCGTCTGGCAGAATGCCGTGGTAGCGGCGGAAAAACAGCACGCGAAACAGCAACTCCTGCGGCAGGGCCGAGGCCAGCGGATAGCCGATACAGATCACCATCAGTAACTCGGGCCGGTATCGCAGCAGCGCAAAGGCAGCGTCCGGGCGGGTCATCATCACCAGCGCCGAGCACACCGCCACCATCGCAATTGTGAACGCCAGAACCTCAATCCACGACCAGTTGCGCCAGCCATAGCGCAGTTCTGCCCAGGAAAAGCCGGGCGTGTTGTGCAGCAAAACGATGCCCAACCCGGTAAAGGCAAATAGTGAGGGGAACATCCAGTCCGGCGGAAACAGGACCGCGATCAACACCGGCACGGCGACGAAAAACAGTGCGAATTCCAGCCATAGCCGAGGGCGCACCGCCGCGCGTTCCAGCCATTCGTCTTGTTTGGTCACTGCTCAATCAACTCCGCCCGGATCATCCCACGCAGGGAATTGCCCATATGGATGGTTTTCGCATTACGCAGATCGGTCAAGGTCAGAACAGCCTCGACCCCTTGATTTGTGTGCAGAATTTCCTGCCGCAAAACACCCGGCAACAACCCGCTGGACAGCGGCGGGGTCAGGTGCTGGCCATCTGGTGTTTCGATGAAGAGGGTGGTGATCGTGCCCTCACACAGCTCATCCCGTTCGTTCAGGAACACCAGTTCATCGACTCCATCGGGCAAGTTCGCCCGCGCGGTGTCATAAACGGCGCGGCGGGTTGTCTTGTGCTGCAGCCAGGTATCTGCCGAAGACAGCCGCTGTTCGGCGATCCCCAGCCGCCAGAGGGGCGGGTTCGCCGTCAGATCGCCGGTTGTCAGATCAAACTGCCCGCCCCGGTCCAGTGTCAGCCGACACCGCAGCGGACCAACGCCCTGAACCACATTCAAGGCCGCAATCGCCCTGTCGCGGTCAAAAGCGATCCCGAACGCCTCAGCCGACGCCGCCATCCGGCTCAGGTGCCGATCCAGCCGCACAAAGCCGCGCTCTGGCCGAAAGGCCAGGGTTTCGATCAGGCGGAAATCAGGCTCGGCTGGCGGGCAAAGCGCGCTTTCCATAGCGCCTCCTCATATTCCGACGGGGCGGTGCTGTCCCAGACGACGCCGCCGCCCACGTTCAGCGTGGCGGCCCCGTTTTCGACCATCATTGTACGGATGGCCACGTTGAATTCCGACCGGCCATCCGGCGCGGCCCAGCCGATTGTGCCGCAATAGATGTCGCGGGGCCAGGGCTCCAGATCGGACAGGATTTCCATCGCCCGGATCTTGGGCGCGCCGGTGATTGATCCGCACGGGAACAGGGCCGTCAGGATGTCCGACAACCCGGCCCCTTTGTGCAATTGCGCGGCGACCTGCGACACCATCTGGTGCACCGTTGCGTAGGTTTCGACCTTGAAAAGCTCGGGCACCGTGACCGAACCCGGCAGCGCCACGCGGCTGATATCGTTGCGCAAAAGGTCGACGATCATCAGGTTCTCGGCCCGGTTCTTTTCGTCCGACGACAGGAAGGCGCGACGGCGCTCATCCTCGACCGGGTTCTCGGAACGGGGCTGAGTGCCTTTCATAGGACGGGTTTCGATCCGACCCTCAGCATCGGTGCGAAAGAACAATTCGGGCGAGCGGCTGAGCAGGTCCGGCAGCCCGTCCTGTTGCACCAGCGCGCCATGACCCACGGGCTGACCGGCCGCGAGTAAGGCATATAAAGCCGTGCTGTCGCCCGCCATTCTCAGATCAATCGGAAAGGTCAGATTGGCCTGATAGATATCTCCTGCCCCGATCGCCGCATGCACCGCCTGAAACGCAGTGTCATAGCGGGCCTGATCCCAACGGGGCCGAAATTCAGTCACCTCACCACCGGACGCGGGCAACGCCACCCGGTCCGGCGCTTCATAGACGCCAAAGCACAGCAATGGCAGGCGACGCTGCGCAGGCAGGCGCGCGGACAGGCGCGGTTCCAACACGTATCCCAGTTCATAACTGGCGTAACCGGCCAGCCATGCCCCATCGGCGCGGGCCTGATCCAGCGCCGCTAATGCGTCGGGCACATCCTCGGCCCGATCCGCGCAGATCAACTGCGTGGGTTGTTGAAACCGGGTGCCACGCCCGGCCGGTCCCTGATCGAAACGAATCCGCACTTGCACCCCCATTTGCCACGCTCCGCGATATAGAGACTGTGGCGGCGGTGGAAAGAGGGGAAAGCGGCAATTTCGCCCCTGTTTCCGATCCCCCTTGCACCTTTTCGCGCGGTCCCTATAACGCAGGACAATTTGGGTGCCGGGATGGTGCCCTGACTCGCGAAAAAGTGAAGGGACCAGGCCATGCCGAGAAGAACCGACATTCAGTCGATCATGATCATCGGGGCAGGCCCCATTGTCATCGGCCAAGCCTGCGAATTCGACTATTCCGGCGCTCAGGCCTGCAAGGCGCTGCGGGAAGAAGGCTACCGGGTCATTCTGGTGAACTCGAACCCCGCGACGATCATGACCGATCCGGGTCTGGCCGATGCCACCTATATCGAGCCGATCACGCCCGAGGTCGTCGCCAAGATCATCGAGAAAGAGCGCCCCGACGCCCTGCTGCCCACCATGGGCGGACAGACCGGCCTGAACACCTCATTGGCGCTGGAAGAGATGGGTGTGCTGGACAAGTTCGGCGTCGAGATGATCGGCGCCAAGCGCGACGCCATTGAAATGGCCGAAGACCGCGCCCTGTTCCGCGAGGCGATGGACCGGCTGGGCATCGAAAACCCCAAGGCCGAGATCGTGACCGCCCCCAAGGATGAAGACGGCAAGAAAGATCTCGACGCAGGTGTGGCGCTGGCCTTGGACACGCTTGAAACCGTGGGCTTGCCCGCCATCATCCGCCCCGCCTTTACGCTGGGCGGCACGGGCGGCGGCGTGGCGTATAACCGTGAGGATTATATCCATATTTGCCGCTCGGGCATGGATGCCTCACCCGTGGGTCAGATCCTGATCGACGAAAGCCTGTTGGGCTGGAAAGAATACGAGATGGAGGTGGTGCGTGACACCGCTGACAACGCCATCATCGTCTGTTCCATCGAAAACGTCGATCCGATGGGCGTGCACACGGGTGACTCGATCACCGTCGCCCCAGCGCTCACGCTGACCGACAAAGAATACCAGATCATGCGCAACCATTCGATTGCGGTACTGCGCGAGATCGGCGTTGAAACCGGCGGGTCCAACGTGCAATGGGCGATCAACCCGGTCGATGGCCGCATGGTCGTGATCGAGATGAACCCGCGCGTGTCGCGCTCGTCCGCGCTGGCGTCCAAAGCGACCGGTTTCCCGATTGCCAAGATCGCCGCGAAACTGGCCGTGGGGTATACGCTGGACGAGTTGGACAATGACATCACCAAGGTCACGCCCGCCTCGTTCGAGCCGACCATTGACTATGTCGTCACCAAGATCCCGAAATTCGCCTTCGAGAAATTCCCCGGCTCTGAACCCTACCTGACCACTGCGATGAAATCGGTGGGTGAGGCGATGTCTATTGGTCGCACCATCCACGAATCGATGCAAAAAGCGCTGGCTTCGATGGAATCGGGTCTGACCGGGTTTGATGAGGTTGAGATTCCGGGCCTGAACGTAGGCGTCTGGGACGAAGCTGACGACAAGGCCGCCGTGATTAAGGCGATCAGCCAGCAGACACCTGACCGTCTGCGCACCATCGCGCAGGCGATGCGTCATGGTCTGACTGACGACGAAATCTTCGGCGTCACCAAGTTCGACCCGTGGTTCCTGGCCCGTATTCGCGAGATCATCGAGGCCGAGCGGCAGGTGCGCAAAGACGGCCTGCCGGTGACCGAGGATGGCATCCGCAAGCTGAAAATGCTGGGCTTCACCGACGCGCGTCTCGGCAACCTGACCGGTCGCGACGAAGCCAACGTCCGCCGCGCCCGCCGCAATCTGGGCGTCAATGCAGTCTTTAAACGCATCGACACCTGCGCCGCCGAATTTGAGGCACAGACGCCATATATGTACTCGACCTACGAGGCCCCGATGATGGGTGAGGTCGAATGCGAGGCCCGCCCGAGCGACCGCAAAAAGGTCGTCATCCTCGGCGGTGGTCCGAACCGGATCGGTCAGGGGATCGAGTTCGACTATTGCTGCTGTCACGCCTGTTTCGCACTGACCGAGGCGGGCTATGAGACCATCATGATCAACTGCAACCCCGAGACGGTCAGCACCGACTATGACACCTCGGACCGTTTGTATTTTGAGCCGCTGACTTTTGAGCACGTCATGGAAATCCTGACGAAGGAGCAGGAAAACGGCACGCTGCACGGCGTCATCGTTCAATTCGGCGGTCAAACCCCGCTGAAACTGGCCAACGCGCTTGAGGCTGAGGGCATCCCGATCCTGGGCACCACGCCGGACGCGATTGACCTGGCCGAAGACCGTGAACGCTTTCAGGCTCTGGTCAACGATCTGGGCCTGAAACAGCCCAAGAACGGCATCGCCTCGACCGACGAACAGGCGCTTGAGATCGCCGAAGAGATCGGCTTCCCGTTGGTCATCCGCCCCTCTTACGTTCTGGGCGGTCGCGCGATGGAGATCGTGCGCGATATGGATCAGCTGCGGCGTTACATCAACGAGGCCGTGGTGGTCTCGGGCGACAGCCCTGTACTGCTCGACAGCTATCTGGCCGGTGCGGTTGAGCTGGACGTCGATGCGCTGTGCGACGGCACCGACGTGCATGTCGCGGGCATCATGCAGCACATCGAAGAGGCGGGCGTGCATTCGGGTGATTCAGCCTGTTCGCTGCCGCCTTATTCCCTGTCCAAAGAGATCATCGCGCAGATCAAGGATCAGGCGTTCAAACTGGCCAAGGCGCTGAACGTCGTGGGCCTGATGAACGTGCAATTCGCGATCAAGGATGATGAGATTTACCTGATCGAGGTGAACCCCCGCGCCAGCCGCACCGTGCCGTTCGTGGCCAAGGCAACCGACAGTGCGATCGCCTCAATCGCTGCGCGCGTGATGGCCGGAGAGAAGCTGTCGGCCTTCCCGATGCGCCCCGCTTACCAGGAAGGCAAAGACACCAAGATTGCAGACCAGATGACACTGGCCGACCCGGACATGCCGTGGTTCTCGGTGAAAGAGGCGGTCATGCCCTTTGCCCGCTTCCCTGGCGTCGATACCATTCTGGGCCCCGAGATGCGCTCGACCGGCGAGGTGATGGGCTGGGATCGCGACTTCCCGCGCGCCTTCCTCAAGGCGCAGATGGGGGCCGGCATGGTGTTGCCATCCTCGGGGCGTGCGTTCATCTCGATCAAGGATGCGGACAAGGGCAAGGCGATGCTTGAGGCCGCCAAGGTGCTGGTTGAACAAGGCTTTACGCTGGTCGCAACCCGCGGCACGCAAAGCTGGCTGGAAGAACAGGGCGTCGCCTGTGAGGTGGTCAACAAGGTCTATGAGGGCCGCCCGGACGTGGTCGATATGCTGAAAGACGGTCAGGTGCAACTGGTCATGAACACCACCGAAGGCGCGCAGGCGGTTGAGGACAGCAAGGCCATCCGGTCCATCGCGCTGTATGACAAAATCCCCTACTTCACCACCGCCGCAGGGTCGAACGCCGCCGCGCTGGCGATCAAGGCGCAGGCTGAAGGGGATGTCGAGGTCAAGTCTCTGCAAGGATGATTTGGCCGCCCCGTCTGGCGCGCAATCAATGGCAGCAAGCGGTGCAAAGCTGCGCGCCGTTTGCATTCCCTTAGGTCAATACATCTTGATCAAATCTGGCCGGGGCTGCATTTTGTGCAGATCACGAAATCAGGACCCGCCATGTTTACCCCCGCCATCACCGGTTCCGGTGTCTATACGCCCGAAAACATCATCACCAATGCCGAGCTGGTCAAGGCGTTCAACGCCTATGCCGACCGGGTGAATACCGAAAACGCCGAAGCGATCTCGGCCGGGCAGCTCGAGCCTTTGCAGCATTCCTCGGAAGAGTTCATCGTCAAGGCGTCGGGTATCGAAAACCGGTTTGTCATGGACAAGGAAGGCGTCCTGAATCCCGAGATTATGCACCCTACTCTGCGACAGCGCAGCGATGATGAACCGGGGATCATGACCGAGATGGCCGTGGATGCCTGCAAAAAGGCACTCGCGCAGGGCGGACGGTCGGCCGACGAGGTAGATCTGGTGATTTGCGCCGCCTCGAACCACGAACGCGCCTATCCCGCGATTGCCATCGAAATCCAGCAGGCGCTTGGGATCGACGGCTTTGGGTTTGACATGAATGTGGCGTGTTCTTCGGCAACATTCGGTATTCAGGCAGCCGCTGACATGATCCGGTCCGGTTCGGTCCGGTCGGCACTGGTGGTCAACCCCGAGATCTGCTCGGGCCATCTGGAGTGGCGTGACCGGGATTGTCACTTCATCTTTGGCGATGTCGCGACGGCTACTCTGATCGAGCGGGTAGAAGATGCCAAAGGCCCGTATTTCGAGATCCTCTCGACCCGCTGCGCCACGGCGTTCTCCAACAATATCCGCAACAATAACGGCTTCTTGCGCCGCTCGCGTCCGGACGGTGTGGTGGATCGCCGCGATATGCAATTCATGCAAAACGGGCGCAAAGTGTTCAAAGAAGTGCTGCCGATGGTCAGCAAGCATATCAGCGATCACATGGCCGCCGAAGGGGTCGTAAGCGATGATCTGAAACGTCTATGGCTGCATCAGGCGAACAAGACCATGAACGATTTCATCGGCAAAAAGGTCCTGGGACGCGAACCGGAACCCGGCGAACAACCCAACATCCTGCAAGATTACGCCAACACCTCATCCGCCGGGTCCATCATTGCCTTTTCAAAGCACTCGGATGATCTGCAGGAAGGCGATGTCGGGCTGATTTGTTCGTTTGGCGCCGGGTATTCGGTGGGGTCGGTGATCGTAAAACGGCGCGTCTGAGCTTATATCACCGCCCGCCCCCGGGTTTGACGGCGTAGATAACCTAAAGATAAATTCAGGCTTCGGAAATCCACCGTTTAATCGCGGTCCTCATATCGGTCGCGGATGCGCAACGCATCTGCACAACCTGATACGAGGAGCACATTGCGATGCACAGACACACCCGCAACATCCTGCCCGCTTTGGCCTTCGTGCCATTTTTCTCGATCGCGGCCACCGGGGCGATGGCCGAACCCGAAATTTGCACAGTCAATATGGCACGCGCGGCGGCAGATGACGGCGACTATTCCGCGTTATGCGGGTGTTCGCGTGTGACAAAAGGGTTTGTGACCCATCTGCAAAACCGTAGGGACTTTGACGCAATTCTTGGGGCGACCGCCGCCCAGTGTCAGGGGTTGGCAAATCTTTTGTCTGACTTGCCGACAGCCTCGATAAAGACGGCAGATCGCGGCGAAGACCGCAGCAGCGACCTGTCATCGGGGTCCGGGTCAAACGGCAGCGGAAGCCAGTCAGACGGCAGCGATGGTTCATCCGGCAACAATGGTGGCACCCCCGGTGACAGTGGCAGTGATCCCGGCAATGGAGGAGCAGGACCAGGCGATGGCGGTGGTAACGAGCCAGGCAATGGCGGCGGTAAGGGCGGCGATGGCAAACCCGGTAAGGGTGGCGGCAAAGGCGGCGACGGTAAAGGTGGAAAGGACGGCGGCAAAGGGAAAAGATAAACCCGCCAGCGCTACGTCCACAATTTGGATCGA
The DNA here is from genome assembly GCF_056540905.1 of Ruegeria sp. AL1. Lineage (NCBI taxonomy): Bacteria > Pseudomonadati > Pseudomonadota > Alphaproteobacteria > Rhodobacterales > Roseobacteraceae > Ruegeria > Ruegeria sp. AL1. Next base: position 49,230 of record NZ_JBQFXP010000012.1, read on the forward strand.
TCACCTATAGCTGAGCTGTGCCTGCAGCTCGGCAAATGCCCAACGACCGGTGCGCTAGCTGACGCTTTCTTCTTCCAGATGCAACTTCATCTCGATCAGGACCTGTTGCAGCATGCTGGTTTCCTTCAGCAGACGCTTGGCCTCGTTGACCGTGATGATCCCGTCTTCGATCGCGGCCTGATATTCCGTCATCAACATGGCGAACCGCTGGCTGAGCGCAATGACGTCCGAATTCACCCCACCCGTGCGTGGCGTATCGGAATTCCGGCCATCATATGACAGCGTAATATTCTGCAAATCCGCAAGCGCCGAAGTCACATGCGGATAGTTCGCCGCGTTCTCCAGTCGCGCAACAGCATCAACGGGCATGAACCGGTCGGCATGCTCGTCATTGTCGGAATAATACCGCCCCAAGGTCGCTTTGGATTTTCCGGTAATCTCGCACGCTGCTTCGATTCCAACATCCTTGACCAATGCTTCGGTGTGCTTCTTCAGATAGGCCCCGATATCTGCCATAGTGCTCCCTTTGTTACCTGCGCACCTTCCCTGGGCCTGTCCCTGCCGGGGAAAGGGTAGAGAAATTTCCCATATCCGTACTGTAATTGAAAGACCATAAATGAACTATCCCTCAGATATGCGAGGGTTTTGTGAGTGAGTGGCGGCCGTTCGTGCCGGTAATGAGTAATCGTAAGGCAGATTTTTCGCCTTGCTGTGTCCTGGCCATATCTAGGCCAACGACGTCGCTGTCGCGGACAGAAGGCTATCCATCCCCAAGAGCATCTGCTCGGCCTTTATGACCGTGATGGCGGCGTCACTCCTTTCTGTTCATCCTGTGCTTGCCCCTCCTTGCCGGGGGAATTAGACCCCGCGTATGGCAAAACTCTACTTCAACTATTCGACCATGAACGCGGGTAAATCGACCGTGTTGCTACAAGCCTCGCACAACTACCGCGAGCGGGGGATGGACACCTATCTGATGACCGCTGCGCTGGACGGGCGCGCGGGCGTGGGTCGGATCGCGTCCCGCATCGGTATCTCGGCCGAGGCCGACACGTTCACCGCCACGGATGATGTCTTTGCCATGATCGATGCCCGCCTGTCGCAAGGCACCCTGGCCTGCGTATTTGTGGATGAAGCGCAGTTTCTGACCGAAGATCAGGTCTGGCAACTGGCCCGCGTGGTCGACGACCTGAAACTGCCCGTGCTGGCCTATGGATTGCGCGTGGACTTTCAGGGTCGCCTGTTTCCCGGCTCAGCCGCGCTGCTGGCGCTGGCCGATGAGATGCGCGAGGTCCGCACCATCTGCGAATGCGGGCGCAAGGCGACAATGGTGATTCGGCAAGACGAACATGGCCGCACCATCACCGAAGGCGCGCAGGTTCAGATTGGCGGGAACGAGACATATGTCTCGCTCTGCCGCAAACACTGGCGCGAGGCGATGGGCGGCTAGACCGGGTTGGGCAGCGGGCGGCCTGCGACAAAGGCCGCGACGTTGTCCAGCGCCATATGGCCCATATCTGTCCGCACCTCCTCGGTCGCGGTTCCCAGATGCGGCAGCAACGTCACGTTTTCCATATCCATCAACGCCTGCGGCACGGCGGGTTCGAACTCGTAGACATCCAGTCCGGCCCCTGCAATCTGATTGGTCTGCAACGCAACGATCAGCGCGGATTCGTCCACAACCTCACCCCGGGCGATGTTGATCAGTATCGACGACGGCGTCATGGCCGCAAACACCCGGGTACTGATCAGATGCCGCGTCTCAGCCCCACCGGGAACGGCAAGAACCATGAAATCAACCGATGCCGCCAGCGCGGTCAGGTCGGGCACAAAGGTGGCGGCAAAGTCCAGATCTTTTGCACTGCGCGATTGATAGGCCACCTGCATCCCGAATCCATAGTGGCAGCGCCGGGCAATGGCCTGCCCGATCCGCCCCATGCCCACGATGCCAACGCGTTTACCCGTGACGTGATGACCCAGCATTTGCGTCGGATGCCATCCTTGCCAGTTGCCCGCACGCACCAACCGCTCGCCTTCACCGGCGCGGCGGGCTGTCGTCAGCAGCAGAGTCATGGCGATGTCGGCTGTCGCGTCCGTCACCGCTCCGGGCGTGTTGGTGACGGCAACGCCAGAGGCGCGCGCCGCGTCCACATCAATGTGGTTGTAGCCGACACCGAAATTGGCCAGCAGTTTGCACCGGGGCGCGGCCACGTCCGCAAAGACCTGCGCCGAGAAGAGGTCGCCGAGGGTCGGAACCACCACATCGAATTCAGACAGCGCTCGGCGCATCTCATCCTGCGTCATCGGCTGTGTCTCGGTCCGGAATTCGACATCGAACTCGGCACGAGCGCGGGCCTCGACTGCGGCGGTCATCGGGCGGGCAATCAACAGCTTCATCAGTGCATCCGCCCGCCGGTTGGAACCTGGGAATCCGGGCCAATCAGCACGATCTCGCCATTTTCGTCGGGCAGACCCAGCACCAGAACCTCGGACATGAACCTGCCGATCTGGCGCGGCGGGAAATTCACCACTGCCATCACCTGCTTGCCCGCCAGCGAGGCCGGATCGTAATGTGCGGTGACCTGCGCCGAGGTTTTGCGCTCGCCAATCTCATCCCCGAAATCGATCCACATCTTGATCGCGGGTTTGCGGGCCTCGGGGTAGGGTTCGGCGCGCAGGACCTCGCCCACACGGATATCGACCTTTAGAAAGTCGTCAAATGTAATGTCACTCACGGGACAGCTCCTTGGATCGATCAGTGGCCGCCTTGACGGCGCGATTCAGCAAATCAGGAAATCCGTCTTTCTTATCCATCAGCACCTCAAGCGCGGCTTGTGTTGTGCCATTGGGCGAGGTGACGTTGACGCGCAATTGCGCCGGATCATCCTCGGAGGTCATCGCCAAAGCCCCTGCCCCGGCCACTGTCGATTTGGCCAGTTTCATTGCCAGGGCTTGCGGTAAACCCTGCGCCTCACCGGCGGCGGCCAGCGTTTCGATCAGGTGAAAAACATATGCCGGTCCGGAGCCACTGACCCCGGTAACCGCGTCCATCTGCCCCTCGTCACTCAGCCGTACGGTCTCCCCGATTGCGGACAAAAGTGTTTGGGCCAAAGCCACATCCGCGTCCGAGGCCACAGCGTTGCCAATGAGGGCCGTGATCCCCTGCCGAATCGCTGCCGGAGTGTTCGGCATCGCGCGCACAATCGGGGTATCAGCGCCCAACACAGATTCGAATGTCGCAATCGACGTCCCCGCCGCAACCGAAATGAACAGGCTGTCACCGCCGCCCAACGCCGCGATGGCAGGCAGAGCGTCTCCCATCATCTGCGGTTTAACCGCGACAAGCACCACTGCAGGGGATTCGGGCAACGGCGTGTTGATGTTGACGCCCTGCGCCTTGAGCCAATCCGACGGGTACGGGTCAATTACCCAGACCGACGAGGCAGAGAGGCCATGCTCGAGCCATCCGGCGAGCATGGCCGATCCCATCTTGCCGCATCCCAGAAGAACCAGCCCCTGTTCCGCGACGCGCGACATATCCATGATTGCCCCTCCCCTTTGGTTCGGGGCAAAGCTTTACGCGCGGCCGTAGGCCTCTGCAATGGCGACTTGCATTGCGTCTTCGGGGCTGCGGTTGCCCCAGGTCACCAGTTGAATTGCGGGGTAATAGCGCTCGGCGCTCAGGACGGCGGCGTTGATCATCGTATCGATCTGTTCCGGGCTGGCCATCTGACCGCCCGCCAAAACCAGACCATAGCGATAGACCATCAGTTTCTGGTTCGCCCAATAGGTGAACGCCCCGGCCCAGCACTGATCGTTCATCCGGTTCAGCAGCTCATACAACTCGGTTTCGCGCTCGGACGGAGGCTCCATCTCGAACGAACACACCATGCGCAGAGTTTCGTCAAAATTGGACCAGGCCAGAGTGATCGAATATGTGCGCCACTGCCCTTCCACAGCCATGGCAATCTGGTCATCTCCGATCCGGTCGAAATCCCAATCATGGTGCTCGGCCAAGTGTTCAACAATATCAATCGGATGAAGGTCTTCTTCGAGAAACTGCTCGGAAAGGGCCATAATGCCACCTCACTAATCTCTAGCAATTTGGGGCTGGCAGCGCCCCAGCGCTAGTTGCCTGCACTACAAGCCGGGCTTCCCCCTTAGGCCTGTACTAAATATGGTGCGATGCGAGGCGCGCTGTGACAACCCTATTTATTGGGGATAACAGCAATAAGTTGTGGACGAATGGCAACGGAGCTCAAAATATCGGCGTCCCTTGCAGCTTTGTCTTGATTAAAGCCCGGGAAGCAGCAAAATGCACGACACCGTCCAACCCGGGGCACGGGCTGGACAGTACGTGAATTTTCCTACAATGCTGAAATCTGGTGTTATTTGTCCAGTTTTGCCTCAAGCGCGGCGATGCGCGCTTCAAGCGCCGCATTTTCTTCGCGGGCTTTCTGCGCCATGGCGCGAACGGCATCAAATTCCTCACGCGTGACAAAATCGCGATCGGCGAGCCAGCGGTCGATCATGGATTTCATCGCATTTTCGGCTTCTTCCCGCGCGCCCTGCGCCACGCCCATGGCGTTGGTCATCAGTTGGGAAACATCATCCAGAATCTTGTTGCGGGTTTGCATGGGCTTTCTCCGATTTCGCGGTTGGTCTCTATATGGGGAAAGATCGGCGCAGGCTCAAGGTTGACTTGTCCTGCAAAGCCCGGGCAATGAGACGCACATGCAGGCTGTTCTGAATTTCCCCGATCTGTCGCCCGAATTGTTCTCGATCTCGCTTATGGGGATGGAGTTCGCGCTCAGGTGGTACGCGCTGGCCTATATCGCCGGCATTCTGATTGCATGGCGGATGGGTGTCATGGCGTTGAAACGGCCAGCCTTGTGGCCGGGGCAAGCAGCCCCGATGAAGGCCGATCAGCTTGAAGATTTGCTGACTTGGATCATTCTGGGCGTTATCCTGGGCGGCCGTTTGGGATTTGTTCTGTTCTATCAACCCGCCTATTACCTGACGCACCCACTTGAGATCCTGAAGGTCTGGCAAGGAGGCATGGCGTTTCATGGTGGCTTGTTGGGTGTGGTGATTGCCTCATACCTTTACGCAAGACGCCACCAGATCCCGGCCCTGTCGCTGGCTGACTTGATTGCACATACTGTTCCGCCGGGGTTGTTGCTGGGGCGTCTGGCGAATTTCATCAATGCAGAATTATGGGGTCGTCCCAGCGATGTACCATGGGCCGTGATTTTCCCCGGTGCGGCCGCGCAGGATTGTCCAGATATCGTCGGCCAATGCGCGCGCCACCCCTCGCAACTGTACGAAGCGGCGTTGGAAGGCGTTTTTCTGGGCGCGCTTGTGCTGTGGCTGGTATATCGGCGCGGCGCGTTCAAACGCCCCGGTCTGGTGATGGGCGTATTTTTGGCCGGATACGGAGCTTCACGTTTCATTGTCGAATTCTTCCGGCAACCGGATGCCCAGTTCGTCGCGCCCGGCAATCCGCTTGGTCTGGCCTGGCATATTGGCGGCTACGGTTTGACCATGGGACAAGTGCTGTCATTGCCCATGATCGGGTTGGGCCTGTGGTTTGCCCTGCGCGCACGGTCAGCCAAATGACCTTGACCGACCATCTGCTGAAACTCATCGCCCAAGACGGCCCGATGAGCGTGGCCGATTACATGACCGAATGTCTGCTGCATCCTGTTCACGGGTATTACACGACCCGGGACCCCTTGGGGGCGCAGGGCGACTTTGTCACCGCTCCGGAAATCAGCCAGATGTTTGGCGAGTTGATCGGGCTCAGCCTTGCGCAATGCTGGGTGGATCAGGGTCGTCCCACGCCTTTCACCCTTGCCGAACTGGGGCCCGGTCGCGGTACCCTGATGGCGGATATCCTGCGCGCGACGCGGGGCGTCGCGGGGTTTCACGATGCAGCCGACATCGTGCTGTTCGAGGCATCACCAACTCTGCGCGATATTCAGGCTCGGACGCTGAAGGGTCACGCGCCTCGCTGGGTCGAGTCTGTCACTGACTTGCCCGATGCACCATTGTTTCTGGTCGCGAACGAGTTCTTTGACGCCCTGCCCGTACGCCAGTTCCTGCGCGATGGCTCGGGTTGGCGCGAGCGTTTGATCGGCGTAGAGGGTGCGGCTCTCACCTTTGGACTGGGTCCGCGCACAGCTCAGGTGGCATTGAACGACCGGCTGCAAGACACAAATGACGGCGATCTGGTCGAACTATGTGCCGCCGCCATTCCAATTCTGACAGTGGTCGCCGGTCGGATCGCCACGCATGGCGGGGCGGGGTTGATTGTCGACTATGGCGACTGGCGCTCTCTGGGCGACACGTTTCAGGCAATGCGCGCCCATGAACCCACAGACCCACTGTCTTCCCCCGGGTGTGCGGATCTGACCGCGCATGTGGATTTCGAACCTCTGGCAACCGCGGCGCGCGCCGCCGGCTGCAGGCATTCTCGGCTGACCCCGCAAGGGGTATTTCTGGAACGCCTCGGGATCACGGCCCGAGCACAGGCTTTGGCGAAACCCCTGGGCGGTCCCGTGCTTGAAACGCTGATCGCAGCACATCGCCGGTTGACGCATCCAGAGGAAATGGGAAACCTGTTCAAAGTGCTGGGCCTCTACCCATCATACGCCTCACCACCGCCGGGACTGGAAGCATGACACTGGAAATTCTGACCTCAGAGATCTTGTCGCCGGTGCGCCACGGCTTTTTCACCCGTCGCGGCGGGGCCTCTTCCGGGATATTTTCGGGCTTGAATTGCGGTTTGGGATCTTCTGACCTGACCGAGGCCGTCGCGCTGAACCGGCGTCGGGTCGCGGATGCCATGGATGTACCCCATGACGCGCTGGTTGGCGTGCATCAGGTCCATTCCCCCACTGTCCTGACCATTGACGCGCCTGTTAATGGTGAAAAGCCCAAGGCCGACGCTGTGGTCACAAACACACCGGGATTGGCGCTGACCATTCTGACAGCCGACTGCCAGCCCGTTCTGTTTTCCGATCCTGACGCTAATGTGATCGGGGCCGCACATGCAGGTTGGAAAGGCGCGCTGGACGGTGTTCTTGAGGCCACGCTGGAGGCCATGGAAGCCCTGGGCGCAAGCCGCGCAAACACGGTCGCCGTGATCGGCCCGACAATTTCACAACGCGCTTATGAGGTGGGTCCCGAGTTTCTGGATGACTTCCTGATGAACGCGCCGGAAAACGCCCGTTTCTTTGCAAATGGTAACACTGACAGGCTGCAATTCGACCTGCCCGCCTTTGGATTGCACAGGCTTCGCGAGGCAGGTATCGGGCAGGCAGAGTGGACGCGGCACTGTACGTATTCCGACCCGGACAGGTTCTATTCCTACCGCCGCGCAACACACGCGAAAGAGGCCGATTACGGCCGTCTGATTTCAGCCATCAGATTGTAAATCTGGCCCGAATTAAGGCAATTCTGCCCACTTTCCGCCACATTTATTGTGTTTACCTGAATTAGAATCGTTTCAAATTATCAACGAATCTCAGATGTTTACCTGCTGTTTGCATGCGTTTCGGCTGATTTTCTTAACAAAAAGGAAAATAAAACCTTCAATTTGTCCTCAATTCATCTCGGATCAGCCTTATCCGCGCCGCAAACCGGCATCAGGAATAGATGATAACGGAAACAAGGGCCTCAAGGCCCCAGATGAGCAGGACAGAAACAATGAAGACGAAATCACGCTTTCTTTGCGCAGTTGTGGCGACTGTAAAGGCTCAGGAACCAGAAATGCCCTGGAAACGTGTTTCAAGTCGCTCTGTCAGAGTTGCGCGCCGGTTGGCGGCACGACGCTGACACAGAAATCCCGCGAGGCCAGCTGCCGGCTTCAAGGGGAAAGATCCATGTCAGCCGTTGCTTCGAAGGTTGATATGTGACGTCGCAGATGGGTTTGCGGCAGTTTTTTCGAAGTGTGTCTGCGCAGGCATTTTTCGCCTGCGATTAACGAGTTTGTCTGGGGGGTCATGGTTTTGACCAAAATGCAGCTGTTTTCTTTCGCGGCGCGGCGTCTGTTCGACGACTGCCCTGCGATTGCCCTGTTTCTTAAAGGCAAAGAACACATCCATCAGGCGGAATGCACGGGGGTTCAACCCGCCTTGTTGGTTATTAGAGGGGTGGAAAGTCGATGACTATTCCAAATTCTCTGGCCCGTGCGGCCAGAAATGCGGTCGAGACGTCCGTAATATTACGCGACGCGCCGAGACCAGCAACCAAATCAAAGGCGCAGTTGCGGCGCTATGAAGTGTCAACGCTGCTGGCCAATGGGGAAGTGTCCCAGACACGTCATATTGCACCGGCCTTGCCGATGTTTGAAGACGCGTTCTGCGCCTTCACCCGTGGCTCGCTTGTCGAAACACCACAAGGGCCGATGGCCATCGAGGATCTGCTTCCCGGCGATCAGGTGCTGACGCAGGATGGCGGATCTGAAACCGTGGTCTGGAAAGGCTCGGTCACACTGATTCCGGGACGCGAGGATTCGCGTGGCCGGACCCGACCGCTGACCCGGATCATGGCCGACACGTTTGGCATGCAAAAGCCGATGTCAGGCGTCATCGCGGGCCCTGCCGCGCGATTGCTGGGAACACCTGCGCATCTGCGACATCTCAACGATGGCGCACCGATGCTGACCCCGGTCCGTGAGTTTCAGGATGGAATGAGCGTGATTGAAACCCTGCCGCAGACACCGGTCGAGCTGTTTCACATCTGCCTCAAGCGCCATGCGGTTATTCGGGTCGATGGACTGCAATTTGAGACCTATCATCCCGGTATAAATGCGGTTCGGATGATCAGTCACTCTTTGCGATCCATCTATTTGAATCTATTCTCACATGTAGAATCGCTAAATGATTTTGGCCCGCTGCTGATGCCGCGCGCCGGAGATGGAGAGGTGGACGCGATTCTAGCGTGATTTTGTAACTATTGCTGCAAATGTGGGGGCATCATGCAGATATTACTATGTTGGGTGTTTTTCCTGATGGTGGTCGCGATATTGCCACCATCAGCGACAGGTGTTCAGTCAGTTGGCCTCAGGCCGACCGGTTCATCCGCTCTTCCAATACGTCAAATGGTACGCCTGGCTCGTCTTTTGCGCCTCGGATAACAAGCGACGTCTTGACGCTGGCCACGTTTGGCGTGGTCAGCAATTCGCCCGTCAGAAATTGCTGAAAGCTGGACAAGTCAGGGGCGACGCATTTCAGGATGAAGTCGACCTCGCCGTTCAGCATATGGCATTCGCGGACCAGCGGCCAATCGCGACAACGGTCTTCGAACGCGCTGAGTTCGGATTCCGCCTGACTTTCAAGCCCGACCATCGCAAAGACCTGAACCTCGAACCCCAGTTCGCGGGCATTTACCTCGGCGTGGTAGCCGCGAATATACCCGGATTCCTCTAAAGTACGCACGCGACGCAAACACGGGGGCGCTGAGATTCCGACGCGCTTGGCAAGCTCAACATTGGTCATCCGACCATCCGCCTGCAATTCCGCCAGAATTTTGCGGTCAATTTCATCCAGCCGGGTCGTGACCATTGGGAGCTCCTGTTTTTTCAGTTGTTATAGCAGCAGCGGTTACAGACGCAATTATATTTCACAGCCGCGCAATATTCTTTATTTCACTGACGGATTTCGCCGTTTCATTTGCCTCCCGCATGAAAGTCAACGAGCCGCAGGAAGGGGCTTTAAGCCCCGCCTTGCCATCGCTATATCCATCCGCACCGGGCAAACATGCCCGCAAGGCAGATCGAGTTGGGGGTACCATGGCCGACACAAGACATACCAAGGTTCTGATCATCGGATCGGGACCAGCCGGATACACGGCTGGCGTTTACGCAAGCCGCGCCATGCTGGAGCCCATTCTGGTCCAGGGCATCGAACCCGGTGGCCAATTGACCACCACAACCGAGGTCGAGAACTGGCCCGGTGACACCGAAGTACAAGGCCCCGATCTGATGGTGCGGATGCAGGACCATGCCAAGGCAATGGGCTGTGAGGTCATCGGCGATATCATCAATGATCTGGACCTGAGCCAGCGCCCGTTCACTGCAACGGGTGACAGTGGCACAGTGTACACCGCCGATGCCGTCATTCTGGCCACCGGCGCGCGTGCGAAATGGCTGGGTTTGCCCTCGGAAGAGAAATTCAAAGGCTTCGGCGTGTCTGCCTGCGCCACCTGCGACGGTTTCTTTTATCGTGGGCAAGAAATCGTCGTGATCGGCGGTGGCAACACGGCTGTGGAAGAAGCACTGTTCCTGACCAATTTCGCCAGCAAAGTGACTCTGATCCACCGCCGCGATGAATTGCGGGCTGAAAAAATCCTGCAGGACCGGCTGCTGAAGAACGAGAAAATTGAACCCTTGTGGTTCCATCAGTTGGAAGAGGTCGTCGGTACCGACGCACCGCTGGGTGTGGAAGGTGTCCGAGTCAAACACGTCAAAACCGGTGAGATTAGAGAAATCCCCTGCAAAGGCGTCTTCGTCGCCATCGGCCATGCGCCGGCGAACGAGTTGGTCAAGGACACACTGGAAACCCATATGGGCGGGTATGTCGTCACCAAACCGGGAACCACCGAAACCTCGGTGCCGGGCGTGTTTGCCGCCGGTGACCTGACAGACCACGTCTATCGTCAGGCCGTCACCAGTGCCGGAATGGGATGTATGGCGGCATTGGATGCCGAACGGTTCCTGGCCGAGAACGACTGACATGATCACGGAATTCTCTGGCCCGGTCTGGAGAATTCTGTTCCGCACACAAGCTGACACACCGCTGGCCCCTGCCCGCGCGCCCGAAGGTCGCTTTCATCATTCAGGCCAGTTCGCGATCTATGCATCGCTTAGCGCCGAGGGCGCCGGGGTTGCCATCAAACGCTACGTCTCGGCCAGCGATCCTGTTCGTGTTATCCAGCGGCTGAGGGTGTCAGACGCAAGACTGATGGATTTTCGCGGTCGCACCGAGGTATCGATCGTCTGGCAGGACATTCGGGAAACCGGTCGCCTGTCCCCAACGTGGCAGTATTCCGATCAGGCCCGCGATTCCGGTTCGGACGGGTTGATTTACAGCTCACGATCCCGTCCTGACCTCAGCCATCTGGTATTGTTCAGCGCATGCACTGGCCTGATCTGCGCCGAAGGTGATCCCCGCGACTGGGTCGCTGAAAGGTGACGGCCCCTGCCTTGACCGCTCGGCGCAGCCGTATCAGGATCACACACGACAAAGTGCAAAGCAGGTGATTTTATTGAATAACACTCTTTGGCGTGGCGGATGGGTCAGCCGGCTGAGAATCGCAAGCGGCCTTGTGCTGTTCGTCTTTTCGTTTTTCCATTTCATCAATATTGGCCTTGGCCTGTTTCACACCGATCTGCTGCACGGGATGCAGGACGGAAGGCACGTTGTGACCCGTCACAATCTGGGTGCGATCATCCTCTATGCGGCATTGCTGGTTCACGCTGGCTTGGCCTTTGTGTCGATCGCACAAAGCCGCACCCTGCGCATGCCGTTCAGTCGGGGGCTGCAAGTCGTTTTGGGGTTGCTGATCCCGATCCAGCTGATCTCACATCTGGTGCAGACCCGCTATGCGCATGAGGTTTTCGGCGTCAACGACGAAATGGGATATATCATCCTTCAGATGTGGCCCAGCACCGCCATCTGGATGCAAAGCCTTCTGTTGCTCGTCGTTTGGGTTCACGGTTGTATTGGCCTGCATATGTGGCTGCGGCTGACCGATTGGTGGCAAAAGACGGTGCCCTACCTTATCGGCGTGTCCGTGTTTATTCCAGCTTTCGCGCTGGCGGGTCTTTTGACCGAGGGGCGGCGCATTTGGGCAGATTTTGCCGACCCGGCGCTGCGTGCGCAGTACATCGAGCATTACAACTGGCCCTCACCCGACGCCGCAGCAAATTTGTTTACCGTCAAAGACCACGCGATGACGGCGTTTTGGGCTGCCCTTGCCCTGACGGCCCTGATTTACGTGGGGCGAAAACTGTGGCGGCGACGGCATTCTGTTCGGGTCAGCTATGTGAACGGGCCCGAGATCATCTCGGAAAAGGGGATGACGCTGCTTGAGATGTCGAATGCCAATGGCATCCCGCATACGGCCCTGTGTGGAGGCAAGGGACGCTGCACGACATGCCGGGTGATCGTCGAAGAAGGCGCGGATCATCTGCATCCCCCCAGTGAGATCGAGGCCCGCAGCCTGTCCGCCGTTGGTGCCCCGCAAGGTATGCGCCTGGCCTGTCAGGTGCGTCCGATGGATCCGGTCACGATCTACCGCGTGTTTCGCCCGGATGGGCTGCGCGGTCGTGCACATGCCAGCCAGGGCGAGGAACGTAAGCTGGCCGTTCTGTTTCTGGACATGCGCGGCTTCACGGCCCGCACGGCGGGTCAACTGCCCTATGATATCGTGTTCCTGCTGAACCGCTTCTTTGACGCGATTGTCCCAGCCATCATCGAACATGGCGGTATCGTCGACAAATATATGGGCGACGGGCTGCTGGCGATGTTTGAAACCAAAGACGAGGTCAGCTCGGCCCGTGCCGGGCTGGCCGCCGCTGTCGCAATCGGGCGCGCATTGGAGCTTTTCAACAAACAGCTCGCCGCCGAGGGCAGCCCTGCCATTCGCATCGGCATGGGGTTGCATCTGGGTGATCTGGTGCTGGGCGAGATCGGCGCGGACAAGCACGCCCCACGCACCATCATCGGAGACGCGGTCAACGTGGCCAGCCGTCTTGAAGCGGAAACCAAGGCGCTGAGCGTCGAGCTTCTGGTTTCCCAAGACCTGTTGCTGGCTGCGGGCGTGACATCCGGGATGAACGATCTGCGCGACTTTACCCTGCGCGGCGTCTCACAACCTGTCGCGGCTCTGCCTGTCCGGCGCGCGGCGACTCTGGCGGATCGCTTCCAAGCCGAGGAAGAGGTCGCTTAATCAGGGCCAATGCGCACCGAATCCGGGATTTTGGTTTCCAAATCGGACAATCGGTGAAATTTCCTTCCATTTCGGTCGAAAACGCCGCATATCGTCCTTTGTTTTCGTCCGCCTCTGGACATCTGACATTTACCGGGGCACATGCCCTGCAAACACCCGATATTCACTATCAAAACGACACAGTGACACGAGTATTCCGATGACGATGCTAGCCAATCTCGCCCCTATTCCTGAATTGTATGTCTCATACGAATCTGCCCAAAAACTGAAGGTCGAAGCCGCCGATCTGACCAGCTGGGATCTCAGCCCCCGTCAGATTTGCGATCTGGAATTGCTGATGAATGGCGGGTTCAACCCGTTGAAAGGGTTCCTGAGCGAAGCCGACTACGACAACGTTGTCGAAAACATGCGACTGGCTGATGGAACACTTTGGCCGATGCCGATCACGCTGGACGTCAGCGAAGACTTCGCCGACAAGATCGAGCTGGGTCAGGATATCGCCCTGCGCGACCAAGAGGGCGTGATTCTGGGCACCATGACCGTGACCGACCGCTGGACGCCTGACAAAGCCCGCGAGGCAGAAAAAGTGTTCGGCGCGGATGATGACGCGCATCCGGCCGTAAACTATCTGCACAATGTCGCAGGTAAGGTCTATCTGGGCGGCCCCGTGGTCGGCATCCAGCAGCCGGTGCATTATGACTTCCGCGCCCGTCGCGACACGCCCAACGAGCTGCGCGCGTATTTCCGCAAGCTGGGCTGGCGTCGCATCGTGGCTTTCCAGACCCGCAACCCACTGCACCGCGCGCATCAGGAGCTGACCTTCCGCGCAGCCAAGGAAGCCCAGGCCAACCTGCTGATCCACCCTGTTGTCGGCATGACCAAACCCGGCGACGTCGATCACTTCACCCGCGTGCGCTGCTACGAGGCGGTTCTGGACAAATACCCTGCCTCAACCACTTCGATGAGCCTTCTGAATCTGGCAATGCGCATGGCTGGCCCGCGCGAGGCGGTCTGGCACGGCCTGATCCGCGCCAACCATGGCTGCACACATTTCATCGTCGGTCGTGACCATGCTGGCCCTGGCAAGAACTCGGCTGGTGAAGACTTCTATGGTCCCTACGACGCGCAGGACCTGTTCCGCAAATTCCAGGATGAAATCGGCATCGAAATGGTCGATTTCAAACATATGGTCTACGTGCAGGAACGCGCCCAGTACGAACCCAATGACGAGATCGAAGACAAGGATAACGTCACGATCCTGAACATCTCGGGCACCGAACTGCGTCGCCGTCTGGCCGAAGGTCTGGAAATCCCCGAATGGTTCAGCTTCCCAGAGGTCGTGACCGAGCTGCGCAAGACCAAACCGCCACGCAGCCAGCAGGGTTTTACCGTGTTCTTCACCGGTTTCTCGGGCTCGGGCAAATCCACCATCGCCAACGCTCTGATGGTCAAGCTGATGGAAATGGGTGGCCGTCCCGTGACGCTGCTGGATGGCGACATCGTGCGGAAAAACCTGTCTTCCGAACTGGGCTTTTCGAAAGAGCACCGCGATCTGAACATCCGTCGCATCGGTTATGTGGCGTCTGAAATCACCAAGAATGGCGGCATTGCCATCTGTGCGCCGATCGCGCCGTATGCCTCGACCCGGCGTGCGGTACGTGAAGACATCGAACAGTTCGGTGCCTTTTGCGAGGTCCACGTGGCCACCAGTATCGAGGAATGCGAACGCCGCGACCGCAAAGGCCTGTATAAGCTGGCCCGCGAAGGCAAGATCAAGGAATTCACCGGTATTTCGGACCCGTATGATGTTCCCGCGAACCCTGAACTGAGCGTCGAGACCGAGAATGTCGAGGTCGACAACTGCGCCCATCAGGTTCTGCTGAAACTGGAAAGCATGGGCCTGATCGCCGGGTCCTGATTTCAGATTTCAAAAACACACAGGCCCTCGGAACTCCGGGGGCCTTTTTTGTCTGCGCACGGAATGCCTCAGTCCGGGAGGTCAACCTGCCCGCGCATCAGGATGTGTCCGCGCCCTGCGACCTTGATCCCTGTCATCGCATCCGGCGGCCCGACGCGTGAGACGATCGCCTGTCCGGGACGCCCCATGTCATGGCCCTGTTCCGCGACGAAAGAATCTTTTGGCATCAGCCCGTATTTCCACAAATACGCTGCCATCGCTCCGGTCGCAGAGCCGGTAAACGGGTCCTCTGGCGGGCTGGGCGGCGCGAGCAGAAGCCGCGAGAAGGTATCCCCCGCCTCGGTTGCGCCTTTCAGCGTCACAAGGAACGGCTCGGCCATGTCGGAACCCGAAAAACCGGCCTTTGCGGCCAATTCCCGCAGCGGGTCCTCCGCCAGTCTGGCGGCACGTAGCGCGTCGTGATCCCGCAAGACGGTGATACAGAATGGCAGACCGGTTGAAACAAATTGCGGAGGAGACACTATTGCGTCTTCAGGCAGTCCAATCGTGGATGCGACCAAATCTACCGGAACCAAAGCACCAAATTGCGGGGCCACCTGTGTCATCTCGATCTGGTTACCGTTCAAATTGATCGTGACGATCCCGGCCCCGGTTTCCAGCGTCAGCGCGTTGCCCTGAAACAGACCACGCGACCGCATTGCCGCGACCGTTGCGATGGTGGGATGTCCGGCGAAGGGAATCTCACGGCTGGCCAGAAAGTACCGCACGCGGACGTCGGCCACTTGGGAAGGGCCGGTAAATGTGCATTCAACCAGAGAGGTTTCGCGCACATAAGCCATGCAGGTATCCTGGGACAAGCTGGCACCGCCATGCACCACGGCGCACCCATTGCCGCCGAACGCACGATCCGTAAAAGCGTCTACCCAATCAAAGTCGAACCAGCTCATTCCGCGCGCCCTCCACCATGCGATCCGTTACAGGTTCGCATAGCTTGCCCGGTGGGCTGAAGATGTCACGAGGAAAATAGGGGGGCCGTGTCAGTGCACGGCCACCGGTGAGAAATCATGCTCACGCGCAAGATTGAACGCCAGCTTGCGGTCGGCGACAAGCGCCAGTTGCTGACCGTCCGAATCATGGACGGCGTACAGCTCATCCAAATCGCCTGCCTGCTCGCGCACTTCCCACGGCAGATCGGCTACTTCTACTTTCTTGACATAAACGATCCGGTCGCCTTCGGCGTTGATTTCAATCGGTGTATTCATTGCTCTTACCCCTTCTTGATATTGATCGTTTGCACCACGGTTTCAGGTACGGCGCGGGTCAGGTCCACATGCAGAAGACCGTTTTCCATGATCGCCTCGCCCACTTCGACCCCGTCAGCCAGCACGAACATGCGCTGAAACTGACGCGCCGCGATGCCGCGATGCAGGAATATGCGCCCCTCGCTGTCGTCGCGTTGACGCCCCCGGATGACCAGTTGGCGATCCTCGATGGTGATCGACAGGTCTTCTTCCGCGAACCCGGCCACGGCCAAGGTGATGCGATAGGAAAAATCCGAGGTCTGCTCGATATTATAAGGCGGGTATCCTTCATTTCCGGCCTTTGCAGACCGTTCCAGAAGACGCTCCAATTGCTCGAACCCCAAAAGATGCGGGTATGAGCCCAAGGTAAGTTTCGACACTTGTGTTCGTCCTTTATTGTCAAAGCGACGTGTTTTGCGGCCCCGTTCTCGGCAACCACGTAGAATAGAATATGGGAATATGGCAGGATGTCCACAAGGTCTGGCGGGATAAACCCTGACACACTATCTTGTGTGACAAGCACCACAACAAGCCCGAGTCGCCAATGAACGCCCCCACTGATATTTCGATGAAAACAGACGAAGTTCTGCGGGTTGAATTGGAGGTTTTTCGCCGCCAGCACCGTGATCTGGATGAAGCCATCGCAGCACTGCAATCGACCGGAACGGCAGATCAACTGACCGTCAAACGTTTGAAAAAGCAGAAACTGCGGCTCAAGGACATCATTCGTTTGATCGAAGACCGTCTGACCCCTGACATCATCGCCTGAAGGATGTGGAGCCTTTAACCTAAAGCCCTGCGAGATTGAGCGCCAAACACCTTTTTCATTGTGTTTTGGGGCGTTTTACCGACTTCGATCGCAGTTCACTAGATCATCGGCGATGCGGTGGTTTCTTGTAGAGGCGCAGGCGAATAGAACCATGTAGCATTGCGAGGTGACCCTGGCAGCTGGGTTCCAATTTCGAGCTTCCTGTATTTTACGCATTCTGCATTGAAAATACCCATGTTGCTGTCGTGCTTAGGCGCTTTAGGTTTCGCGCTGTATAGATGGTTGATTGATGCGTCCGCAGCCTCGGGCCAATAGGCGGAAGACACGACTATACCTCATTGCCACGAAGTCGGATTTGGCTATAGTGCGCGCTCTTTCCGAAGGCAGGGATGCAAGCGAATGAGCGACGTGAAAGTGGGGATCATCATGGGCAGTCAATCGGACTGGCCCACGATGAAGGAAGCCGCGGATATTCTGGATGAATTGGATGTTGCGTTTGAGAAACGCATCGTTTCCGCGCACCGCACTCCGGATCGTTTGTGGGACTATGGCAAAACCGCCGTGTCGCGGGGGTTGCAGGTGATCATTGCCGGTGCCGGTGGGGCCGCGCATTTGCCGGGCATGATGGCATCGAAAACGCGGGTTCCGGTGATTGGTGTTCCGGTGCAGACCCGGGCGCTGTCGGGGGTCGACTCGCTGTATTCGATTGTGCAGATGCCAAAAGGCTTTCCGGTCGCCACTATGGCAATTGGCGCGGCTGGCGGAGCGAATGCGGGCCTGATGGCCGCCGGCATTCTGGCGTTGCAGGACGGTGCACTGGCGCAACGTTTGGAGGCGTGGCGCGACGCGTTGTCCGCGTCGATCCCTCAGGAGCCGCAGGGATGAACCGGATCGGCGTTATCGGAACCGGACATATCGCGGCTCCGATGGTCCGGCATCTGGTGGCAAAGGGATTCACGGTTGCCGTGACCGAGCGGAATGCCGAGATATCGGCGGCACTGCAGGCGGAACTGGGCGTACAGGTTGCCGGGCCGCAGGCGGTCATCGATACCTCTGACATCCTGATCCTGTGTCTGCGCCCTCAAGTGGCAGAGGACATTCTACACCCGTTACGGTTTCGTGCCGATCAGCGCATCATCTCGGTCATGGCCTCAGTGTCGACCGCGCAATTGGCGTCGCTCTGCGCTCCGGTCACTGATTTCGTACAGACAATTCCGTTGGGGTTCTTGCAACAGGGCGGATGCCCGTTGGCTGCATTCGGGAATGATGGCTTGCTGGCAGATCTTTTCGCGCCGGAAAACCCGGTCATCAAAGTCGCCGATGAGGCGGCATTGAACGCGCATTTTGCGATTTGCGCGATGGTTCCCGGTATGCTGGACCTGATGGCAACCGGCGCAGGCTGGCTGGCCGAGCGGACCGGGGATGCAGATGGGGCCGAATTTTACGCCACGCAACTTTTGGCAGGGTTTCTGGCCACCATGAAGACCGGAACAGCCGGACGGCTGGCCACCGAACGCGATGCGCTGGCAACTGACGGCACGTTAAGCCTGCAGATGACTGAGGGCCTGCGATCTGGTCAGGCTCATGACGCGCTGCGTACTGCCCTGACAGCCATCGGAAAGCGATTGGAGACAGCACGATGACCGACATTCTCGCCCCTGGTGCAACGATTGGAATTCTGGGCGGTGGCCAACTGGGGCGGATGCTGTCCGTAGCTGCCGCTCGATTGGGCTTTGCAACACATATTTACGAACCCGGCGCAAATCCACCAGCCGGACAGGTTGCCCATCGTGTGACGACGGCAGCTTATGATGATGCCGAGGCTTTGAAAGCTTTCGCTGCCTCGGTCGATGTCATCACCTACGAGTTCGAAAACATCCCGACCGGGGCGCTTGATCTGCTGGAAGCGCATCGACCAATCCGCCCCGGCCGCGAGGCGTTACGTGTCAGTCAGGATAGGCTGACCGAAAAAACCTTTCTCGAGAGTTTGGGCCTGACCACAGCACCGTTTGCAGATATCACCGATCTGGACAGCCTGAACGCGGCAATCGAAGAAATCGGAACGCCCGCGATTCTGAAAACCCGTCGGTTCGGGTATGATGGCAAGGGGCAGGCGCGGCTGCGGTCGCCCGAAGATGCAGCAACGGCCCTAAAGGATATGTCTGGGGCACCAGCCATTCTGGAAGGCTTTGTGAACTTCAGTCACGAGATCTCGATCATCGCAGCCCGGGGGCTGGACGGTCAGGTCGCCTGCTTTGATCCCGGCGAGAACGTGCATCGAGACGGTATCTTGCACACCACGACGGTTCCGGCCCGCTTGGCACCGGCCCAGCGTACAGATGCGGTTTTGCTGGCTGCCAACATCCTGAATGCGCTGAATTATGTGGGTGTCATGGGAGTCGAACTTTTTGTGACACCGCAGGGTCTGATCGTGAACGAGATCGCACCCCGGGTGCATAATTCGGGGCACTGGACACAGAATGGCTGCGCGGTGGACCAGTTCGAGCAGCACATCCGCGCCGTCGCCGGATGGCCTTTGGGCGACGGCCAGAGGCATACGGACGTGGTTATGGAAAACCTGATCGGCGCCGATATGGCGCGGGTGCCGGTGCTGGCGACCGAACGTGATGTCGCCCTGCATCTCTATGGTAAGTCCGAGATCAAGCCTGGGCGCAAGATGGGGCATTTCAACCGCATCGTGCGCTGAGGAAAATTGCGCGTGCCGCGCAATGCCTCCGGCGGGAGTATTTGGGAAAAGATGAAGCGGGATGATCGTGGCTAGCGGACGAAACGGGCCGCGATGTCCCCGGACATGTAGCTGACGCAACCTGCGGACAGAGTGGCTGCAACGCGGTGGCTGGAGGCATCCAGTATGACAAGGTCAGCGCGCTTGCCCGGAGAAATGCTACCCCGATCCGACAGGCCCAGTACACGTGCGGGCCCCGAAGAAACCAGCGCCCACGCCGCCTCAAAATCCAGAAGGCCGGAATTGGCCAGCAGGAGTGCCGCGCGGCGCGGACTGGGGTAGTGATAATCCGAGGCCAGGGCATCACACAGCCCCATGGCAATCAAGTCCAATGCGCTGACATTGCCTTTGTGGGATCCCCCGCGCACGACGTTGGGAGAGCCGAGGATGATATGATCCCCGGACGCGCGCGCGGCTTCAGCCGCCTCGAGAGTTTCCGGGAATTCCGAAATTTGCACACCACGTTTACGCCAAATGGCACGGGTTTGAGCAGTGGCATCATCATGGCTGCCCATTCGAATACCCTGTCCGGCCAGCCTGGCGCAGAGTTTATCCAGAGCGGCGGGCACTTCATCCCGTTGTCTGTGCATGGAAAGCAGCATCTCAAAGTGACGATCAGGGTTACGACCGGCCTTCAGAGCCTGCCCTGTCAGCCGGGGCGGTTTGCGCCCCTCGGCCAGCCGTTCATGCGGCAGGTGATCGTTGAAGACGACGTATGGAACCTGCCATTCAGCGATCCGTTCAGGTAAGCGGGAATAGTCGCCCAACATATGCGTCTCGAACCTGAGCTGAGGCCTCAGATCGGTGACCACCTGATCCTTGACCGCAGCAATAGCACCAAAGACCTGCCCGGCAAAGTCAGGCCCGCGCACGCCGCCTTCCCAGCTGTAGAACTGCGCCAGAACTGCGGTTGTGATGCCGTTTGCGGCCAGTTCAGCCTCGACGGATAAGATGCCTTCGTCCATCTGTTTCATAGCCCCACGGCGCGGTGCGATATGGCGTTCGAAACCATCGCCGTGCAGGTCAATGATACCAGGCAGAACAAGATAGCCAGAGAGGTCAATCTGCCGCCCTGCCGGAGCGGTCTGAAACACACCATCAGCCAGGGAAACAGAAGCCCCAGTCAAGCCGTGCCCGGGCAACAACGCATCCGCGCCCGTTAGTGTCAGGCTCAAGCCGGTCACTGAGACGGCTCCGACACGGGTTCCGAGCAATCCTGACCGATGCAGATTTCGTCGATGATATCCAACACCCCGTCCAACCATGTGATCTGAGGGTCAAAACGGCCAAATTCGATGAAGTGCAACGCCTGCGCCATCACGCGCGGATTGTTCATCATGAAAGTATGGGTGACAGGCATGACGATGTGGTCTTTCATCCCATCAACCTTGGTGGACTCGACCGAAACCTTACCGTCATCCTTGCCGTCGATCAGCGACGAAAACAGCAGGTTCAGTGAGTGCTCGCCCGCGATAACACCAAGCTCGAAATCGACCGGCGGCAATTGGCGTGGAATACCTTCGGGGCCCGTGCCCAAGGCCAGACCGGCGGGGCCATTCAGCATTCCGAACACTTCAAAGGCGCTCAGCTCATCCACCAATTGGCTGCCCTGGTTTGGCGGCCCGAGCATGACCACACGGCCCAGGTTCTCAGGATGGTTATCCTGCAACCAATAACGCAACAGAATACCACCCATCGAGTGCGCTACGACATTGATCTTGTCATCGCCGCACTTCGCAAACGCTTCGGGCAGGGTTTGATCTGCCAGTTCCGGAATCGGAAGATCAGTCGAGGGATACCCCGGACGCACCACCTGGTACCCATGCGCCTTGAACAGTTGGTCCATGACCGCAAATGAAGCGTCAGTCCGCGCCAGGCCGTGCAAAAGCACAACGCATTTCGCATGGGCCGCAAAGGGCGTGCAAAACAGAAAGAGGGCAAGCAGAAATCTCATACCCGCCAGATAAGTCCAAACCAAATGTGATGAAACCCCTACTGCGCCCGCAACCGCAGAACGGCCAGCGCAATACCGCCAAGAACGAGTGTTGCCCCAAGGATCAGCCGCACGCTGGCAGTTTCTCCCAACAGAGTGACACCGCCAGCGATGGCTATTACCGGAACGCTCAACTGCACCACCGCCGCTGTGGTCGGTGCCAGTTGGGGCAGCACCCGATACCACAGCGCATATCCCATGCCCGATGTCACACCGCCCGACAGACCCGCCCAAAGATACCCGGCGGCAGTCATGTGCCAATCTCCGCCGAACAACAATAATGCCAAAGCCGTCACCGGCAACGCTACAACGAAATTGGCCGCTGTCCCGGCCAGCGCATCCGGCTCGGACCGTCCCACCAGAGAGTAGATGGCCCAGCCGATCCCAGCCGCACACATCAACGCAGCCCCCGCCGGATTGACCTGTACGTCACCCGTAGGCCAAAGAACCCAGGCCAACCCTGCCAGA
The DNA here is from genome assembly GCF_056540905.1 of Ruegeria sp. AL1. Taxonomy (NCBI): domain Bacteria; kingdom Pseudomonadati; phylum Pseudomonadota; class Alphaproteobacteria; order Rhodobacterales; family Roseobacteraceae; genus Ruegeria; species Ruegeria sp. AL1. The sequence goes on from NZ_JBQFXP010000012.1 coordinate 71,382, forward strand.
GCAATCGTTGCACCGGCGACCTGACGCAGATCAGGAGCGTTCCCCGTCGTCGATGTCACAGCGAACATCGTGATCTGGACCACGCCAAACAGGATCAGCGCGCCCAGACCAGCGTCCAGCGTCAAATACGCAATGGAAAAGCCGATCATATACAAGGACAAAGATCCGGCCCCTGCAATCCGACGCCGGCTTCGCACAGGCAAAGACCCCGCCCGCAGCGCGACCAATCCAGCCAGAACCAAGGCACCCGCAAGCACGCGTACAACTGCAAACCCCGCCGGATCACTAGCACCGCTTTCAACGGCCAGACGGTTCAAAATAGAATTCGCAGCAAAGGCGCACATCGTCAGGGTGGTGAGAAGAAATAACCTCATATCAGCCCCATATCCGTTTCCGGACGTTTTGCACACTCACATTCCTCTGAGCCCACCCAACTCTTCATCTTTTCAAAAATACTCCTGCCGGAGGCATGACCGCGCAGCGGGCATTCCATGTAAAACGGGCCAAACGAAACGGGGCCGCCCGAAGGCGACCCCATCAACAAGCTTCATGGCGTCCCTCTCGGCAGCGTGGCCATATTGGCCACGCGCCTGTCGGGATCGGCAGAATTTCCTGACGGAAATTCGCCGTGCTTACATCATGCCGCCCATGCCGCCCATGTCGGGCATGCCGCCGGCAGGTGCCGCGCCTTCTTTGGCGGGCTTGTCGGCAACCATGGCTTCGGTGGTGACCAGCAGGCCAGCAACCGAGGCTGCGTCTTCCAGAGCGGTACGGACAACTTTGGCTGGGTCAATCACGCCGAACGAGAACATGTCGCCATATTCTTCGGTCTGCGCGTTGAAACCAAAGGCTGCGTCCGAAGACTCGCGGACCTTGCCCGCAACAACCGCACCGTCAACACCCGCGTTCTCGGCGATCTGGCGCAGCGGCGATTCGATGGCCTTGCGCACGATGTTGATGCCTGCGTTCTGGTCCGCATTTGCGCCTTCCAGATCGTCCAGTGCTTTACCGGCCTGAACCAGAGCAACACCGCCGCCCACAACAACGCCTTCCTGCACAGCAGCGCGCGTTGCGTTCAGAGCATCGTCCACACGGTCCTTACGCTCTTTCACTTCAACTTCGGTCATGCCGCCGACGCGGATAACGGCAACACCGCCTGCCAGTTTGGCAACGCGCTCTTGCAGCTTCTCACGGTCGTAGTCCGACGAGGTTTCTTCGATCTGAGTGCGGATCTGAGCAACACGTGCTTCGATCTCGGCTTTCTCGCCAGCACCGTCGACGATGGTGGTTTCGTCTTTGGTGATTTCGATTTTTTTGGCGGTGCCCAGCATGTCCATGGTCACGGACTCGAGCTTCATGCCCAGATCTTCCGAGATGACCTGACCGCCGGTCAGGATCGCGATGTCCTGCAGCATGGCTTTGCGGCGATCGCCGAAGCCCGGTGCTTTGACAGCAGCAATTTTCAGGCCGCCGCGCAGTTTGTTAACAACCAGAGTCGCCAGCGCTTCGCCTTCAACGTCTTCCGCGATGATCAGCAGCGGCTTTTGCGACTGGATCACCTGCTCGAGCAGCGGAACCATCGGCTGCAGCGAGGACAGTTTCTTTTCGTGCAGCAGGATCATGCAGTCGTCGAGCTCTGCGATCATCTTGTCTGCGTTGGTGACGAAGTAAGGCGACAGGTAGCCACGGTCGAACTGCATACCTTCGACAACGTCGGTCTCGGTTTCCAGACCTTTGTTTTCTTCGACGGTGATGACGCCTTCGTTGCCAACCTTCTGCATCGCGTCTGCGATCTGCTGACCGATTTCGGCTTCGCCGTTGGCCGAGATGGTGCCAACCTGAGCAACTTCGGCCGAGTCTTTGACTTCGCGCGAAGCCGACTTGATGCCTTCAACAACCTTGGCGGTCGCCAGGTCGATGCCGCGCTTCAGGTCCATCGGGTTCAGGCCAGCTGCAACCTGCTTGAGACCTTCGCGAACGATGGCTTGGGCCAGAACGGTTGCGGTGGTGGTGCCGTCGCCGGCTTCGTCATTGGTGCGGCTGGCGACTTCTTTCACCATCTGCGCGCCCATGTTTTCGAACTTGTCTTCCAGTTCGATTTCCTTGGCAACCGAAACACCGTCTTTGGTGATGCGCGGCGCGCCGAAGGATTTGTCCAGAACCACGTTGCGGCCTTTGGGGCCCAGGGTCACTTTAACAGCATCGGCCAGAACATTTACGCCTGCCAGCATGCGGTTACGGGCATCGGTGTCGAACTTGACGTCCTTTGCAGCCATGTCGTTTCTCCTTGAGAAAAAGTAATGAAATGAAGATCAGAGAAAGCGCGTGGCTTACTCGATGATCCCCATGATGTCGCTTTCTTTCATCATCAGCAGCTCTTCGCCGCCAACCTGAACCTCGGTGCCCGACCATTTGCCGAACAGGATCTTGTCGCCGGCTTTTACAGCCATTGCGATCAGTTCGCCGCTGTCCTTGCGTGCGCCTTCGCCGGTTGCAACGACTTCGCCTTCGCTGGGCTTTTCTTTTGCGCTATCGGGAATGATCAGACCACCAGCGGTTTTCTCTTCGCTTTCTACGCGACGAACCAGCACACGGTCATGAAGCGGTTTCAATGCCATCTTTGCAGCTCCTTGGGCTCAAAGTTTGTTTATCCTCCCCTCGCCGACCGGCGAGGCGTTAGCACTCATGCTTGCCGAGTGATAACGACGCATAGCTAGGGGGTGGAAAGTGCCGAGTCAACAAGCTGTGATAGAAATATTTTTACAAACCGGTCTCGTCGGGCTGGTCCCAGCTATAGGCCCAGTGTTTCAAGCCTTCCGACCCAGCATCTGACAGAGCGTAGACGCCCTTTTCCACTTTTTCGAACCACCCGTAGTGGTTCTCGCGCATCAAACGGGTAGCTACGGAAACGCCCGTAGCGCGGGCGACATCCGCCCCCCTGCAGGCACCGCTTTCCGCAAGATGAGCCGCGCATTTCAATGCATCCTGACGGTAGGCGGTGACAATTCCGTGCCGTGTCGCGCCGCCCGCGTTGGGATCGCCCTCAAGGCGCTCGAACGCGCGCAGCAATCGCGCCGCCTTTTCTTTACTTTTGCGCGGCGCAAACGGACCGGGGTCGCACTGCACCTCGACAACACCATCGGCGCGCACGGTAATCAGGCCCAGACCCAACCTGCGGCAGAGCGCCAGATTGTCCCTGAGCGCCCGGCGCGCCGAGCGCCCTTTGGGCTTGCAGACACCGATATATACCTGATCCGTCAATTTCAGACGCGCGATCGCCTGATGAAACAAAGCCAACGAGAACCGGAGCTTCAATTCTACGATCACCGGCTCATCTTCACCCCGGACGGCGACAATATCAGCGGCGCCGACCTCGCCTTTGACAGTGTAGCCCTGGCGTTCTAACAGCGCCTTTATGGGCGGATATAGATCCTGCTCACGCTCCATGCGGCCATGCTAGGCCATTTGGCGGGAAATGCCAGCGACCCTGATGACAGACTGGCCTTGAACCCCGGCACGGGGCCGGGCAATGTCTGTGCAAACCTGATGTTGCCGGGATATCCGCATGCGTTTTCTACTCAGCTTTATCTTTCTTGTTTTACCGGTCTGCGTGCACGCCGCTTGCGAAGGGCGCGACCTGCGACTGGACATGACGCCGGAAGAACACGCCGAGCTGCAAGCCGCACTGACCGACATCCCGTTTCCCGAGGGCAATCACTGGGTGGCGCGTAAAGGCGACACGGTCTTGCATCTGGTCGGAACGCTCCACACCAACGACGCGCGCATGGATGCGGTTGTTGAGCGGCTCGCCCCCGTTCTTGGGTCGGCTGACACATTCTATTTCGAAGTGACCCAGGAACAGATGGCCGATTTTGAACAGGGACTGGCCAAGGATCTCAGCCCGGTCATGATCACCTCGGGCCCTACCCTGATCGACATGATGCCCGAAAAGGACTGGGCTGCCCTGTCCGCCACGTTGGCCGAGCGCGGCATACCGGGCTGGATGGCCGCCAAAATGCGCCCCTGGTTCCTCAGCATGATGCTGGGCATCCCACCTTGCATGATGCAAAACCCGGACGCGGATCGCGGTATGGATGCCCGCCTGACCGAACTGGCCGAAGCGCGCGGTATCCCGCAGCGCTCGTTGGAACAGATCGATGATCTGATGGCTATGTTCGACAGCCATTCGCTGGAGGATCAGGTGCAATCGCTGATCCGTCTGGCCGGAGCTCTGCAGGCTGGCGAGGATCAGCTGGCGACAATGGCAAACGCCTATCTCGAAGAGAAACACGCCGAGATCATTCAACTGGCCCGCCTGCAAGGGGCCGGGCAGTCCGGACTGACCCAGGCCGAATTTGACGCCGAATGGGACGGGTTCGAACAGCAATTGCTGGTGCAACGCAACAACAACTGGATGGCCCACATTCTGGAAATTCAGGATCAGACGGCTGTGATCGCTGTCGGGGCCGGGCATCTGGCCGGAGACCACGGATTGCTGAACCTGTTGCGGCATGCCGGGTACGACCTGCAACGCGCACACTTCTGAGCGTAACGGTTAAAAAACACCCTTCGTCGCAGGGGGCGCAAGTACAGGTGACATCCGTGCCAGACGTCCCTATAAGGCGCGCAAATCTACCATCCTCAGGACTCTGACATGACAACTCTCGTATTTGGCCACAAATCCCCCGACACCGATTCCACTGGATCCCCGATCCTGTGGTCCTGGTACCTGAACGAAGTCAAAGGTCAGGCGGTCGAGCCTGTTTTACTGGGTGAGCCCAACACCGAAGCCGCGTTCATGTTGCAGGAATGGGACCTGCCAAAGCCTCGCATCATCTCTGAGGTGGCCGAGGACACAGCTGTTGTCATCGTTGACACCAACAACCCCGCCGAACTGCCCGACAACATCAACAATGCCGACATCCGCGCCATCATCGACCACCACAAACTGGTCGGCGGGCTTGAAACCAAAGGACCGATCGATATAACCGTGCGTCCGCTGGCCTGCACCGCAACCATCATGATCGATATGATCGGTGCCGATGTCGCGAAAATGCCCGACGCCATCAAAGGCGCGGCCCTGACATGCATCCTCTCGGACACGCTGGAATTCCGGTCTCCGACCACAACAGCCCACGACCGCACTGTTGCCGAGAAACTGGCCGCTGAGCTGGAACTCGATATTCCAACTTATGCCGCTGAGATGTTTGCGGCCAAGTCTGACGTCTCGACATTCTCGGACGCGGAACTGATCCGCATGGACAGCAAAGAATACGAAGTCGACGGCACCAAATTCCGCGTCTCAGTTCTGGAAACCACTGCCCCGGGCGTTGTGCTGGACCGCAAAGACAGCCTGGCAGAATCGATGGTGGATGTTGCCAAAGAAGATGGCGTGGATCAGGTTCTTCTGTTCGTTGTCGACATCCTGAACGAAGAGGCGACACTGCTGGTGCCCAATGATCTGGTAAAATCCGTCGCCGAGAAAAGCTTTGGCGCATCAGTCGAAGGTAACGCCGTGGTGCTGCCGGGTATCATGAGCCGGAAAAAACAGATCATCCCCAACCTCAAGGTCTGATCCCGATCAACAGTGCCCGGTTCGGGCGCAACTTTTTGCGAGGCTCTGCCTCGCGCTCCGGGAGATTTGAAGCCAGATGAATGAAGGATCCCCTGCTTCATCTGGCCAAAAATATCCTGGGGGAGTCGCCCGCAGGGCGGCGGGGGCAAAGCCCCCTACTGGCCAAACCGGACGTCCTCTGTCATAGGCTGATGGGATATTGCTTCCGCGTCAACAGAGGCCAAACATGACTCAGATCATTCACGCGCTGTCCGAAATTTCCAACCGCTACAAAGCGCTTTTTGTTGATCTTTGGGGTTGTGTTCACAACGGCATCACAGCCTATCCCGAGGCTGTGGCGGCCTTGCAAGACTATCGCCACGCAGGTGGAATCGTGGTTCTGGTTACCAATTCTCCGAAACCGCGCGCTGGTGTGAGCGAGCAATTGCGGCAGTTCGGCGTACCTGTCGATGCCTATGACACCATTGCCACCAGCGGGGATTCTGCAAGGTCCGCCATGTTTCGGGGTGCGGTGGGCGAAAAGGTCTATTTCATGGGAGAATGGACTCGGGACGCCGGTTTTTTTGAGCCCCTGAAACTGCTACATCATCCGATCCGGATTGAGCGTGTCCCGCTGGACCAGGCCGAAGGGATCGTCTGTTGCGGCCCCTTTGATCCCATGGCTAACCCAGAAATCAATCGTGCTGATTTCCTGTACGCAAAGCAAAAAGGCATGAAGCTGCTTTGTGCCAACCCCGATATTGTCGTGGATCGCGGCGAGGTACGGGAATGGTGCGCCGGGGCTCTGGCGCGGCTTTATACCGAGATGGGTGGCGAGAGCCTGTATTTCGGGAAACCACATCCACCGATCTACGATCTGGCGCGGCGCAGGTTGCAGGAATTGGGCCATGATATCTCTGATGACGATATTCTGGTGATCGGCGACGGGCCACACACGGACATTCTGGGGGGTATGGGCGAAGGGATTGATTCTCTTTTCATCTCTGGCGGGCTGGCCGCCGCCGAGACCAAAACGTCGCACCACCCGCACCACGATTCCTTAACCTCTTATATCGAAAGAGAGAATATCAATCCAACCTACACGATTGGCCGCTTGCGGTAGTCAGAAAACTCTTGATTTTCTGCAGTTGCAAAGTAATAAAGTTACCCAATATGGGTAACTAAAGATTTTTTGTTGCCTTCCGAATCTGAATGAGGGTGACATGTTGGACAATCTTCCGCGCGGCACGATCTGCATCGAAGACATCGAAATGGGCATGACCCGCCACTTGCGCAAAGTGGTGACGGACGAAGATATCGAGATGTTCGCGCAGGTTTCGACCGACCGGAACCCAGTGCATCTGGATGATGATTACGCCCGCGACACGATCTTTGAAGGCCGCATCGCGCATGGGATGCTGACCGCGGGGCTGATATCGGCCGTCATCGGTGAACAACTGCCGGGACATGGAACGGTTTACATGGGCCAGTCGTTGAAATTCCTGGCGCCCGTACGTCCCGGGGACATGGTTTATGCCGAAGTCAAGGTGATCGACATCGACTTTTCCAAGCGGCGCGTGAAGCTGGATTGCCATTGTGCCGTCGGAGGTAAAAAAGTGCTGGTGGGCGAAGCTATGGTATTGGCCCCATCCCGCAAGTTCGACTAAGTCCGATGGCCTGAGAAGGCCTTGAACTCGTTGCATAGCCCGGCTACCCACAGGCTTATGCAAATCATCCGGGATTTTCAGTTTGTCGACCCTGAAGACCGTGGCGCAAGCGTCGCGATCGGGAATTTCGATGGCGTTCACATCGGGCACCAATCCGTCATCGATCTGGCCCGCATCGCAGCCCCTGATGCGCCTTTGGGAGTGATGACATTTGAACCGCATCCGCGCGAGTTTTTTGCCCCCGAGACCCCGCCCTTCCGGTTGATGCGGGGCAATGCACGGGCGCACCGACTTGAGAAGCTGGGCGTTCAGAAGCTTTATGAATTACCGTTCAACGCTGCTCTGGCGGGGCTCACGCCGCAGGAATTTGCCCGAAACGTGATTTGTAGCGGGTTGGGGTTGTCGCATGTTGTGGTCGGTTCAGACTTCTGCTTTGGCAAAGGCCGCAGCGGAACTGCGCAGGATATGGCCCGGTTTGGACAGGACATGGGGTTTGGGGTGACAATTGCGCCCTTGATGGAGCGGTCCCGGAATGTTGTGTCTTCCACCGCAATCCGCACCGCACTTTCCGAAGGCCGCCCGCGCGATGCGGCGTCGATGCTGGGGCATTGGCACCGGATCGAAGGCAAAGTGATTGGTGGCGAGCAGATGGGACGTGAACTGGGCTATCCCACTGCGAACATGTCCATCGAAGGGCTGCATCCGCCCAAATATGGCGTCTATGCCGTTCTGGTCGATGTATTGGATGGGCCCCATCAGGGCAGCTACCAAGGGGCGGCGTCGATCGGAACCCGACCGATGTTTCAGGGTGAAGTGCCCAATATCGAGACGTTCCTTTTCGATTTCTCTGGCGATCTTTATGGCGCGACACTTTCGGTTGGTCTGGTCGAATACCTGCGCCCGGAACAGACCTTTGACGGGCTGGGCGGGCTGGTCGCGCAAATGGATGCCGACTGTGTCAAGGCGCGCGCGATACTGGCCGCGTCATGACACGTGACCCGATCGACCGCACCGGTCTGAGCCCTCGCTTCTGGGAACGCAAACCCCTGCGAAAGATGAACCAGCAGGAATGGGAAGCGCTGTGCGACGGCTGCGGAAAATGCTGCCTTAACAAACTGGAAGACGAGGACTCGGGTGAGGTTGCACTGACCTGTGTGGCCTGCCGTTTGCTGGATGACGAGTCCTGTCGCTGCACCCAATACGACATCCGTCACCAGTTCGTGCCGGAATGCATCGTGATGAAGCCCGATAACATCGACAACCACGCCTATTGGTTGCCCCAAACCTGCGCCTATCGGTTGCTGTGGGAGGGGAAACCGCTTTACGACTGGCATCCGTTGATATCTGGTACGCCGGACAGTGTGCACGCCGCCGGGGTCTCGGTTCAGGGACGCACGGTGTCCGAGTTCGAAACTCCCATGGAAGAATGGGAAGACTATATCATTGAGGAGCCGTTCTGATGCACTTTGCCTCTGACAATTCCGGGCCTGTTCATCCCGAAGTGCTGGCCGCACTGACCGAGGCCAACTCGGGCTATCAGATGGCTTACGGTGCCGACACGCTGATGGATGAGGTGCGGGAGCGCATTCGGACGATATTCGAGGCACCGGACGCCGCTGTATATCTGGTGGCGACGGGAACAGCAGCCAACTCACTGGTTTTGGCGACGCTGGCTCAGCCGTGGGAGACTGTATTCTGTTCGCCGGTATCCCATATTCATGAAGATGAGTGCAACGCGCCTGAGTTTTACAGCGGCGCCAAGCTTACGTTGGTTCCGGGCAGAGACAAGATGGACCCGGACGCCTTGCGCGGTTGCATATTGGCGGAAGAAACCCGCGGTGTGCATGGACCTCAGCGTGGCCCGGTATCGATTACGCAAGTGACCGAACGCGGATCGGTCTATTCCCTGTCCGAGTTACAAGCCGTTTGTAGCGTCGCCAAGGACTATGGCCTGCCGGTGCATCTGGACGGTGCGCGATTTGCAAACGCTCTGGTGGCGCTGAATTGCTCGGCGGCGGAGATGACATGGAAAGCAGGCGTCGATGCGGTGAGTTTCGGCGGCACCAAGAATGGGTTGATGGGGGTCGAGGCCGTTGTGTTCTTCGATCAAAGCAAGGCCTGGGAGTTTGAGTTGCGGCGCAAGCGGGCGGCGCATCTGTTTTCAAAACATCGATATCTGTCGGCGCAGATGGCTGCTTATCTGCGCGATGATCTGTGGCTGAGATCCGCGCGCAAAGCCAATGCCAATTGTGCAAGGCTTGTTGAGGGTCTGCGCGCGGCCGGGGCAAAATTCGCACATGAGCCGCAGGCCAACATCGTATTTGCTGACCTGCCGCGCCGCCAGCACAAGGTGCTGCATGATGCCGGCGTGGCCTATCATCTGTGGGGCGGGTCTTTGGAAGGTGCGGATGAGGATGAATTGCTGACCTGCCGGATGGTCTGTGACTGGTCGCTTGCGACAGACGAAATCGACCGCTTTATAGCTTTGTTGTGAGCGGTATGGGGGCTCTGCCCCCGCCGCGGCAAGCCGCGTCTCCCCCGAGGTATTTTTAAACAGAAGAAGGGGGGCGGGTGACCCAGACATTCCGGATCTTTTCTGCCGCAAGCACCGGGTGCGAAATCGGCAGCATATGTCCCGCGCCGGCAATGGTTGCCACGTGCGCTTTGGGTAAACGGCGGCCAAGACCCTGACAGATTGCGGGGATGACAGGGTGCGTCAGGCTGCCGTGCAGGATCAGGACCGGCATGGTTACGCGTTCAAAAACCCCGGGGGTGAGCATACCTTTGTGATCCTTGAACAGAACTTTGTCGACCGCTGGCACGATGGCCATGCCTCGCGACATCGCGGCGCGGGTTCTGTCGGACAGATCGGGCCAGCGCGGGCTGTCGCCTACGCTCCACATTCGGTTGAATAGCCTGGCGGCAAGTGTCACATCTGCCCTCTCCAACGCCTCAATATAAGGCCGGGCATCGGCATCATGTTGCGCCATAAGCTCTGGCGCGTCGGCGGCGGCGATTGCGAAAAAGACCGGCTCGATCAGGGTCAGGGTACGGATCAGGTCAGGGTGCCTAGTCGCAAGCGACAGGGCCACCACCGCGCCGAATGAATGCCCGATAACATCCATGGGTTCATTCAGAAGCGCGGTGAATTGAGCGGTAATGAGGTCGAAAACGTCGCCCTGCCCGTCCCAATCCCGGCTTCGCCCATGTGACGGCATATCCGGCGCGATGAGTGTGACCTGATCCCGCATCGCGGTGGCCAGACCGACCCAGGCGCCGGAATGCGCCAGTGTGCAATGCAGGGCAAGCGCTGTGCGCCCGCCCTGTCCCAATGTTCTGACGAACGGTGCGTCAGGGACGTCCATACAGATCGTCAGGCCTTAGTTTCGGTCAGATGACGATCCAGATCCTGCAGCTTGTCCTGCCCCCAAAAGCGCTGACCGTCCTCGGTGATATAGAACGGCGCACCAAAAGCGCCGCGATCCACGGCCTCTTCCAGATTGGCGGCATAGGTTTCCGCGCCCTCCAGCAATCCACTATCAGCAAGGTTTGGATCAAAGCCGGCCTGGCTGAGGCAATCCCGGATCACGGTATCCTCTGCGATGTCTTTTTCTTCGGCCCAGCAGGCGCGCAGCAGGGAATGCACAAGCTGACCCACATCGCCCGACCCGTCCCTGGCCGCCGCGATCACGGCATAGGAAGATGGGGCCATATTGGTGGGCCAATGCGCCGGTTGAATGTTGAATTCCATCCCCAGGTTCTTTGCCTGACGCTGCAATTCCTGCGCCCGGTACTCGACCCGCGACACATGCCGGTCCTTCGGCGCGGTGCCGCCGGTGCGTGCGAACAATCCCATGATATCCAGCGGTTTGTAGGTGATCGTGGCACCGTGTTTGGCCGCGACCTCCTCAAGCCGGGTTCCCGCAAGGTAGGTATATGGCGAGATTGTCGCAAAATAATAGTCGATATGGGCCATCTTCACTTTCTCCGCTTCGTTATCTTTGCGGGACGGTAAGGCCATGCTAAGCGGTGTCAACATCACGAATCTGTCACATTAGCCTTTGCTGCCCGGGGATATCAGCCGATGCCGACACTCAACGAACCCAAGCTTATCGCTGGGAACGCCAATCTTCCGCTTGCCGAAACCATTGCCCGCCGTATGAGCCTGTATCGTGGTGTCGATCAGGGATTGGTCGATGCACGGGTTGAACGGTTCAATGACGGCGAGATTTTCGTCGAGGTTTTCGAGAATGTGCGCGGCGAGGATATGTTCATCGTCCAGCCGACCTCGAACCCGGCCAATGACAACCTGATGGAACTTCTGATCATCGCCGACGCGTTGCGCAGATCGTCGGCCCAGCGCATCACTGCCGTGATACCGTATTTCGGTTATGCCCGTCAGGATCGGCGCACCAAAGCGCGCACGCCCATCAGTGCCAAACTGGTTGCCAACATGCTGACCGGAGCCGGGATCGAGCGTATCCTGACCATGGATCTGCACGCGGCCCAGATTCAGGGCTTTTTCGATATGCCGGTCGACAATCTTTATGCCTCGCCGATCTTTGCGCTGGACGTGAAAAACCAGTTCAAGGGCCAAATGGACGAGATTATGGTGGTCTCACCGGATGTAGGCGGTGTCGCCCGCGCACGCGAATTGGCGAAGCGGATCAACGCACCCTTGTCAATCGTGGACAAACGTCGCGAGAAAGCGGGCGAAGTGGCCGAGATGACGGTAATCGGCGACGTGAAGGACAAGATCTGCCTGATCATCGACGACATCTGCGACACTGCCGGAACCCTGTGCAAAGCGGCACAGGTGCTGATGGATAACGGAGCGAAGGAAGTTCATTCCTATATCACCCATGGCGTCATGAGCGGACCCGCAGTCGAACGTGTCACCAGTTCGGTGATGAAATCGCTGGTCCTGTCCGACACGATTCAGCCCACCAAAGAAGTCGCGCAAGCCAAGAACATCCGTATCGTGCCGACTGCGCCGATCTTCACGCAGGCAATCCTGAATATCTGGAACGGCACCAGTGTCTCGTCTCTGTTCGAGGACAAAACGCTGACACCGATCTATGAGTCGATGTATCAAAGGGACTAGGTCAGGCCTTGTGAACGGCAGAACCGACCGCTCCACCGCTCAATCTGAGTGCTTTTTCCGCCCGAACTGAGACCCGGGCAAATCCGTGATATGGCAAACTCCCACCTGACAGATTGAAGGTGGGAGGACATCAAGATGATTGCACCGTTCAAGGCCGCCGCGGTTCAGGCAGCGCCCGAGTTTCTGGATTTGGACGCGGGTGTCGACAAGGCGATCAAACTGATCGAAGACGCTGCTGCCCAAGGCGCGAAAATTATCGCGTTTCCCGAAACTTGGTTGCCGGGCTACCCGTGGTACATCTGGCTGGACGCCACCGCGATGTATATGCCGCTTGTTCCGCAATATGTGGCCAACTCGATGGTTGCGGGCAGCGAACAGGACAAGCGGCTGGCCAAAGCTGCAAAAGACAACAGCATTCATGTCGTCATGGGCCTGTCGTGGAATGTGGGCGGCACGCTTTACATGGGGCAGTGGCACTATGGCTCGGATGGCGAGGTTATCTCGCGCCGTCGCAAGCTGAAACCCACTCATGTGGAACGCACCGTTTATGGTGAGGGTGATGGCAGCGACATGGTCGTGTATGACACAGAGCTTGGCCGGGTCGGTGCGCTGTGCTGCTGGGAACATATCCAACCATTGAACAAATACGCGATGTATGCCCAGAACGAACAGATCCACGTTGCTGCCTGGCCCAGTTTCTCGGTCTACGAAGGCGGTGCTTACGCGTTGGGACCCGAGGTGAACACGGCCGCCAGCCGGATGTACGCGGTGGAGGGTCAGTGTTTCGTGCTGGCAGCCTGCGCCACCGTGTCGGATAAAATGATCGAATTTCTGTGTGACACTCCGGTCAAGCAGCAGTTGCTGAAACCCGGCGGGGGTTATGCCCGCATCTTCGGGCCGGATGGGTCCCCGCTGGGCGAAAATCTTGCTCCGGACCAGGAAGGTCTGGTCATCGCAGATATCGATCTGAACATGATCGCCATTGGCAAAGCCGCCGCAGACCCCTGTGGCCACTATTCGCGCCCGGATGTGTTCCGATTGATGTTCAACAACAAGCCAAGCCCACCCGTCATGGCATTTGACAATGAATACGCGCGCGAGACCCAAATGTCGGAACCTGCGGGAACATCTGAGACTCAAGCACCATCCAGCTGAGTTTCCAGCGGCATATTGAGGGACAGGGCGCGCGGCTATAACGGTCGCGCGCGCACATGTCGCCCGCCGATACAATAGACTGGCCAGATCAAACGGGTTGCACCCGCCTACGGCTGGCATCGGAAAAAATGGCGAATGATCGGCCCATTTGACGGGGTGATCGCGACGTTACTCTGCGTGAGATTTTAGGCGCGGGAAAGCGACGGCTGCGCCCCCGTCCCTATTCAGCTATCAGAAAAACGCCAAGTTTATCGGCAAGTGCCTGCGCACGCAGCCTTCACATTGCCGTCTGTGACCCTTTCACCGTCACAGGGACTGGGATATGTCGGTTACAGAGGTTGCCAAGCCCGGCAACCATCCACATCTAGCGCAGAGCCAACCGGAGCCTTTCGTATGTTGTTTCGCCGCCTCGCTCTTTTCGCCCTCCTTGCAGGTGCGTTCCCCGCAATCCTTCACGCGCAGGAGGCATCGTCACCGGGTCTCAATCTTGAGCTGAACACCGTGCAGGATGTCAACGGAGCCTGCCGCCTGACCTTTCTGGCCCGAAACGACACGGGCACATCCATCGACAAGGCCGTGTTCGAAACCGTGATATTCGACGCCGCCGGCAGTGTGGTCAGCCTGTCGCTGTTCGACTTTCGCGATTTGCCAGCGGACCGGCCTCGTGTTCGGCAGTTTGATCTTGCGGGCATGTCCTGCGACTCCGTCGGGCAGACCCTGATCAACGGGGCCAGCACCTGCATCGTCGGCGGGGCCAACAGCTCGGTCTGCCGCGAAGCGCTTACCCTGCGCAGCCGGGTCAAAGTGGAGCTGATCGGATGAGCTTTTTGGACGCCCTGCGCGAAATTCTGGCCCTGGGCGGGCCGGTTGTTGCCATCCTGATCGTGATGTCAGTTCTGACGCTGGCGGTCACGCTTTACAAACTCTGGCAATTTGCGGCCTCGGGGGTCGGGCGGCACCGTGTTCTGTCCCAGGCGCTGGACGCGTGGGACGCAGGCGATCGCCAGACCGCCCGCGCGCGCCTGTCGGATAGCCACAGCTATCTTGCGCCCCTGGTGGCAGCCGCGATGGACGCGCCGCAGACACCGGGCCTGAATGACCGGCTGGATGCCGAGGCCGGGCTTGCACTTGCGGGCCTTGAACGCGGCTTTCGCCTGCTGGACACCGTCGCGCAGCTGGCCCCGCTGCTGGGGTTGTTCGGGACAGTTCTGGGCATGATCGAAGCCTTCCAAAGCCTGCAATCCGCCGGATCGTCGGTCGATCCGTCGCTGTTGGCAGGCGGCATCTGGGTGGCACTGGTAACGACGGCAGTGGGGCTTGCGGTGGCCATGCCGACCTCGATGGTATTGTCGTGGTTCGAAAGCCGAACCGCACGCGAACGGGTGTTCGCCGACAAGGCGTTGCGCACCATTCTGGTGCCGGGCCAGACCATAACCGCGGCCGAGATGCAGCCCGCCACAGCCACGCCGAGCCATGCGTAACCGGGCCCCGTTTGTTCGACGGCCCCTGTCGATGACCCCTCTCATCGATGTCATTTTCCTGTTGTTGCTGTTCTTCATGCTGACATCGACATTCTCAAGATTTGCCGAAATCGAGCTGAGCAACGCGACCGCCGGAACCGCAAGCTCGGACGAACCCGCCGAGCGTGTGTTCGTCCAACTTGGGGCCGAGCGCCTGACGCTGAACGGCGCTCTGTTGGAGCTTGACGCGCTGGCGGATGAGCTCACGCAGGGACAGGTTCTGGTCAGTCTAGACCCTGACACATCCGCCCAACGGGTTGTTGACCTGCTGGTCAGGTTGCGCGGGCGCGAGGGTCTGAGCGTACTGGTGTTGGAATGAGCCGATGATCCGTCAGACGCAAAAACGGCGCAAACGCGACTCGACGATTGCATTGATCAATGTCGTGTTTCTGATGCTCGTTTTCTTTCTAATTGCCGGAACCGTCGCTGTGCCTTTGGATCCCGAACTGGAGCTTGTCAGCACAGATGATCTGGACGGCCGAGAGCCGCCGGACGCATTGGTCCTGCACAAAGACGGCACGCTGAGCTTTCGCGGGGTACAGACGGACCCGCTGGCCTATATGGCGGATCATGAAACCGGGCCCGTCCGCATTGTTCCCGACCGGGATGTTCCGGGTCCGCGCCTGATCGAGGTGACCAGCGAGCTTCGCCGCAATGGGGCAGCGTCGGTGTTTCTGGTGACCGAAAAGGCGCTGCAATGATACGCGGGTCGGTCTTTGTTGCCATGCTGGCCGTATTGCTATCGGTCGTGGCACATGTTTACGGCCTGACAATGACCGCGACGCCCCGATCCGAAGAGGCGTCGAACACCGGCAATTCCGACGCTGTTGAGCTCGGCAGCGCGTTTGAAGATCTGGCAGATACCGCCCCCGAGCCGGTCGAGCCTGAAACAGCCGAAGCCCCCGAGCCGCCGGTAGAAGAGGCGCCGCAGCCGGAACCCGAACCGGCGGAAATCCCCGTCAGCGAGGCGCTGGTCGCCGCCGAAAACCCGCAAAATGTTCCCTCGCCGGATTTCGGGGAAAGCGATGTGGTGCAACCGGTCACTTCCGAGGCTGAAGAAACGCAAGCGGTGGATCCGACGGACGGGGACGGCGCTGCAAGCGACGATGTGTCGGAAACACCCCCAGTTGAGCCCGACACTGTCACTGAAGTTCCGCAGGGAACGAGCGTCGAGACCACCGAACCCATCGACACGGCGCAGGACAACCCGGTTGCCGAGCCTGCGCAACAGATCGCGGCCTTGCCTGCTCCGGTCGTGACACCGACACCCGAAGCGACCATCCCCGTAGTGCCGCTTGAGCAGACACAGGTCGAGCCCGAGATCGTGGAGCCCCAGGAAGACGCCGAAGCGACGGAACAGGCTGTGACGGCCTCACTCCGCCCCCGCCTGCCCGAGCGTCCTCCTTCGACGGAACGGGCGGGCGCACCCAACGGGTCCGATGAATTTGCCAGCCTGCGCTTTCCCAGTCAGGTGATTGAATCGCCACTGACCACCTATCGGCGTGAGGGTGTCGATACCTTTACTGGTGGCAATACCGGCAACAGTTCGGGCGGACGGAGCACCGGAAATTCGGACCGGACCAATTACGCGGGGCGTGTTCTGGTTCACTTGAACCGGGCGCCTACCATTTTTGTGTCATCGCGCGGCTTTGCCCGCGTGTTTTTCGAGATCAGCCCGGACGGGTCGCTGGCATGGGTCGATATCATCGACAGTTCAGGCTCGCGCGAGATCGACCGCGCCGCCAAAGATCAGGTCCGGGCAGCCGCCCCCTTCCCGCCCCCGCCCGGTGGAGTCAGCCGAAAACTGTCGTTCTTTTACCAAAACAGTTAACGGCCACGGAAGAATCGTTTTGTGAATACTGCGATTTTGGATCGACAGACAACGGGCACCCCTCTCGCGACATAGCTGACCTGTTATCAGGGTTTATTGGGGAATTTGCGCCATAATCCCCACCTTGGTTTCAGGCCCCAAACGGGTCAGATTAAGGAGGCATGATGAAACGGATCAAAACAGCTCATCTGCTGGCCACCGCAATTTTGCTTGCCAGCGGTGTCGCAGGACATGCGACACAGCACGACGATCAGCCCATCATTCATGACACAGGCTTTAAATCAGTTCCTGCCGTTGCAGTGCAGGATGCGAGTGGAACGCCACAGATTCACCGCCACTTTGGCATTGTACCGCAAGACCTACCCACCACGGCGGTCGCTAAGGTGCCCGTCGTCAAGGCGAGCAGCATCAAAAGCAAATTCAGCTACAAGTTCAAATACGGCTCATTCAAAAAACACAAATCGAAGAAGCACAAAGTCAAACCTGTGAAGAAACAGAAGGGATACTACACCCCATACTCCAAGTTTGGCCGCTCAAAATACAAAGGCAAATCATATCGCGGACATCATTACCGCTATAAATCCAATCGCTACCACCGGTACTGAAAACCGGCTAACCGCCCCGCAGGCGTTGCATCAGATAGACCTCGCTGCCCTCCGGGATCGGTTCGGTTAGTCCAGTGGCGATGACACGACCATTGATGGCGATGGACACGCCTGCATCTATCGGGGCCTGAAGCTGCGGATGCGCACGAACCAGTTCCTGCAACATCTCGCCCGTGGTCCGGGCCTCGACAGCCACCACCTGCTGGCCCCCGGTCAGAGACCGGAGGCCAGACCAGAGGTGAACCTCAACCATTGTCCTTGAGCGCCGCCAGAATGCGCGGCGGGGACATCGGCAATTGCTTCATTCGCACACCTGCAGCATTGGACACCGCGTTGGCGATGGCGGCCAATGGAGGCACAATGCCCGTCTCGCCCACGCCGCGCACACCAAATGGATGGCCGGGGTTCGGAACCTCGACAATCACCGTGTCGATCATCGGCAGGTCGCTGGCAACAGGAACGCGATAGTCGAGGAAAATCGAATTCTGCAACCGACCATCCTCGCCATAGATGTATTCTTCGTTCAGCGCCCAGCCGATGCCTTGCGCGGCACCGCCCTGAAACTGACCCTCGACATAGGTCGGGTGGATTGCTTTGCCAGCGTCCTGAATGACCGTGTAACGGGTGATGCTGGTCTTGCCCGTTTCCGGATCGACTTCGGCATCGACGATATGGGTGCCGAAGGACACGCCCGCGCCTTCAGGCGTAGCTTCGAAATGACCCGAGATGGGCCCTCCGGTCGCGCCCATATTCGCCGTGATATCGGCCAATGGCAGCGGATCAAAATCACCTGCATTGGGGCCCGAAGGCACCGCGCAGCCGTTTTCCCATTTCACCGCATCCACAGGAATACCCCATTTGGTCGCCGCGCGTTCACACAGACGTTCCACCGCATGTTTGGCCGCCTTGATGGTGGCCAGACCCGAGGCATAAGTCACACGGCTGCCGTGGCTGACATCGTTATAGCCCAGAGTCGCCGTATCCGCGACGGTGACGCGGATGTTCTCGTAGGGAATACCCAGCACCTCAGCCGCCATCAGCGCCATTGATGCGCGCGAGCCGCCAATATCAGGCGTACCGACCATGACCTGCGCCGAGCCGTCCTGAGACAGGGCCAACGACACGGATGTCTCGCCGCCATGGTTGAACCAGAAACCGCAGGAAATGCCGCGCCCCTGCCCCGGTTTCAACGGAGCAGAATAATGCGGATGCGCTTTGGCCGCTTCCAGTGTTTCGACCAGACCGATGCGTTCGTAGGTTGGGCCATAGCTGGCCTTGGTGCCCTCATGCGCGGCGTTCTTCAAGCGCACATCCACCGGGTCGAGACCCAGCTTGTTGCACAGCTCATCCAGAACGGATTCGACCGCAAAGGCCCCCATCGGCGCGCCGGGCGCGCGATACGCCGCCTGTTTCGGACGGTTGGCCAGCACATCATATCCCACCTGCCGCACATTGGTCAGGTTGTAGGGCGCGAAGGCACACATTGCGGTTAAATCACCGGGGGCACCGGGGAAAGCGCCGCCTTGAAGGCGAAATGTGCCCTCGGCTGCCGTGATCGTGCCGTCTTTCTTCATACCGATCTTGATATCCATCGACGCCGACGAGGTCGGGCCGGTCGCCCGGAATACCTCGGAGCGGGACATCACGATCTTGACCGGACGGTTGGCTTTGCGGCTCAGCGCCAGAGACACCGGCTCGATGAACACAGTGGTCTTGCCGCCGAACCCGCCGCCGATCTCGGAGGCGGTGACGCGCAGTTGCGAGGTTTCGATCCCCAGAAGCGCCGCGCAGGTCTTCTGCACGATCCAATGCCCCTGGGTGCAGCACCACAGCTCACCCTTGCCATCAGCGCCCAGTGATCCCAGGCAGGCGTGGGGTTCGATGTAACCCTGATGGGTGGCCTCGGTCGTGAAGCTGTCTTCGATGACCAGATCGGCCTCGGCGAACCCGGCCTCGACATCGCCGTGTCCGCTTTCGTGATAGCGCACGACGTTGGGATGCATCCCTTCGGGGACGGAGTAATCTGCTGCGCCCTCGCGGATCACGGGGGCATCCGGGGCCATCGCCTTGTCCACATCGGTGACGTGGGGCAAGATTTCGTATTCGACCTCGATCAGTTTCAGCGCGTCGCGGGCGGCCAGCGCCGAAGTCGCAGCCACGGCGGCAATTGCGTGGCCGTCATACAGCACCTTTTCGCCCGCCATGACGTTTTCCAGAACGTTCCAGAATTCGCCATCCAGACCGGGAAAGAACGGCACATCGGCAAAATCGGCGCGGGTGACGACGGCTTTGACGTCCTTGTGCGCTTCGGCCTTCGAGGTGTCGATCTTGACGATCCGCGCATGGGCATGGGGCGAGCGCAGGATGGCACCGTGCAACATGCCGGGCGCATAGGCATCGGCCCCGAACTTGGCGCGGCCTGTGACCTTGTCCAGACCGTCGGGGCGGTCGGGGCGTGTGCCGACAAAGGTGAATTCGGATTTGCGATCGTCCAGAGCCATTATGACGCCTCCCGCATTTCAGCCGCCGTATCCATCACGGCGCGAATGATTTTGTCATATCCCGTACACCGGCACAGGTTGCCTGCCAGCCAGTACCGGGTTTCTTCTTCGGTCGGGTTGGGGTTTTTCTCAAGCAGCGACTTCGCCGCAACCAGAATGCCCGGGGTGCAGATGCCGCATTGCAGGGCGGCATATTCGATCATCTTTTTCTGCAAGGGATGCAGGACGTCGCCTTCGGCAATCCCTTCGACCGTTTCGATCTGCTTACCCTCGGCCTCGACCCCCAGCATCAGGCAGGAGCAGACCAGACGGCCATCGACGCTGACGGAACAGGCTCCGCAATCGCCGGTGCCGCAGCCCTCTTTCGCGCCGGTCAGATTCAGCTTGTCGCGCAGACAATCCAGCAGGGTTTCGCGCGGGTCGCAGAGGTATTCGACCGCGTCCCCATTGACGGTGGTGGATACGTGGAACTTGCTCATGCTTGTTCTCCCTTCGCACGGGCATAGGCGATTTTTGCGGCGCGCTTGGCCAGCACTCCGGCCACTTCGGTGCGGAAGGCAATGGTGCCGCGTTTGTCGTCGATCGGGTTGCAAGCGGCCGAGGCCGCAGCAGCCAGCGCGTCCAGTGCGGCGTCATCCAGCGTGCTGCCGATGATCGCCTTGGCACAGTCTTCAACCAGCAAGACGGTTGGCGCGACGGCCCCCAACGAGACGCGGGCTTCGCTCACCGTGTCGCCGTCCAGACGCAGGCTAACGCCAACGCCGACTACGGCGATATCCATCTCGGTGCGCGGAATGAAACGCAGGTACGCATCGCCCGCATTGTCACCGCGCGCCGGAACATTCACAGCCGAGATCAACTCGCCCTTGGCCAACGATGTTTTGCCGGGGCCGGTCGGGATGTCCTCAACCGCGACCGAACGCGCGCCATCGGGACCAGTGACCGTCAATGTCACACCAGCGGCCACCATCGCTGGTACCGAGTCCGCCGCCGGAGAGCCGTTGCACAGGTTACCGGTCAGGGTCGCCCGACCCTGTATCTGGGTCGAGCCAATGAGGTCCATCGCCTCGACCAATCCGGGCCAGTCGCGGCTCAGATCAGCATGTTCACTCATCTCGGCGCCGGTCACGGCGACGCCCAGCGTCCAACTGCCATCAACATTCCGGGCGATGTCGCTGACGCCGTCGATCTTCTTGATGTCGATCAGCGTGTCAGGCGTGACCAGTTCCGAGCGCAGCTGCACCAGAACATCGGTTCCACCAGCCAGAAACCGCGTGATGCCCGTTGCGTTTGCGGCCAGCGCCGAGGCTTCGGCAAAGCTGGCGGGGCTGTGATAATCCATGAAAATACCTCGCACCTGTCGATCAGGATTCATTAGGGATCGCAGTGGACGTTAGTGCAGCAACCCTACCGCGTCCATGGGTGGAACGACCAATTTTTGTGATCAGCGTTATCGTTTCCGGATATCAATCAGAGGTCAATCTCGATCATGCCATCCGATTCCGCCGCCCGGCTTTGACACAGAATGATCGCGCCTTCGCGTTGCTTGTTGGACAGCACAAAATCCCGATGCTCTATTTCGCCTGATACCACGCCACATTTGCAGACCCCGCAAATGCCATCAGCGCATTTCACGTCCACGTGAATACCAGCTTCATTCAACACCTGAGCGGCGTCTTTGTCCGCCGGAACGTGCAACTCGCGTCCCGAACGGACGAGGCGCAGGGTAAACGGATGATTTTCATAGTCCGGCTGTTCAGGAACCGAAAAATACTCCAGATGCCGGGCCTCTTCCGGGAACCCCTGCGCCTCAGCCGCCTGAATCACGCCGTCCATGAACCGGTCCGGGCCGCAGGTGTAGACGTGCCAGCCCGTCTGATAGCCACTCAGGATCGCATCCAGATCGGCGCGGGTGCCTTCGTCCGAGAAATGGTAATGGACGTGGTCAGCCCAGTGCATCGCCGCCAGATCGTCCAGATAGCCCGCGCCTGCACGGGTGCTGGCCGAGTAGTGCAGTTCAAACGGTTTTCCCAAGGCGTGCAATCGATGCGCAAAGGCGATCATCGGCGTGATGCCGATGCCGCCGCCCATAAGGAAGGTTTTGGTGGCGGTCTCATCAAGCTCGAAATGGTTGATCGGTTTCGAGATGAAGACCTTTCGCCCTTCGTCAAAGATCCGATGCAACAGGGCCGAACCACCGCGCCCCTCATCTTCGCGCAGCACGCCAATCTGATAGGTCGCGCGATCCGAGGGGTCGCCGGACATCGAATATTGCCGCAGAAACTCGGGCGCAACCAACACGTCCAGATGTGCACCGGCGGTCCATTCGGGCAGCGGCGCGCCGTTAAGGGTCGAGAACTCGTATTTCGTGACATCTGAGGTCATCTTGTCGACCTTGGTCAGTTCCACCCGCATTACCGGCGCGTCCCCTGCGATCTGATAGCGGTGGATGACCGACGTATCCCCCGCGTCCTTGCGCGTCTTGTAATCCTCCGCCGTGACCATCGCCTCATAAGCGGCGATCCCGGCCTCGCGGTCCATATGGAACGGGTATGGCCACGGGTGCGGCGCAAGCGGGGCGGGATAGACAGCCAGCGTTTGATCCTCATATTTCAGGTCCAGATCGGTTTGCAGATCGCGCCGGTTCAGCGGATGGACAGAGGGCCGATAGGCGCCGTCCGCCTGCAACTCGATATCCCACCACCATTTCTTGACATCGTTGAGCCCGCCATTGCCAACCGCATCGTCCAGCTTGGCCAATGCAGGGGCCGCTGAGGGGATATTCATCGCGGCCCAGCGGAAGGGACGTTCCTTGAAGATGCCTTCAAGGTTCCACGGGCAGGTTTTCATACAGCGTCCGCACATCGCCCCACCCGGCGTGGTGATCCGGTAAGTAGCGCATTTCTGGCTGTCGGACTTCCAGATTTCATAGCCATTGAACATCAGCTTCGGCCCGGCGGTGATCGCCCCCGAGGGGCACTCGCGGGCGCATTTGTTACAGCTTTCGCAAAACGTCTGCAGGCCGAAATCAATCGGCTTGTCATGCGCCATCGGCATGTCGGTCGTCACCACACCCGATTTCAGACGCGGGCCGAGATAGGGGTTCAGGATCACCTCTCCTATCCGGCTGACTTCGCCCAAGCCGGACAGCAATAACAGCGGAGGCTGCAGCACCTCGCCATCCATAACCGTATGCGCCTTGGCCTTGTAGCCGAGGTTGCGGATCTGCTGCGCGATCACGCCCCCCAGCAGCGAAAAACGCAGATAAGCACGCATGGATTGAGCGACGCTAATCCAGTCATCTCCACTGGCCCCCTCCATCGTCTCATAGCCCTGATCGATGATCATGCTGACGGCTTGATCGTGGGGCGGCACGATCTCCTCCCCCGTGGCGTCGTGCGAATACCAGCTCCAATCCGGGCACCGGCTGAGGCCTACCGCGTCGACGCCCAGAAAATACGTCGCGGTCTTGATGTTCGCGGCATTTCGCTCGGCATCCGTGGGGCGTTGGACCTCAGCGCTCTCTCCGTCTTGCAGCAGAACAAACGCCCCAAGCGCGCGCCGTTGGGCAAAGCTGGGCGCGGCCTTGCGGGCGTAGTGCCCGCCCTTCGCCCCGTCCTGCAGCGCCTTGCCCATATCGCCGAACTGCGCACGGGCGAACATATCCGCACGTTTCGGCACGCGGGCGACGTTTTCCTCGTCAATGTAGGTGGTTGGCTGTTCGACCCGTTTCAGTTTTTCAAACGGATGCGCCCCGTCCACATAGCGGCGCTTGGCATAGGCATCCCGGTTCAGCGCGTTCTTGGCAAAGCCCGCGCCCAGCCACCACGCCGGACCTTGCGTGCGGAACCACGGCTGGTCGGCCATCGGGCACAGGGGGCGATCATGCGCAATCTCCATCTCGGTGGTCACAGCGGCCAGACCGAAGCGCTTGCCCAGCCAAGGCGCAATCACCTCACCCCCCTCAACCGAGCCCAGCCCCGCCGCAACAGCCAGCTTGCCCAGATCAACCTCGGACGACATCGCCGTATGGGCGCGCGCGTCAAAGCCCAACAGCCGAATGTAGTTGGCGATGACCACAGCGTTCTCGGTGGCCAGCAGACAGGCGCGATGGTCCTGCGCATCCATGATCCATTCGGCCCCGGGTTCCGCCGGATCAGGATCGCGATTGTGTTCATAGAGGAAGACAATCGCATGGCGATGGCTATTCATCGGGCGCGGCGCGGCCTCCATGCTTTCCTTTAGGTCCGCCATAATGACATCGATACCCGAGGCCAGCGTCTTGGTTTGACGTGTCTTCAGGGCATGCGCCAACCGGTCGATATCGGGGTTGCGGCGCGGCTCGGGCAGCATCGCCTCGGCTGGCAAAGGCCCACACCCCATCATCGACGCATCGTTGAAATAGCCAAACGCCTTGAGGTGATCCGCGCGTTCCTGCGGGTCTGCCGGAATCTCGGCCATCGCAGGGTTCACAAACCCGTCGCGGATGGCGTCCATCATCGCCTGAAACTCACCCATTGCATTCACGATGCTTTGGGGTTGGTCCGGTCGCTGAAAGCTGAGCGGCGGCATCGCTGCAACGCGTGTCAGATCAGGCATCCCGTCCTGCCGGGCCAACCGCTCCGACGGGTATGATCCCATATGAACCGGCCGGTTCTTGTCCGAGAAAAAACGGATCCCCATCGCGCGCCTCCTGCTTGCTACCGACCATCTAAACCTGCAATGTCACCAAATCCATTCATGAATAGTCATATACGGCATGAGCAAAACTGATTTCACCGATCTTGACGGCAAGGTCCTGCGGGTGTTCCTGACGATACTCGAAGAAAGCTCGGTTTCAAAAGCCGCCGACCGGCTGGGCGTGACGCAATCGGCGATCAGTCACACGCTGGCCAAACTGCGGCAGGTGCTGGGCGATCCGCTGTTTGTGCGCTCCGGTCAGGGCCTGACCCCGACCGAACGTGCGTTGTCGTTGAAAGAACCGGTGCAGCAGGTGCTGGACGGGATGCGGGCACTGACGCAGGGGCGACCCTTTGATCCGCTATCCGAGCAGATCGACGTGCAGATCGCCACCAATGACATGCCGCGTGAGTTGATCTTTCCCGATCTGTTGCGCACAACCCGCGCCGAGGGTGTGCGCCTGGGGCTAGAGTTCATCCCTTCGGGCGTCCCAGACCCTGACCTGCTGCGCAGCGACCGGTGTCAGTTGATGTTGACGCCGCTGCCGCCTGACGGGCCGGATATCTTTCAGAAACGGCTAGTCACCAGCCCCTTGATGGTGTTCTACGACGCAGCACGGCGCGATCCACCGGCGGATTGGCAGGCCTATTGCAACAGCGACCATGTCGAGGTGCGCTTTGCAGACGGCCGCAATGCCCGCGCCGTGATGCGCGGCGTGGATCAAAGCCAGATCAGACCGCCCGTCGTGACCCTGCCCCATTTCAACGCCATCCCTCCTTTTGTGAAAGGCAGCGACCTAATCTCAACCGACACGGCGTTGATGAAACGCGGGCCGCTGGCCGCGCTGGACTGCGCGCCGCTACCGTTCAAATGCGAGCCGGTATCGATCTACATGGTCTGGCACCAACGTCTGGCCAACGATCCGGCGCATCGCTGGTTGCGAAACCGGATTGAGGCCATCGCCAGCCCGCTTCAGGACTGAGACAGCAGCCAGTCGCGCATCTGTTTCACCAGTTCCGGCTGGCGTGGCTTTTGCGGGGTGACGATGAAAAAGCTCAGGTCGTCGACCAGCACTTCGGACAGCGGTTGCACCAGCCGCCCCGAGGCCAGTTCAGACGACACAAGCGGCGCATGGGCCAGCGCAAAGCCCTGCCCGGCGATTGCGGCATCAATCGCAAGGCTGGTCTGACTGAAACTCATCATTCGGGGCCGCCCTTCAACCCCGGCGCGGTCCAGAAACAGTGGCCATAGCCCATGTGTGTCGCTGAGCAGAACGTGCTGCATCAAATCGCCCGGATTGGATACCTGCGCGGCCAGACCCGGGTTGCCCACAACGACGAACTCATTTGAAAACAATGGGGTAGAGGTCAACCCCTGAGACAGAGGCGCCCGACTTTGGCGCACTGCGATATCAACGCCGTCCGACCGGAAATCGGCCAACCGCTCGCGCGCGTCGATCTGCACCGAGATATCGGGATAGAGCATTACAAAATCATTCAAACGCGGCACCAGCCATTTTGATGCAAAACTGGGCGTGACCGAGATGGTGATCTGACGCTGACCCGAGAGATCATCAACAGCCTCTTCAATCAGCCGGAACGCCCGGCGCAGGGGCGCGTGGAACCTGCGCCCGGCCTCAGTCAGGCGCAAACCGCGCGGCAGACGTTCGAACAACGGTGCGCCCAGCCGCGCCTCAAGCCCGCGCACCTGTTGGGCGACAGCGCCTTGGGTAACGCCCAGTTCTTCGGCAGCGAGGCGGAAGTTCAGATGTCGGGCCGAGGCCTCAAAGGCGCGTATCGCGTTGAGTGGCGGGAGTGCGGGCATCACAAAGACAGTAGATTTTCTACATCTTTAGCGCAGCAGAACTGATTGGTCAAACGGGTCGCACCACCCCATCTTACCGCCAGACAACACAAAGGATCACCGAGATGGGAAAAGTAGCTTTGATCACCGCAGGCGGCAGCGGCATGGGGGCGGACAGTGCGCGCAGGTTGGCGGCGGATGGGTTCAAGGTCGGCATCCTGTCCTCGTCCGGCAAGGGTGAGGCGCTTGCCCACGAACTGGGCGGCGTGGGCATCACCGGGTCGAACCAGTCCACGGACGACCTGCAAAAGCTGGTCGATGCGGCGATGGCCCATTGGGGGCGGATCGACGTCTTGGTGAACTCGGCAGGCCACGGGCCGCGCGCCCCGGTGCTGGAGTTGACCGATGATGACTGGCACGCTGGCATGGATGTCTATTTCATGAACGCCGTGCGCCCCACACGGCTGGTCACCCCGATCATGCAGGCGCAGGGCGGCGGGTCGATCATCAATATCTCGACCTTCGCCGCGTTCGAGCCCGATCCGGTGTTTCCGACCTCGGGCGTGTTCCGCGCGGGGCTGGCGGCGTTCACCAAGCTGTTCTCGGACAAATACGCCACTGACAACATCCGCATGAATAACGTCCTGCCCGGCTTCATCGATAGCCTGCCCGAGAAAGAGGAATTCCGCGCCCGCATCCCGATGGGTCGCTACGGGCGCAGCTATGATGAGATCGCCTCGGTCGTGGCAATGCTGGCCTCTGACGGAGGCGGGTATATCACCGGGCAGAACATCCGGGTCGATGGTGGCATCACCCGGTCGGTCTGAGGTTCAGAACCGGGCCTTGACGAAATGCGTCAGCGCCGCGCCGGTTTCGAAATAGGCGCGGCGCAGTCCGATCCAGCGTTCGCTGTAACCTTCGACCGCGGGAACGGGTAGCAGCGCGGGGTCGTCCCGCAACAGGCTCTGTGCGCATAGGCGCCCAAACACCGTGCCCGGGCCGATGCCACGGCCGGAATAGCCGTGAACCGACAGCGCGTTCGGCCCGATCTTTGTGATCTTGGGGATATGGTCAGAGGTCATCGCGATGCGCCCGTGCCAGCCTTGCTCAAAGGGCTGATCGGCGAGTTGAGGATAAAGTGCGGCCAGCTTGCGTTTGATCCACGCGGTATGCGTCACGGCACCCGCATGACCTAAATCCCCCATCGCGCCCAGAATGAAGCGACCCTGCTGATCCATACGGAACGACGTCATGATCAGGCCGGTGTCCCAGCAACCTTCTCCGCCCGGCAGTATGCTAGCCCGCAGGTTGTCGGTCAGAGGCGCGGTTGCGTATTGGAAGTAGTAGACCGGGACATAGGCGGGGGCGGTTTCGGGCAGGCTCTGGTGATAGGCGTTGGTGGCTTGGATGACCGATCTGGCACGCACCGTGCCCTGTGGGGTCGTCAGAACCCAGTCGCCGCTGTCGCGCTGCATGGCCTGAACCGGGCTTTGCGTGCAGATCTGCGCCCCGGACTGCTGTGCAGCCCGTGCAAGGCCACGTGCATAAGCCAGGGGCTGAATGGTTCCGGCGCGCGGATCGAACAACGCCCCGTGAAACGCTGCGCTGCCCGTGCGGGTCCGGGTCTGATCCGGCGACAGCAATTCAACGGGCGCGCCCGCGGCGCTGAGTTGGTTATGGCGGGCCTGCAGGTCTCGGAAGCCCGCCGGGGAGTGCGCACAATGCAGGGTACCGTTTCGGACAGGTTCGCAAGCGATCCCGTGCGCGTCGATCAGATCGAACACATCCCCCGGGGCTGCAGCCAAAAGATCAATCAGCCTGTCCCCGACCTCATCCCCCAGATGCGCCCGTATCTCGGCAGGAGGCAACCAGAGGCCTGCATTGGCCAGCCCAACATTGCGGCCTGACCCTCCGTGCCCGATCTCCTGCGCTTCAAGCAGACAGACTGAGGCCCCTGCCTGCGCCGCTATTAGGGCGGCGGAGCAACCGGTATAGCCGCCGCCAATCACCGCGAGATCGACGGTTACATCGCGGGTCAGTGCGGCGCTGTCGACCTGCTCGCCGCAGGTATCCAGCCAAAGGGATTGGTTGTGGTCGCTCACGTCAGGCTCCGTGCAAGGTCACTGTGCATTAGAGCGCGGGATCAGCCGGTGGCAAGCGCGCGCTGATCGTCTCGGCCCATGGCGATCAGGAACGGCTGCGCCTCCTGCCGGGCCTGAAAGGCGGACTTGTCGCCCATGCCGCGCCAGTTCGACAAGACCAGCGATTGGGCCAAGGCTCCGCTCAGCGTCGCGCCGGGGCCGGTGACGATGAACAGATCAGGTGCGAACTCGCGCGCCGCGGTCTGGATCGCGCGGGTGAAATCATAGGGCTCGGTCACTTGATGGCCCAGAGTATAGTCCCACAACGCCCGCGTATCTGTCGCCCCGGGCCACCAGATCTTGCCACGCCCATCAATCAAGGGGCGCTCGGGCTGGTCGAAGAGATCAGCCCCCAGTCGCGCCCGCCCCTCTGCCGCGACCGGAGCCTGCAGGGCGGTGTGAAATGCGGCGTGATTGGCCAAGCGCATGGGAAAACGGTCCTGCACATTTGACTGAGACGCCTCGAAAGCTCTGAGCCCGTCCTCATTGCCCGCCAGAACCAGCATCCCGCCTAGATCAATCGACAGCGCCAGAGCGTGATCTTCGAGCGCATTGATCCGGGCCACCTCGGCCAGCAGGTCGGCTTTGCGGGCCGGGTCATCGGCCCAGCTGTCACCGGTGAAAGGATAGACCAGTTGACCACCGATCAGATGGTCCTGCATCAGCGTGCCCATTGTGTTCACCACGCGGAATCCGTTCTCGGGCGACAATGCGCCCCCGGCGGCCATTGCGATATACCAGCCCATCGAGTTCCCGGTGACAGCGACCACCTCGATGTCACTCGCCAGGGCCCGGGCATCGGCCAGGGATGCGGCGTAGATCAGGGGCGAGGCCACATCGCCACGCGAATACTTGCTGACAGTATAGCGACTTGCAGCGTCCAGAGCCGTGACGACCTCTTGTCCGGACTCGGCGCGGATGGCGTCGAAACTGTGGAACATCTGCATCCGGTCCGCATGGTGGCGGTGTAGATACCCCAGCTCGGGCTTGTTATAGGTGCCCCTGCCCGGGCAGATCACAACGGCGGTACGGGTCATGATGCGCCTCCGGTCAGTTTGAGCGCGGCGGCGACAATGCCGTCTTTCGAAGGCAGCGGCGCGGCATAGGCCGGGCCTGTTGCGATGAAACAATCCTCGGCCACCACGCGGGCGGTTGGAGTGGCGGGACTTTCTTCGTCGAAGAAAGTCATCAGCGCCTCGGACTGACTTCCGGTCCGGCGGCATTCGTCGACAATCAAAACATGCGCGCATGTTTTGGAGGCCGCGCGCAGGGCCTCGACCGGCATAGGGGCCAGCCAGCGCAGGTCGATGATCCGTGTCTTCAGGCCTGCCGCCTGCAATTCGGGCAGCGCCTGTTGTGACAGGTAATGCCCGTTGCCATAGGTCACGATGGCCAGATCGGTGCCGTCCCCATGCACGCCGACCTCGCCCAACGGGATGCGCTGATCCGCTGAGGGGTAGGTGGTCATCCAACCCGCATCCTGCGGCGCGTGCAGATCGCGCATGGGATAAAGCGCGATGGGTTCCAGAAACACCACGACCCGTTGCTCCTCACGCGCCAAACGCACGCATTCGCGCAGCATCTGCGCCGCATCTGAGCCGGTCGACGGGCAGGCAATAATGACACCGGGAATATCCCGCAGAACGGCCAGAGAATTGTCGTTGTGGAAATGTCCGCCAAAGCCCTTCTGATAGCCCAGCCCCGCGATCCGCAGCACCATCGGGTTGGTGAACTGACCGTTCGAGAAAAAGGGCAAGGTCGCCGCCTCACCCCTGATCTGGTCTTCGGCATTGTGCAGATAAGCGAGGAACTGGATTTCGGGGATTGGAATAAACCCGTTATGGCCCATGCCGATGGCAAGACCCAGAATGGACTGCTCGTCCAGCAAGGTGTCGATCACCCGATCCGGGCCAAAGCGCTGTTGCAGTTTCTGCGTCACGCCATAAACGCCGCCCTTGCGGCCCACATCTTCGCCCATGCAGACGATCTCGCCATGTTCCAGCATCAGTTCGGTCAGCGCCCAGTTGATCAGGCGGCTCATGGGCTGCGGCTCGTCCATCGCGCGCATATCGCCGCCAAAGGCTTTGGCCCGCGCCTCGGCGCTGGGGCCGTTGGTCGGGCGGCAGGCGCGTTTGGGCGGGATCAAGCTGGCCATAACCTCGGTCGCATTGGCCAAATGCGGGCGCGAGGCCGCCTCAGCCGCCACACGGTCGGTGCGCGCGCAAGTCTCTTCGTAGATTTCCAACGCCTGATCCGGCGACAGGGCACCCGCCTGATCCAGCAGGCGCACCGAATGCAGCAGGGGATCGTTGGCCTCATCCGCCTCGACCTCGGATTTCGGCAGATAGGTCGTGGGCACATCCGCGCCCGCATGGCCATAAAGGCGCACGGTTTTCAGATGCAGGAAGGCCGGTTTGCGGCGCGTGCGGACGTAGTCGGCAGCCTGCTGCGCCACGGCAAACGTCTCATAGATATCCAGACCATTGGCCTGAAAATACTTGATCCCGGGCCGATGCTCCATCGAGGCCTGGATCCACCCTTTCGGCGTCTTGACCGAAATCCCGATCCCGTTGTCTTCGCAGGCAAACAGCAGCGGCAGGGGCGTCGATTGCACGCTGGTCCAGCCCGCCGTGTTGATCGCCCCCTGCGCGGTGGAATGGTTGGCCGAGGCATCGCCAAAGGAACACATCGCGATTCCGTCCTCGGGCAATTCGCGATGTTCCGGGTCATGCCGCCGCGCGGCACCCAGACTATAGGCCGCGCCCACCGCCTTGGGCAGATGGCTGGCAATGGTCGAGGTTTGCGGCGGGATCATCAGCGCCTTCGAGCCCAAAACCTTGTGCCGCCCGCCCGAGGTCGGATCCTCGGAAGAACAGGCAAAACTCAGCAGCATGTCCCAGGCGATCTGCTGGCCCGGAACCTGTTCGGCGCGGGCGATCTGGAACGCCGCATCGCGGTAATGCAGAAACGCGATATCCGTCGGGCGCAGCGCATGGGCCACGGCCGCCATCCCCTCATGCCCCGAGGAGCCGATCGTATAAAACCCCTGCCCCGCCTTCTGCATGGCGCGGCTGGTCCTGTCCAACGCCCGGCTCAGCACTTGCGAGCGAAACAGCGACACGGCATCTGTATCGCTCAACCCCGGGCGCGGCGGCGCACCTTCGGGCAGGTCGCGGCTCGCTACGCGGGTCAGGAAGTTCTCATGTACGATTTGGGCGCGGTCCATGGGTCTTGCCTTGTTTGGTCAGTGTCATCGGCCAATGACGGATTTGTCACGCGCCCCGCCATGGATTTCAAGGTTGCCAGAGGCACGGGCACAGGGGCCATCTTGCACTCATGTCTCTGGTCGCTGGAAAAAACCAGTGCTATTGCATGTAAAAGGTATGAGGATTTGTCATATGATCGCGCCACGCCGGTTCCTGCCCTCGATCTCGTCCCTGCTGGCGCTTGAGGCTGTGGACAGGCTGGGCAGCGCCTCGGCTGCGGCGGAAGAGTTATCCTTGACGCAAAGCGCCATCAGCCGTCAGCTAAAAACGATGGAAGATCAGCTGGGCGTACAGCTGATCGAGCGCAGTCAGATGCGGCTGCACCTGACGCCTGCGGCCAAAGACTATGTGCAAATCGCAAGGTCTGCCGTGCAGGATCTGGCGCAGGCGGCGCTGAAGCTCAAGGCAAACCCGGCGGGCGGATCGCTTGATCTGTCAATCCTGCCCGCCTTCGGGATGCACTGGCTGGCCCCCCGGTTGCAGGATTTTGCGCGCCGCCACCCCGAGGTCACGGTCAATCTGGGCACCCGGCTGAAACCGTTCGATTTCTCGGCTGAACCGTTTGATGCAGCCATCCATTTCGGCCAGAAGGACTGGGCCGGCGTCCACTACCTGCCGATCATGCGAGAACAGGTTCTGCCGGTTTGTGCGCCGGGGTTGAAAGAGACCGCGCATGAGACACTGGACGCCTTGCGTAGCGCCCCCCTGCTGCATCTCGACTCGCGCCCGGACGCTTGGGAGAGATGGTTTGAAATGCAGGGTGCGCAGGTCTCGGGCCTGCGAGGAATGCTGTTTGACCAGTTTTCCACCATGATACAGGCGACCATCCACGGGCTGGGCGTGAGTTTGCTACCCTCGTATCTGGTGCACGATGATCTGGAAACGGGGCGCCTGGTGACCGCCTGGCAGGGGCCGCCCGTCAGTCTGGGTGACTATTATCTGGTCTGGCCCACCGACCGTGCCATGCCCGAGCCGCTGAAATCCTTCAAAGATTGGCTGCAGGACCAACTGGCATCAGGATAGGTCAAAACTTGCCATTGTCGTTTTTCCATTGCGCGCGCGGAGCGATGGCCTCGACCGTATCCCAGTGCTCGACAATCTTGCCGTCTGCGACGCGGAACAGATCATAGAATGCGCTGTGTCGGCCCTGAAATGCACCTTCGCAGACGGTTAAGACAAAATCACCCTCGGCCAGCACACGATGCAGACGCTGGTAGTTCACCGTATTGGCATCCGACAATTCAGCACGCAGGGCACTGACGTCATCGGACAGGCGCGGGTTATGCTCGACATAGGTCTCCGCATCAATGCAGGCCGCGATCTGATCCAGATCACCCGCGATCAGAGCCGTTTCGACAAACGACCGCACGAAGGCGCGGTTTTGCTCGGTCAGGGCGAGGTCGCCCGCCTCTGTCATCCCATCAACCATGCTATGGCCCGCGGCATTGGGGCCTTGGCGGGGCTGAATATTGTCCCAATGCTCCACCGCCTGACCATCCTCAAACCGGAACACCTCGAACCCGATATTGCGGCGCGAGAAATCATACTCGGTATGGGCAAAGACAAAGGCCCCGTCTTCGAACGCGCGGGCAATGTTCACGCGCGGAGAGGTCTCGGACAGGCGTTTGAACAGCGCCGCCAAGCCTTCGCTGCCTTCATGAGTCTGCGGGTTGTGCTGGATATAGCGCGCCTCGTTCACAATCGAGACCGGACCGGTATCACCGGTTTCAATGCTTTTGAGTAAGGCGCATATGCGGGATTTGTTCGACGCGGCCAAGGGCGGGCTCCTTCTCATCAGACCAGTTGCGGCGATCATGGCAGGTGGGCTGCAGATCAGCAAATCCGGAAACGACAGAAAGCTGCCCGGCCCAACGGGAGGAGACGTTCCGCAAGGAATGTCGACGACGGGCGGGAGCGCTTTGCCTCAGACGTCCAGCGAACGGGCGATGAGCTCTTTCATCACCTCATTGGTGCCGCCATAGATCATCTGCACCCGCGCATCCGCATAGAGCCGCGCGATCGGATACTCCATCATGAAGCCATAACCGCCAAAGAGCTGCAGGCATTCGTGCATGATCTCGTTCTGCACCTCCGAACCCCAGTACTTCACCATCGAAGCTGTCGCCGCATCCAGCTCTCCGGCCTCCAACTTGCCGATGCAATCGTTGACGAAACTCCGCAACACCTCGGCCTTGGTCTTGCACTCGGCCAGTTTGAACCGCGTGTTCTGAAAATCCATCACGCGCTGACCAAACGCTTTGCGCTCCTGCGTGTATCGGACGGTCTCGGCAATCGCGAAGTCAATCGCGCCCAGCGCCATGATCCCGATCGTCAGACGCTCCCATGGCAACTGCTTCATCAACTGGTAGAAACCCTGCCCCTCGTCCGGACCGATCAGGTTCGTCATCGGGACCTTCACGTCCTCAAAAAACAACTCGGCCGTGTCATTGCCCTTCATGCCCAGCTTTTTGAGATTGCGCCCCCGGCGAAAGCCGTCTGCCTGATCCACTTCGACGACGATCAGGGATATCCCCCTGGAGCCCTGCGACTTGTCGGTTTTCGCAACCACGATGACCAGATCCGCCGTCTGGCCATTGGTGATGAATATCTTGGAGCCGTTGAGGCGGTAGGAATTTCCGTCCTTCTCAGCCGTGGTGCGCACCGACTGGAGATCGGACCCGGTCCCCGGTTCGGTCATTGCGATCGCTCCAACGATCTCGCCCGAGGCGAGACCCGGCAGCCATTTTTGCTTTTGTTCCTCGCTGCCATAGGCCGAAAGGTAATGCGTGACGATGGATTGAATGCCGTAGCCCCATCCGATATCGCCGCGCGCGGCTTGTTCGTACAGTGTAATCGAGTCGAACCCCATCCCTCCGCCAACGCCACCGTAGTCTTCGGAAATCGACCCTGCCATCAGCCCCGTCTGACCTGCCTGTCGCCAGAAATCACGATCCACGACGCCATTTGCCACCCAGGCTTCCACTTTGGGCACAAGTGCATCATCCATGAACCGCCCGACCATATCGGCGAACATGCGATGTTCGTCGGTGACCCATGCGGCTGTGCTTGTGAACAGAGACATCTCAAACCCTCCGAAACCGTTGGCGCCACGCTACGTGTCGCGGATCGGACTGCCAATGCACCAGGGATCATCGCGCAAAAGAACGCTGCGTAATCTCATAAATCGACCGGGCAAAGGCCCCGGCTTCACGCTTTTGTTCTTGTGCTTTCCGGAAAGGACACTTTTCCCCTAGACTGGCCTCTGGTTGCGCCGCCCACCGCCGAATCCCAAGTGACCCGCGAAAGGAATTCCTATGCCCCGCGCCTTTGCAGAACTGACATTCACACCCTCTGTGCGCGCGCACCAGGAACGTCAGGGGTCATCTGGCACCTATGCAAAAGCGCTCGAAGGCGACACGCGTGTTGGTCATGAAATCGGACCCGCCGAAGAAGCCTTCATTCACGCGTGCGACGGCTTCTATCAGGCCACCGTGTCCGAAACCGGCTGGCCCTATGTACAATATCGCGGCGGACCTGTCGGTTTCCTGAAGGTGCTGGACCCGCGCACAATCGCGTATGCGGATCTGACGGGAAACAAGCAATATATTTCGCGTGGGAATCTGGATGGCAACGACCGGGTTGCGCTGATTCTGATGGATTATGCCAATCAAAGACGGTTGAAGGTTCTGGGGCGCATGACCTTTGCAGAAGGCGTCGATGCCGCGGCAGGGCTTGTGTCCCAAGGCACTGAAACACCCGTTGAACGCGCGGCTTTTCTGACTGTTGAAGCACTGGACTGGAATTGCCCGCGCCATATCACACCGCGCTTTACCGAGGCGGAATTGCGCCCGCATTTGAACAAGCTGGGCCAACAACTTGCGCATTTGCAGGCCGAAAACAGACGCTTGCAACAAGAACTGAACGCGTCGAAATCCCCCTGAAGCCGCGCCATCCACAATTCGCGCAAAACTGCGGCAAACATATGGTCGCAGGTCGCGCCTAATCCCTTGACCTTCCCGTGACTGGAACCCTTATCTGACGTGTGTATTTCATAGCCGGGAAGACACGCATGGCACAGGATCAACAGGTTCGGATCAGGATCAACGGCATGGGGTGCGCCTCATGCGTGGGCCGGGTTGAGACGGCACTGGCTTCCGTGGAAGGCGTGACCGGCGCTTCGGTCAATCTGGCCACCGAGACGGCTCAGGTGGTCTATGACGGGGCTTGTCCCGAT
The DNA here is from genome assembly GCF_056540905.1 of Ruegeria sp. AL1. Lineage (NCBI taxonomy): Bacteria > Pseudomonadati > Pseudomonadota > Alphaproteobacteria > Rhodobacterales > Roseobacteraceae > Ruegeria > Ruegeria sp. AL1. Next base: position 107,443 of record NZ_JBQFXP010000012.1, read on the forward strand.
CTAGTCAGTGCGTTGGAGGCAGCGGGATACCGTGCGGTCACACACACAGCGATTCTGGAGGTTGACGGCATGAGCTGCGCGTCATGTGTGGCCCGCAGCGAGCGACTGTTAACCAACGAGGCCAGTGTCGTTTCCGCGCAGGTCAATCTGGCGACCGGCAAGGCGCATGTGACCTATCTGGACACGGCAACCGACCCTGCAGCACTTGCCAGCCTACTGACGAGCGCGGGCTACCCCGCGCACGTGATCGCTCAGGATAGTGCCACGGTCGAAACAGACAGGCGGGAAACAGAAATCACATCCCTGCGGCGTGCCACCATCCTTGCGGCTATATTGGCTCTGCCGGTGTTTGTGCTGGAGATGGGCGGTCATATGGTGCCTGCATTCCACCATTGGGTCCAGGCCACATTGGGCAGTCAGCTGAGCCACCTGATCCAGTTTGCTTTGACCTCGGCGTTGCTTCTTGGCCCCGGACGTCAGTTCTATTCCAAAGGCATACCGTCGCTACTGCGGGGTGCTCCCGATATGAACGCGCTGGTCGCAATGGGAACAGGCGCGGCGTATCTGTATTCGGTAGTCGCCACCTTTGCACCCAACGCGCTGCCTGCGGGCACTGCAAATGTGTATTTCGAAGCAGCCGCGGTCATTGTCGTACTGATCCTTCTGGGCCGGTTTATGGAAGCCCGTGCCAAAGGACGGACCGGAACCGCCATCCACAAATTGGTGGGGCTGCAGCCCAAAACTGCCCGGGTTGAGCGGGATGGACAGATCGTGGACCGCCCGATCTCTGACATCACCGTCGGCGACGTTCTTCAAATCCGTCCGGGCGAACGCGTTCCGGTGGACGGAGACGTTCTGGACGGCGCCTCTTACATCGACGAGAGCATGATCACCGGTGAACCCGTTCCGGTTGGCAAATCCGCCGGGGATCCGGTCGTCGGCGGAACGGTGAATGGCACCGGTGCGCTTCGTATGCGTGCAACCCGGGTGGGGGCCGATACGGTGCTGGCGCAAGTCATCTCGCTGGTTGAACAGGCGCAGGGCGCGAAGCTGCCGATTCAGGGGGTGGTGGACCGGCTTACCTTCTATTTTGTCCCGGCGGTTATCGGAACGGCCCTTTTGACCGTTCTGATCTGGCTGACCTTTGGGCCCACGCCTGCCCTGCCGCTGGCCTTGGTTGCAGGCGTTTCGGTGCTGATCATCGCCTGCCCCTGCGCGATGGGGCTGGCCACGCCGACGTCGATCATGGTCGGAACCGGACGCGCCGCTGAACTTGGAGTGCTGTTCCGCAAGGGCGACGCGTTGCAACAGTTGCAACAGGCCAAGGTCGTTGCACTGGACAAAACCGGCACCCTCACTCGGGGCCGCCCCGAGCTGGACGACGTCATTTTGACCAGCGGCTTTGATCGTGCCCGGGTTCTGCGCCTTGCCGCAGCCGCCGAAGCGCGCTCAGAACACCCTATCGCCCGGGCGATAACCCGGGCCGGGCCATCCGAATTGCCTGGCATCGACGCTTTCGAGTCACTGACCGGGCTCGGATTGACCGCCTCGGTCGAAGGTCATGAAGTTTTGATCGGCTCTGACCGGTTGATGGAGCAGCACGGGCTCGATCTGTCGCACCTCAAACCGGCGGCAGACCAGCGCGCGGCCGAGGGCGCGACACCTGTCTATGTGGCCATCGACAACGTCGCGGCGGCGGTACTGACTGTCTCGGACCTGATCAAGCCCGGCACAGAGGAGGCTTTGACCCGCCTGCATCAGATGGGGCTCAAACTGGCGATGATCACCGGAGATAACGCGCGCACGGCACAGGCGCTGGCCGATCGTCTGGGCATTGACCACGTCACATCTGAGGTTCTGCCGGATGGCAAAGTGGCTGCCATAAATGCATTGCAAAAGGATTTTGGCACACTGGCCTTTGTGGGCGACGGCATCAATGACGCGCCCGCACTGGCAACGGCGGACACCGGCATCGCGATTGGCACCGGCACGGACGTGGCCATTGAAACAGCCGATGTCGTTTTGATGTCCGGTGATCTGCGCGGGGTGGCAAACGCGATCGAGATCAGCCGCAGAACCATGGGCAACATCAGGCAGAATCTGGGCTGGGCCTTTGGCTACAATACTCTGTTGATCCCGGTGGCGGCGGGCGTCCTCTATCCGTTTGGTGGGCATATGCTGTCGCCAGCTCTGGCGGCTGGAGCCATGGCATTGTCCAGCGTCTTTGTCGTAACCAACGCCCTGCGGCTGCGCCGTGTACAGGCCACCCCAGCCGAAAACGGCGCGACCGCATCCGTACAAGAGGCAACTGCATGAATATCGGAGATGTCGCCGCCCAGACCGGCCTGCCGGCCAAGACAATCCGCTATTATGAGGAGATCGACTTGATCAAACCCCTGCGCGACGACAATGGCTATCGTCGGTTTCGGGCGCAGGATGTGCACAAGCTGAACTTTCTGGGCCGCGCCCGGGCCTTGGGCTTCACCATCGAGGATTGCCGCACCCTGATGGCGCTTTATGAGGATGAAACCCGCGCCAGCGCAGATGTAAAACGTGTGGCGCGGGATCATCTGGGTCAGATCGACGCCAAGATCGCAGATCTGCAATCCATGCGCGATACGCTGAGCCATCTGGTTGACGCCTGCGCCGGGGATGACCGGCCCGATTGTCCGATCCTGAAGGATCTGAGCCGCAAGTCATAAGCTGGGGTTGCCCTTTGGGCCGCGCTTTGCTTTGTCTCTGCTAAACAATCCGGCGACCCGCGCAACCCGGCGCAGGGCTGGACAGCGGAGAGGAACGCAACAATGGCAAAAATCGCATTTTTGGGCTTGGGCGTCATGGGGTATCCCATGGCCGGACACCTTCAGGCGGCAGGCCATCAGGTTACGGTTTACAACCGCACCACGGCCAAAGCAGAGAAATGGGTGGCCGAGCACGGCGGGGCAATGGCGCCTACGCCCAAGCAGGCGGCGCAAGGGGCTGATTTTGTAATGGCCTGCGTCGGCAATGACGACGATCTGCGCATGGTTTGTACGGGTGATGAGGGTGCTTTTCACGGCATGGCCGAAGGGGCGATTTTTGTCGATCATACAACCGTGTCGGCGAAAGTGACGCGCGAGCTGTTTGAGGCGGCAAAAAATGCCGGGCTGAATTTCGTGGATGCCCCGATCTCGGGCGGGCAGGCCGGGGCCGAGAACGCCGTTTTGTCGATCATGTGCGGCGGGGAACAGGCGGCTTATGACGCTGCCGAACCGGTGATGCAGGTCTATTCGAAGATCTGCCGGCGCATCGGCGACAGCGGGGCGGGCCAGATGACCAAGATGTGCAACCAGATTGCTATTGCCGGAGTTGTTCAGGGCCTCAGCGAGGCATTGCATTTTGCCGAGAAAGCCGGGTTGGATGGCCGGGCCGTGGTTGAAGTTATCAGCCAGGGTGCTGCCGGCAGTTGGCAGATGGAAAATCGCTACGAAACCATGCTGGACGATCATTTCGAACATGGGTTCGCCGTGGACTGGATGCGCAAGGATCTTGGGATTTGCCTGGATACAGCGGATGAAACCGCCGCGTCACTTCCGCTGACGGCTCTGGTCGATCAGTTCTATAAGGACGTGCAAAAATTGGGCGGCGGGCGCTGGGATACATCTTCGTTGATCAAACGTCTGCGCGCGATGGGCTGAAGTCAAAGGGGGGCTGTCTGCCCCCCATCGCGCCAAGGCGCGATTCCCCCCGAGGATATTTTTGGCCAGATGAAGTGGATCCCGGTCGCAGCCGGGAAAGGGGTTGCATGAGTGAATTGACGTCGTTTTGGGCGCATGCCCTGCATCAGCATTGGGGCCTTGCGGCGCGGTTGACGCGGCTGGATGGCGAATTTGATCTGAACTTTCTGGTCGAGGCCCGGAATGGCCAGGATTACGTTCTGAAAGTCATGCGGCCCGGTTGCGATCAGGGGTTGGTCGATCTGCAGATCAGCGCATTGGATCATATCTTGACGCAGGCCCCGGGACTGCCCCTGCCAAAAGTCATGCGCGATTTGAAAGGGGCGCAACTGGTCGAGATCACTGACGAACGCGGGCAACCTCGGTTGGTTTGGCTGCTGCAACGGCTACCGGGCACGTGCTACGCGAAAACGCCACGCAAGACGGACGCACTGATCCTGAAGCTTGGCCGGGTTCTCGGCGCAACCGGTCGCGTATTGGAGCAGTTTTCGCATCCGCATTTGCATCGCGGCGTGTTCAAATGGGATTTGACCCAAGCAGGCTGGGTGGGCCCAGAACTCCGGGTCATTGAAAACGCCGAACAGCGTAATCTGTTGGCGCAGATCGTATCGGACTATGAGCGCATTCAGGGTCGACTTGCGGCGTTGCCCAAACAGGCGATCCACAATGACGCAAATGACTACAACATTCTTGTCGAAGGCGCTTTGGATGAGCGTCAGAGCGTCTCGGGGCTGATCGATCTGGGGGACATGTGCGCAGCGCCGCGCGTTTGTGATCTGGCCATTGCCGCGGCGTATATTGTTCTGGATCATCCCAAGCCCGAACGCGCACTGGCCTGCCTTGTGCAAGGGTATCATGCTGCCAATCGCCTGACTGCGGACGAGGTCGATCTGATCTGGCCCTTGCTGCGGATGCGGTTGGCGGTCTCGGTTGTGAACTCGACACTGATGGCGCAAGACAACCCGGACGATCCCTATATCACCATCAGCCAGGCCCCGGCCTGGCGGTTTCTGGAAAACGGCGCGGTCAATGGTGGCCTGATGTCCGCGCGCTTGCGGGTGGCCTGCGGTCTGCCTGTGACGGAGGGGGCTGCGCGAATTCACAGCTATTTGTCAGCTCATCGCGGGCGGTTCGCCCAGATGTTTGATCAGGACCTGAGCGATGCACCGATGGGATCGCTGTCTGTGGAAAACTGTACCTGGCCGCAGAACCCGTTTCACATGCCGCTGACGGAGGCCGCGCGTGTAGGTGCAGAATTTGGGGAAGGTCTGTGGCTGGGGTATTACAACGAACCCCGGTTGATCTACGCTGAGCCGGGGTTCCGCAAAGGGCCTTGGAAGGCTTCGGACAGGCGCACGGTGCATTTGGCGGTGGACGTGTTTGCCCCGGCGGGAACGGTGCTGCACGCACCGATGAGCGGGCGGGTCGAAGCGATTGAAAATCGTGACGCGCATCTGGATTATGGCGGCGTCGTCATTTTGCATCATGAAACCTCGGAGGGTGATGCGTTCTATTCCCTTTATGGGCATCTGGACCCGGAAGTGTGCGACCGGCTGAAGCCCGGTGACCCCGTGGCTCAGGGTGCGGCTTTTGCGCGGCTTGGGGATGCATCGCAGAATGGCGGCTGGGCCCCACATGTGCACTTCCAGTTAGCTCTGACAACGGACGGCATGCAAAACGACTGGCCCGGTGTGGGCGACCCGGATGAGGCCGAGTTGTGGCAGGCGGTCTGCCCGAACCCGGCTGCGATGCTAAATCTGCCCGATGACAAAGTGTTCTATCGGCCCACGGATAAAGAGGCGATCCTGAAGGGAAGACAGGAGCACTTTGGTGGCAACCTGAGCCTGACCTATGACGATCCGGTCATGCTGGTGCGCGGGTGGAAACATCACCTGTTTGACGAATGGGGCCGCCCATTTCTGGATGCCTATAACAATGTGCCCCATGTCGGTCATGCACATCCGCGTATTCAGGCGGTCGCCGCCGAACAATTGAAAAGAATGAATTCGAACACGCGGTATCTGCATCCGGCGCAAACGGCATTCGCCGACAAGATTCTGTCGAAAATGCCGGATCACCTGCAGGTCTGTTTCTTCGTCAATTCCGGAACCGAAGCAAATGAACTGGCCTTGCGGCTGGCTCGAGCGCATACCGGGGCCAAGGGGATCGTGACCCCGGATCATGGCTATCACGGCAACACCAATGCGGCCGTTGCCATCTCGGCTTATAAGTTCAACAAACCCGGTGGAATCGGTCAGGCAGATTGGGTCGAACTTGTCGAAGTGGCGGATGACTACCGTGGATCGTTTCGGCGAGATGATCCCGAGCGCGCCACAAAATTCGCGAATTTTGTCGACCCAGCCATTGCCGCGCTGCAGGAAAAAGGCCACGGCGTCGCTGGATTCATTGCCGAGACCTTCCCCTCGGTCGGTGGGCAGATCATCCCTCCAAAAGGGTATCTGCCCGCAGTCTACGATAAGATTCGTGCAGCGGGCGGGGTCTGCATCGCCGATGAGGTACAAACAGGGCTTGGTCGATTAGGGAAGCACTATTTCGGCTTTGAACATCAGGGCGCGCTGCCTGACATTGTGGTTCTGGGAAAACCTATCGGCAACGGGCACCCGTTGGGCGTGCTGGTCACCACCAGGGAAATCGCGCAAAGCTTTGACAATGGGATCGAGTTCTTCTCGACCTTTGGCGGTTCGACCTTGTCATGTCGCATCGGGAAAGAGGTTCTGGACATCGTCGATGACGAAGGACTGCAAGACAATGCAACGGTCATGGGCGCACGGCTGATGGACGGGCTGCGCAGCATCGAAGCCGGTTTTGAATGCGTCGGTGATGTGCGGGGCATGGGTCTGTTCGTGGGGGTTGAACTTGTCAACCCGGACGGGTCCGAAGGCACTGAGATCTGTAGCTATGTCAAGAACCGTATGCGGGATCATCGCATTCTGATCGGAAGTGAGGGGCCAAAGGACAATATTCTGAAAATCCGGCCGCCTTTGACAATCGACGCCGAGGACATCGACATGATCTTGTGGGCGCTTGAGTCGGTATTGACAGAAGTCGGCGATTACGCGCCCGAGCACAACGGCGACCACCCACAACATACCCCTGGCTGCGGATGTTGCTGATTCACCAGAACCCCGACGCAAGAAACGCCGGGATTCTGGCTTGTACCGATTAGTGGAACACCAGGTTTGGGGTGTGGTGCCCAGTCGTCGGTATGGGAATGGCAGTTGTCATGCGGTGCAGCGTCAGGCCAAGTTCTTGTGAAAGCGAGGCAAGCGCGGGTGCAAAATCCGGCCGCACGATCAATGTGGCCATCATCATCGCATCTTCCCGCGCACCCTCGGCCGCGGCAGCAATCATCTGGGCGAAACAATTTTCGTCCGCTCCCAGACAGTTACAACGCATTCCGTGGCTGATAAGGGGACGCCGACCATGATGGGCACATAGCATACAAAACCGCTCGAGTGTCAGCATCACGGCCTGACCCTGAGCAGAGCCGAAGGCGATGTCGAAATCCCGCGCTGCCTGTTCTCGTCCGCCGGCACCTGCGCTCCACATCCGCAGACACATGACGGCGGCTGCCTCGACCGGTCCAAGGTCTGCCAAATGGCCCACCGGCGCGCCGCCGCGGGCTGATGACGCACTCATTTCGTGAGGATCAATTTACCGGCGCGGGTGATGCGCAGGGTATACAGCTGATCGCCCAGCGCAATATGGGCCAGATTTCCGCCCTTAGTCAGGTCTTCGGCCTTGTGCGCGGGTAGCATGGAAACTGCGTAGCTGTCTGCGGGGGTCGGTGTCTGCATGTTCATCGGGTCATCTCCAGAACGTATTAGGCATATGGGCCGGTTTTCTTTTGATTTCATCGATCTGGCTGACCCTGAACAGGGGTGGCTGATTGGTCTTGAGCATTAATCTGATAAAAACACTAAGATTTGTCAAGTCAGAGAAACCAGACCAATGGATTTAAGTATCAGTTGCGCCCAAATCCGCAGCATTTTAAGGCTTTGAGGTTGTTAACATGGAAGGAAACCGCCAGATGACCGCCGTTGTAGTTTTTGATCTGGACGGAACTCTGATCGACAGCCTCGCAGATCTTGCCGGTGCCGTGAATCGTATGCTCGCCGACGAGGGGATGGCCCCCCTGCCCCGCGAAACGGTGCAACACTTCGTAGGCAACGGCCTGCCCAAACTGGTCGAGCGCACAATCGTGCATTGTGGCTTGCCGATGGACAGGCACGAGGTCCTGACGCAAACCACATTGGCGCATTACAACGCATCTTCCAGTGAGAATACGGTCGTTTATCCCGGCGTTCCTGAAGCGCTTTCGCAGTTGCGCGATATGGGATGTGCGCTGGGTGTTTGCACAAACAAACCGGAAGACCCGGCCCGGCATATCCTGACTGCTCTGAACCTGTCCGGGTATTTTGACTCTGTAATTGGCGGAGATTCATTGCAGACCCGAAAACCCGACCCCGATCACCTATTCGCCAGTTTTGACGCACTGCCTTCGGTTGGGCCACGTGTTTTTGTGGGGGACAGCGAGGTGGATGCTGAAACCGCACACCGCGCGCAAGTGCCATTTCTTCTATTCACCCAGGGCTACCGAAAATCCCCCATCGACCAGATTCCCCATACGGTCAGTTACGACGACAGCGCCCTGTTGCCCCGACTGGTGCAGGATATCGTTCGACAGACCCAATGAGATCGAAGGCCCCTAAAAGGTTAGAGGGGCCGGCTGAGGGGGTAGAAGCCAGCCCCTCTTTCGGGGGAAATTAATGAAAGTGGTAGTGGCGCATTGGCCCATTCATTAACCAGAAGTTAACGAATCACGCCTGATCACGAAATTGGGGGTTTCCCGTAGTGGGTGGTTTTTTAGGTGCCAACGCGATCCTTGCGTGTCGATCTGCGGTGATTCAGACGATCAGTTCAGCCGCAGCCCTGGCGATCACAAGCTCTTCATTGGTGGGGATCACCATCACCTGCACCTGCGATTCTCCGGTCGAGATCACGCGGGCATTTCCGGCATTGGCCTCAGCGTCCAAATCCAGGCCCAGCCATCCCATATCGCTGCAAATCTGTTCCCGCACCAGAACCGAGTTCTCTCCAATCCCTCCGGTAAAGACCAGCGCATCCAGACCGCCAAGAACAGCGGCCAGTGCACCTACCTCGCGTCGCGCACGAAACGTGAAATAAGCGATGGCCCGTTGCGCTGCGGGCGTGTTGGCTTGCTCCAGAGTACGCATGTCGTTGGACAGGCTCGACAGGCCCAACAAACCTGATTGCCGATACAGAAGATCCGAAATCTCGGACGGACCCATTCCTTTCTGATCCATCAGAAACAGCATCACACCCGGATCAAGCTGCCCGCACCGTGTACCCATTGGCAACCCATCCAGCGCCGAGAACCCCATGCTGGAACCGATGGATTGTCCCGCCTTCATTCCACACATGGACGCCCCGTTGCCCAGATGCGCCACCACCACGCGGCCACGATGCAGCGCGGGTTCGGTTTGCGCCAGATGACCGGCGATATAGTCATAGCTTAACCCGTGAAAGCCGTACCGCCGGACACCCATGTCGTAATACTCGGTCGGCAAAGCAAATGTATCGTTGACCCAGGGGTGATTGCGGTGAAACGCCGTGTCGAAACAAGCCACCTGAGCGGCATCGGGAAACCGCTTGATCGCGGCCATGGCTCCGGCAAGGTTATAAGGTTGATGCAAAGGTGCAAACGGCTCCAGTTGCCGAAGCGCAGACAGAGTTTCCGGCGTCAGAACCAATGGGCGGTCATTGTCAGGTCCACCATGTACGATCCGATGCCCGACCGCGCCGATCCGAGCGCCGGGAAAAGCGCTTTGCAGCAGGGACAGAACCCGGTCCAGCGCGTCGGTGTGGTCTCGGACCACATCCGAGACCTCATCCGTCAGAACAGTGTCATCGGCCATTCGCGCCTTGATACGCGCGTCAGAGCTGCCAATCCGCTCGACCAGGCCGGTGCAGACGGGTTCGGGGTCTGCTCCAATCGTTGAAAACAACCCGAACTTCAGCGAAGAAGACCCAGCGTTCAGGGTTATGATATGCGTCATCAAATCGTCCCGGACAAACGCGCCGCGTGCAGCGCCGCAACCGCGCATGAGGCCAAACGGGCCTTGTCATCATCCGCACGGCTGTTGAGAATGATCGGAACCTTTGCCCCAAGCACAACACCCGCGCCTTCTGCATGGGCAATATAGGTCAGCTGTTTGGCCAGCATATTGCCAGCGTCCAGATTGGGTACGACCAGAATATCCGCGCGCCCCGCCACTTCGGACACGATCCCCTTGGTGCGGGCCGCCGCCAGGCTGACTGCGTTGTCCATGGCCAGCGGGCCATCTACCAGCCCACCTTTGATCTGCCCGCGTTCGGCCATTTTCGACAACAGGGCTGCATCAATTGATGACCGGATCGAAGGGTTCACCGTTTCAACGGCCGACAACACACCCACTTTGGGCGCGCCGATCCCGATCGAGATCGCCACATCGATGGCGTTCTGGGTGATGTCGATCTTGGTCTCCAGGTCAGGCTCGATATTGATGGCGGCATCGGTTACCAGCAACGGGTGCGGCTGGCCCGGAACATCCATCACGAACACATGAGTAAACCGCCGCCCCGCGCGCAGACCTCGGTCGCGCCGCAAGGCTGCGCGCAACAGGTCATCCGTGTGCAAATGCCCTTTCATCAGCGCTTGCGCCCGGCCATCTGCCACCAGATCCACCGCCGTGTTGGCCGCATCGAAATGACCGCTGACCGGGATGATCTCGATGTCACCCAGTTCCATCCCGGTTTCCCGCGCAGCTGCGGCAATCTTGTCGGGATCACCGATCAGGATCGGGTCAATGATCGTTTCTTGTGCCGCCAGCAGCGCGCCGCCCAGCGAGTTCGGCTCTTCCGGCGCGACGACGGCTGTGGGCACCGCATCCAACGGGCGGGATCGTTCAAGCAATGCGTCGAAATGACGATGACGCTGGACAACGAGGCCGGGCAGCTCGATTTCCCGAAAGAACAGCTCTTTTTCCGGCGCGATCACCACCGCTTGCCCGGTCACGATAACCGCGCCATCACTGGGCCGTGTGACGCGGGTGTCCATAAGCACTTCGCGATCTTCGCGCTTTTCGATCACTTCGACCCGGGCCAGCAATTCCTCGCCCGCATGGGCACGATTGCCGAATTCAAGATTCTGCGATTTGTAAAGCGTGCCAGCGCCGGGAAGAATGTTCCCCAATACCGCCGAGATCAGAGCACCTATAAACAATGCCGGAGCAATCGCCTCATTCACGGAATCCCCGTCGCCGTCTTCGGTCGACAGGTGCAGCGGGTTGTGGTTGCCCGAGTTCGAGGCAAAGACGAAAAAGTCGTCCTCGGTACAAATCCGAGAAAGCTCGGCGCTGTCACCGATCTGCAGTTGGTCGTATGTTTTGTTGTGATAGCGCATGAATCTTCTCAGTTGGTGAGGGCCAGAGCGGGCTTCGCGCACATGGCGCCGGATGTTCCGGACCGGGTGACGCGTGCCCGAGGTTTAGGGGCAATTGAGCGAAAAACCAATGCTGCAATCCTCTTTCGGTCCCGCCGGCGACGCGCGCTTGGGATTTCGCCGGAGCGTCAGTTTTGATCGGCGCAACGCGTCATCTGTGTATATCGTCGAGCCGAATACACCATTCCTTTTTGACGTGCGGATGACGGGCCGTCGCCTGCACAGTCCGCCTTCAGGGAGAGAACGTATCCGGCACACCAAACGGCGGATGATCAACACCGGTGCCTGTGAGCGCATGCATGAAGGCAACAAGGTTATCGATTTCCTGATCCGACAGGCTGAGCGGTTGGATATCGATCTTGTCTAGCTGTCGCTGCAATTCGGGCTTGTCCTGCCAGACGATAAAATCCACCTTCTCCAGCCAGGGAACTTTTGGCAGGCGCGCCATGTCCTGCGTCCAGCCGCTCAGGCTTTCGGTGGGGCTCAGATGATGTCGGATCATGCTTTCGAGATCAGGAAATGCGCCATTATGGCCATAAGGTGCGGTCAGCGCGACGTTGCGCAACATCGGCGTGCGGAAACGATAGGCATCCTCCAGCCGGTTGCTTTCCCCCATTCGACCCACGTCACGGACGTATGGGTCCCATTGCCGCGTGCGTCCGGGCCCGAACGGCGGCAGGGACAAGGCGTGAAATTCCTGATCCGACAGCAGTGACCCAGAATGGCAGGTGGCACATTGCGCCTTGCCATAGAACAGCTCCATCCCCTCTTTTTGCTCCGGCAACAGGGCATCCCCGTCTCCGGCCAGATACTGATCGAACGGGCTGTCGGTGCTGCGCCACTCGATTGCCATGAAAGCCGCCAGCGCGTTGGCGATCTGCGTGATGGTGATGTCTTCGGTGGTGTCGACCTCGGCAAAGGCGTCAACCATGGCAGGCCCGTATCGCGGATCGGTTCGGACGCGCTTGGCCAGAATGGGCCAGCCCCGGTCGATCCGGTCATGCACCGCGCCCGTGACCTGATTTTCGCCAACGTTCCCGGCCATTTCGAACTGCGAGGTCAGCGGGAACAACGCCTGCGCGGCCAGCAGCGAATTCAGCCCCTCGGGCAACCATTCCTGCGCGGGCGAGTTGAACCCGTTGCCGTAAACATCCGAAATACTCAGACGCCCATCGTGGAAAATCGTGTGGATTTCCTTGGCGCCAAGGTTCCACAGCCCGGGCGAGTTCCGGGGGATGCGCTTGCGGATTCTGTCCTCTCCGACCCCTGGTGTGCGATCCGGCCCCAGCCCCTGCCCGCCTTCGCCGATGCCCAGCGACAGCCCGTCTGATGTGCCGAAATCCGGGTGATGGCAATGGGCGCAGGCGATGTTGTTGTTCCCCGACAGGATCGGATCGTAAAACAGTTGATGACCGATGGCGGCCTGTTCCCTATCAAAGGAGATGAAGTCATCATCGGTCAGCGCGCGCGGCATGTCCTGCGCCACCGCCGTACCGACCCAGAGGAGAGCCATCGCCCCATGCGCCAGCTTGTATTTGCCCTTTGCCTTTTTGCGACCCCGGCGTTGGCCGAGCTGGAAGAGGCGCGCGACCTTATGGAAGCCGGAGAGTTTGAGGCCGCGCGTCAGGAATTGCTGCCAGCGGCCCGGTCCGGCAATGCCGAGGCCGAAGAACTGATCGGCGTGATGTACGGGCTGGGCCTTGGGGTTGAACAGGATTATGAGCGGGCGTTCGAGTGGTATCTGCGCGCCTCGCTCAAGGGGCATCCCGGGGCGCAGTCCGGGGTCGGCTGGTATTATGAACTGGGCCTCGGCATGCCTGCACCCGATCTGGTCCGGGCCTACATGTGGTACACGCTCAGCGCCATCGGCGGCGACCCCGATGCGGCGATCAGCCTTGAAGAGGTGGTCAAGAAGATGACGCCAGAGGAAATTGCAAGAGCTCATGTGCTGGTCAATGATTACCGCCCGTGGATGTATCCGTTCCGCTGATGCCTCAGGCCCTGAGCGGTTTCGCAAATCGCTTTGGTGCGTTGGTTTCGGGGTCAATGATCGGGCCCGAGGAGTATTGGCACACAAAAGCCCGCCTCGGATCGGTCGTCGAATTCGCGCCCGAGCTGTGAAGCGTCAGGCTTGAGAAGGCCACAATCGTGCCCGCCTTGCAGGTCATCGGCGTGCCTGTTTCATCGCCGAAATAGCCGTTCAGCTCATTGCTGTCTTCCTGCCATTCATGGCGGTCCAGATCCGGCTGCGCATCCAGGTCGCGCGGCAGAATGTAGACACAGCCGTTCTGTTCGGTGGCATCATCCACCGCGATCCAGACCGTCAGGTAAGGGACGTGATCGAACCCGACATATGCACCATCCTGATGCCACGCAAAACTCGCGCCTTTGCCCGCACCCTTGACCACGAATTGTTCGTTGAACAGCATCGCGTCCTCAATCCCGCAGGCTCTGGTGATGTCGGCGATCTTGTCGCCCAGCAGGAAATCCTCCAACGGCGGAAAATCCGGATGCCGGTGCCGCAGAAAACGGCGCGCGTCACCGAGGCCGATCTTGTGCAAGTCTCCTCCGCCGTCGTGGGCGGGTTCCTCTAACAGTGTGTCGCAGGTGCCGCGAAGCATCTGCAGTTCATCGTCGCTCAGCGCATTTTCAAATACCAAGTAGCCTTGGCGACGGAATGCATCGGTCTGGTCGAGCATGTGAGCCTCATTGGCGCAGGGTTTGAATGTTGTAATGGGATTTTGGGTAAATCGCGCGCGGTGTGATCCGCGCGCGACGTCTTTTTTATTATACCGCCTTACTGTGTTTCAGCAGCGCGGGTGGCCGCAATTGACTCTTCTGCTTCGGTCACGGCTGCGACCAGCGCATCAAAGGCTGCTTCTCCACCGTCCACATTGGACTTGAACCAATCGTAAACCGGAGCGGCCGCTTCTTTGAACGCTGCTTTTTCTTCCGGTGTCGGCACATAAAGATCGCCACCTTCGGCCACGAACTCTTCATAAGCCTGAATCGACTTGCGCTTGGGCGATGCGAATGTCGCCTGTTGCAGCTGATAGAACCCGTCGACCACAACACTGCGCAACTCCGGCGGCAGCGACATGAACTTTTCGTTGTTCATGAACCACAGCGCGCCCATATACGCGTGCCCGTCCAAGGTGACATATTTCAGACCGGCATCGGGGAACTTCATGCTCATGATGTCGGTAATGCCGTTTTTAGAGCCTTCAACAACGCCGGTTTGGAACGAGGTGAACAGTTCAGGCCACGGGATCGGGGTCGGGGCCGCGCCAAGAGCCTTGACCAGCTCCTGCGGCAGGTCCGCGACCACGGTCCGGATCTTGAGCCCTTCCATATCGCCCGGGCTTTGGATGCGGCGCTGGGTGTTGGCAAAATTGCGCCATCCGCCGGTGTTCCCGATGGTCATCAGACGCAACGCGCCGCCCGAGTTTTCGGCGACCATCTCTTGCATCTTGGTGACAAAGGGCGATCCGTTGGCAAGCGCTGCCTCGGCCACCCGGTCATCCGACATCAGGTAAGGCAGATCAAGCACCTGAACAAAGGGGAAAATACCAGATGTCCCGCCTGAGGTCTGGATCACGATATCGATCTGACCTTCGGCCACACCCTGCAGGCATTCCGCGCCGTTTGAGCACAGCTGCGTCCCGATGAACAGTTCCACCTCGATCGCGCCGTTCGACGCGGCCTCGACATAGTTCTTGAAAACGATCAGACCGTCATAGTCTTCATCGTTCTCATTCGAGTTCGCGGTTGCCCGCAAGGTAAAGTCGGCAGCCGTCGCCGCCAGGGCCGATACGGCCACAAGCGAGGTCGCCACCGCGGCGGTTTTCATAAATCTTCTGAGCATTCGTTTCCTCCCTGTGATACTCAGTTCAGTTTGCAAATCCCGTTATCCTCGGGATCGTCATGGATATTGCGGGGACATAGGTGATCAAGAAGATCACTATGATTTCGACCGCCAGGAACGGCAGGATCGCCTTGGCTATGGTTTCCACTTTCTCACGCGACACGGCGGCCGCCACGAACAGCACAAGCCCCATTGGTGGCGTCGCAAGGCCAACGGTCAGGTTGACGCTCATGATAATGGCGAAATGGATCGGGTCCACACCCAGGCTGGTGAAGATTGGCCCCAGGATCGGGCCCAGAATGATGATCGCGGGGCCTGCATCCAGGAACATGCCAACAACGAACAGCAGCAGGTTGATCAGGAACAGCAGGATCAGCGGGTTTTCCGACAGACCGAGGATCAGCGCAGCCAGTTGTTCCGGCGCATGGCTGAGGCTGACCACCGTCTTGAACGCCATCGCCGCCCCCACCAGCAGCAGAACCACCGCCGAGGTCAGTCCCGCATTGCTGAGAATTTCCGGGACTTCCTTGAAAGTGAGCGTCCGCAGAACGAAAAATCCGATAATGAACGCATAGGCAACGGCGACCGCGGCCGCCTCGGTCGGCGTGAAGACACCACCCAGAATACCGCCCAGAATGATGACAGGGGTCAGCAGCGGGAAGAACGCCTTGAGGCTGGCCTGACGTCGCTCGCCCCATGTGTATTTGCGGCTGGCGACAGGGAAATCGTACTTGTCGGCCATGACCTTGATCATCAGCATCAACCCGACGCCCACCATCACGCCGGGCACGATGCCGGCAAGGAACAGGGCCGCCACGCTTTCGCCCATGACATAGGCATAGATGATCATGATGCCCGAGGGCGGAATGATCGGCCCGATTACCGAACTGGCCGCGGTGATCGCGGCGGCGAATTTGCGGGTATAGCCCTGTTTCTCCATCGCCGGGATCAGCATCGACCCCAGCGCCGAGGTATCCGCCACCGCCGAACCCGAAAGCCCCGCGAACAGGATGGAGCTCAGCACGTTCACATGCGCAAGGCCGCCCCGCAGGTGGCCCATCAGGGCCTGGCTGAACTCGACCAATCGAATGGTGATGCCGCCGCGGTTCATCAACTCTCCGGCCAGCATAAAGAAGGGGATTGCCATCAGCGGAAAGCTGTCCATGCCGTTATAGACATTGCGATAGAGCAGCGTGATGTCGTTGGTCTGGCCGTTCAGCCACAGCAGAATACCGGGCGCCGCCAGCAAGGCGAAAAAGACCGGCAGGCCGATCATCAGGAAAACTAGGAAAGTTGGCAGGAACCAGATCAGCATTTATTCAGCCCCCACCGGTGCATCCGCGATTTCAGGCAGCAGATCGCCACCGCCCATCAGGGTCACGATGGACCGCAGGATCAATTCGACATTGACCGAAATCAGCAGGACAACGCCGACAAGCAAAGACGCCATCATCCAACTGCGCGGGATGCGAAACCATTCGTCGAAACCAAATGAGGTCGGCAGATACAGCGCGGCGGTCGCGAATTTTCCGCCAAAGCCGGTCACTTCGGACCAGCCGATATTCACCGCAACCAGCAAAACCGCCAGCGAAACGAATAGCAGGAACAGCATCAGCACCTGCCCGATTGCCTTCGGCAACATCATCGGCACCATGTCGATGGCCACAAACCCGCCACGGCGAAACGCGGTCGGGGCCATAAGACCCGTCATCCACAACATGCAGAAGCGGGCCGCCTCATCGGGCCAGGGTAAAGCGTTGCCCAAAACATATCGAAAGAACACCTGAATCAGGATTGCGATCACCATCAATGCAATCGCAACGACGCCAACCGCGCGGCCAAAACGCAGCACGGTTTCGTTCACGAATGCAATCGGCGCTAACGCCGACGCCAGTCCGCCCATGCGGATCCTCCCTTGTTCAGCCGCGGGTTTGGCCTGCGGTCGTCAAATCACGCTTAGGGCTGCGCGAATTGGCCGAGTTTACCGGCGTAAAAAGTCAGCGCGTCTCCGTCCCACATGCTGGCCTTCAGAACTTTACCCACGACGATAACGTGATCGCCCGCGTTGTGATACGCATGTTGTTCGCATTCAAACCGCGCAAGGCAGTCCGGCAGCAGCGGCGTGCCATTCACACAGCGCTCATGCTCGATCTCGCGCAAGGCATGAGCATTTTTCGAGCAGCCAAAACACAGCTCGGCCTGTTCGGCTGACAGGACATGCACGCTGAAATGGCTGGCTTTGTGGAAATACGGGAACCGGCGCGAGTTGCGATCACCGGCCCACATCACCAAAGGCGGGTCCAGCGACAGGGATGAGAAACTGTTGGCCGTGATGCAGATCGGCCCGTCTTCGCTGTCGCAGGTGACGATGGTAACACCGGTGGCAAAGCGGCCAAAGGCGTCGCGCAAACGACGCGTGTCATCCTTGTGCGGGACGAATGTGTGCGGTGTCATCTTTGAAATAGCATTCATCATGGTACCTCTTGTCCCAGCGCCGCCTCATAAAGGCGGAACCAGCTTTCGCGATCCAGATTGACTTTGAGCGCATCGGAAATGCGTTTGATCCGGTCCAGATTATTGGTGCCCAGAACCGGCAGGATGCCAGCCGGGTGTGCCATCAGAAACGCAATGGCGACAGCGGCGCGGTCAACGCCGAAGTCCGCCGCAATCTCATCCGCCACGACACCGACTGGCGGGTTTCCCGCCATCAGCACGCCGCCACCCAGCGGCGACCACGCCATAACCGGATGTCCGTGCCGCTGGTGAAAGGCCAGATCGCCATTGGTGAACGGGCTGATCTGTCCCAGCGACACTTCGATCTGGTTTGTCACCAGCCGGGTTTTCATGCCCGATTGCAGCAATTCCCAATCCCAGGGGCGGAAATTCGACACGCCCACCGCGCGGACCTTGCCACTGGCCACAACATCATCCAGCGCAGCACCGGTTTCGTTATGGTCCATGAATGGATCAGGGCGGTGCAGCAGCAGCAGATCGATATGGTCGATCGCCATTTCGGTCAGCGATGTCTCGACCGAGTTCAGGATATGCGCGCGTGACGTGTCATAATATTTGACCCTGGCATGCGCATAGCGACCGCAGGGCGCGACGATATCGCATTTGGTCACGATCTCCATTTTCGTGCGCAGTGCAGGGTTGGCCCGAAGGGCAGCGCCCAGAACAGCCTCGGCGTTGTAATCACCGTAGATATCCGCTTGATCGAAGGTTGTGATGCCCTGATCCAGACAGGCGTGAATCTTGGCTTCGACATGTGCAGCCGACGTATCGTGGTCATCGCCCAAGCGCCACATGCCATAGACAAGGCGGCTCAGGTCCAGAGTGTCGGAAAGCGCTACACGTTGCATCAGCGGCGCATCCCGTAGCCCAACGGTGTCGCCGGCACGTCAGCGGGGACTCGCCCGTAAGCCTGTGGCAGGGAACATGTTTTCAGGTTCGGCAGCACGCGCGCGCCGAAATGGCGGGCCTCATCGACATGCGGATAGCCCGAGAAGATGAAAGCGCGAATGCCCATCTTCTGGTATTCTTCAATCTTGCTCATGACCTGATCCGTGGAGCCGACGAGGGCTGCACCGCATCCTGACCGCGCCCGCCCGACACCGGTCCAAAGCCCGGGTTCGACATAGCCATACTCATCCGCCAGATCCCGGTTCTTGGACTGGTGCGCCACACCCAGCGAGGTGGCATCCAAAGCCCGCTCGCGAATGGCGCGGCCATATTCGTCGTCCAGTTTCGATACGATATAGTCCGCATATTCCTGCGCCTCGGCCTCGGTATCGCGGACGATCATGTGGACACGCAGGCCGTAATCCAGCGTGCGGTTGTAATTCTCGGCAACCGCATGGACCGCTTTCATCCGCTCGGCCAGTTGATCCTTGGTCTCGGGCCACATCAGATAGACGTCACAATGCTCGCCGCACAGCTCCAGTGCGGACGGGGAATAGCCTCCGAAATACAACAAGGGACCGCCAGTTTGATAAGGTTTGGCAGGATCTGTCGTTAGACCCGAGAAATTGTAGACCTCACCGAAATGATTGATCTCGTCCTGCGTCCATGCCTGTTTCAGAATCTCGACCACTTCGCGTGACCGCTGGTAACGATAGGCGCTTTCGGCTTTTTCGCCCGGGAAATCCGACGAAATGATATTCACCGTCAGCCTTCCTTTCAGCATGTGATCCAACGTCGCGATGGTGCGCGCCAGCATGATCGGCTGCATCTCGCCACAGCGCACGGCGGCCAAAAGGTTGATTTTGTCGGTGATCGGCGCACAGCCTGCCACAAAGCTCAGCGTGTCCTGGCCAACCTGATAAGAAGACGGGCAAAGAATATTGCGAAAGCCCTGCGCCTCGGCCTCCTTCACGATGCCAGAACAATGGTCCCAGCTTGACCGCAGATCGCCATCGGGCACGCCCAGAAACTGATAATCGTCCGAACACAGCGCCGCGAACCAGGACACTTCCGCCGCATCCAGATCGGGCGATGTGATGGGGACGATGGCCATTTGATTCGTTCTCCGTGCATCTTTTGACTTTCCTCTTGCGTAGCAAGCACATTGATGTAGATCAATAGTGTATCAATTATTTCTGCGACTCAGTGAAGCGCGCTCTGATGGCAACAACCCACCGCAATCCCAACGCCTTGCCGATCTATGTTCAGATCGCGGAACTGCTGATCCGCGACATCGCTGCCGGGCGTCTGATCGATGGCGAGCGTTTGCCACCGGAAAGGGACATGGCGGCCAACCTGAATGTCTCGGTCGGAACCTTGCGAAAATCGCTGGCCGAGCTTGAGAAAAAAGGGATGCTGGAGCGCATTCAGGGCTCGGGAAACTACATTCGCGAGACCGGAACCCAGAACAGCGTCTATGCCATGTTTCGGCTGGAGCTGCCCGAAGGCGGGGGCCTGCCCCGCGCGGATATCCTGTCGGTCGACCAGTTGGGAAAGCCCGCTGACCTGCCGCAATTTGGAGCGACACATCGCGGATCACGGGTGCGCCGCATGCGCTATCTGAATGACACAATCATCGCGGTCGAGGAAATCTGGCTGGACGAATCGGCGGGGCAGATCAACCGGGCGCTGCTGTCCGACTCGCTGTACCGTTATTACCAGCAACAACTGGGCTTCTGGATTACGCGGGCCGAAGACAGGGTTTCGGTTGCCCGTCTGCCCGACTGGACCCCACCTGGCTTTACCAAACAGGCCGGTGAAACAGCCGGATTTATTGAACGGTTCAGCTGGTCGGAAAGGCCAGAGCCCGTCGAATTCTCAAGAACCTGGTTCGATCCGGATCGGGCCACCTACGTCCAACGTCTGAAGTAAAAGGAAACGCGCATGACCCGGACCATCAACTACGGGCTGATCGGATGCGGCATGATGGGGCAAGAGCACCTGCACAACATCGCCTTGCTGGAAGGAACCCATGTCGCAGCCATTGTCGAGCCAGATCCGGGTATGGCCGAAAAGGCCGCGCAGATTGCCCCGGATGCATTGATCGTTCCTGACATTCAGGCGCTGCTGCGAGTTGAGGACCTGGATTGCATCGTCATTGCCAGCCCGAACCATCTGCATGTCCGCCAGGTGACGGAAATCGCAGCCACCCGCCCCTTGCCCTTGCTGGTCGAAAAACCGCTCTTCACCGATGCGGCTGACGCGGATCGCCTGGCGGAATTGGACAAGACATACCCTCACCCGATCTGGGTTGCGATGGAATACCGCTATATGCCGCCCATTGCTGCGCTGATCGCCGAGGCACAAGACACGACCGGCGGCATCAAGATGCTGTCCATCCGCGAACATCGTTTTCCATTTCTTGAAAAGGTCGGCAACTGGAACCGGTTCAGCCGCAACACCGGCGGAACATTTGTCGAAAAGTGCTGCCATTTCTTCGATCTCATGCGTCTCATCCTGAATTCTGATCCGGTGCGGATCACCGCGATCGGCGATCAGTCGGTTAACCATCTGGACGAGACCTATGACGGAGAGACCCCCGACATTCTGGACAACGGCTATGTCATCGCCGAGTTCGCCTCGGGCGCGCGCGCCATGCTGGAGCTTTGCATGTTCGCCGAGGGCGCACGGTATCAGGAAGAACTCAGCGCGATCGGACCCGATGCCAAGGTCGAAGCACTGATCCCCGGCCCCGGTCGGTTCTGGCCCGAACATCTGGGCACGCCCCCTGTGCCGCAACTGATCATCAGCCCGCGCGACCCCAAGGGCCCTGTGACCCGCGACATCCCTGTCGACCCCAAATTGTTGGCGGCCGGCGATCACAATGGCTCGACCTATTTCCAGCATCAGGGTTTTCTGGATCTGGTGCGCGGTGAACGCTCCACCCCTGACGTGTCTCTAAGCGATGGGATATGGGCCGTCAGAATGGGACTGGCCGCGCAAGAGTCACTGCGACTTGGTCAAACGGTTGATCTTGGATGATGGGTGAACAGGCGATATGTCGCTTCAATCGCCTGCTCACAACTGGTTCCACGGATTAGCCTCGGAAATCGGGCGTCGTCTGCGCGCCCTTTATCTTACGGAGAATTTCCCAAATCACATTCGGGCGGCAAAGAGGTCGGCCCTCCTTTGCGCGAAGAGCCGAGTGTTTCTTGGCAATGCCTAGGGAACGGACTTCTTGACAGCCAAGGCAGATCTTCGCAGCAGCTGGCCAAGATTCTGATTTCAAATGATTTTACCAAGTGGCGGACCGAGGAGGATTCGAACCCCCGACCCCTTGATTCGTAGTCAAGTACTCTATCCAGCTGAGCTATCGGTCCGCGTTGGTGAGGCGCTATGTAGACCCGGGGCCGGGTGCGTGCAAGCGGATTCTGCAAAAATAATTCAAAAAGTCCCGTCGCCTCTGGGAAGCCTTATTTCAAAGGTCGTACCCTTAGGGCCCGTGTCTTTCAGCAGCAGATCGCCGCCATGACCGCGCACCAGTTCCTGAGAAATCGCAAGGCCGAGGCCCGAGCCGCCTTTGCGGACACCGCCTTGAAACGGGGTAAACAGATTCTCGCGGGCCTTAGGAGGCAGGCCGGGGCCGGTGTCGCTGATCTCGATGCGCCAATCCGCCTCGTGCTCGGCGGCCGAAACCGTGATCCTGCCCGGTTTGCCTGCGGCCACCAGCGCTTGTCGGGCATTGCGTACAAGGTTCATGATCACACGGAACAGTTGCTCGGGGTCGGCGCGGGCAACCAGATCTTCGGGCACGTCATTGATCAGCTCGACGCAAGCGTCGGCAACCGCGAGCTGCTCGCTGGCAACCACGTCTGATGCGACGTCGCGAACCGGAACCATCGTCAGGGTCGGCGCGGGTTCTTCGGCCCGCCCAAAAGCCAAAGTGCTTTCGCAAAGGGACACCGCGCGGGTGATCGAGTTGACCAGCTTTGGCGCCATACGGTTCACCAACGGGTCATTGCTGGCCTCAATCCGGTCCGTGAACAGCTGGGCCGAAGTCAGAATGTTACGCAGATCGTGGCTGACCTTGGCCACGGCCCCTCCCAACTGTGCCAAGCGCTCGCGTTGTTTCAAGGCCTGCGTCAGATCGGTCTGCAAGGTCTGCAGCGCCTCTTCGGCCTCGCGCAGTTCGGTCACTTTGGAATTGGGCGAGATGATGCCGCGGGCATCCTCGGGCGCGCTGGCATAGCGCTGCATATAGCCGACCACGCCCTTGATCGGCTTCACCAGAACGACCCGTACAGCCAGGAACAGGAAGAACGCGGTGATGATCGAAATGACAAAAGACAAAAACAGAATGCGCAGCCCGTAATCGGTCATCGCCGAGCGCAACGGATCACTGTCGGTCGTCACCTCGATCAACAAACCGGCCTCTTTCACCGGGGCACCGATGACGCGAATGATTTCATTTCCCGGCGTAAACAGACGAATCGTGGCGTCCCGGATCAGCACCCAGGGACTGGCATCCCGCAGGTCATAGGTTTTGGTGATCTGGTCGGGAATAGCCGAGGACAGCATCAGCTGACGCACCTCATCCCGGCGCAGAACCACATTGTAGACACCCGCATTGGCCAGCAATTCAGCCTCAAGATCATCGGCCAGCATGTCATCGGCCAGCAAAGCCAACGAGGCGATTTGCGCCCGTTCCAGCCTGTTCAGCAGGAAATCTTCGCGAAAGCGTGCAATCGACGGCACAAAGATCAAAACCTCGGCCAACATGACGAAGACCGTGGTCAGGATCAGAAATCGGCCCGAAAGCGAGTTCACTTTGCGCTCCTCCTCAGGTCAGGGCATCCAGCGCTGGACCAACCCGACCACTCGTTTAACTGTTTGATTCTCAAACAGCCTTGGCGAGAAATAGGCACCCGCCACACGTTTGTTAAGCTCTCCGATCGTCGGATAGGGCGAAACCATTGCGGCGATCTGACCCATCTTCAGGTTATTGGCCAACGCCAGCGACCACAAGTTGATCAGTTCGCCCGCCTGGTGACCTACGATTGTAGCCCCGACAGGGCGGCCTTTTACGACCATGACCTTAATGAAGCCTTGCGTCTTACGCTCGGAAATTGCGCGATCATTGTGGTGATACTCAAACCGCGCGACTTCGACCCTGTCGCCATGCTGAGCACGCGCCTGCGCCTCGGTCAGTCCCACTTGCGCCAATTCGGGGTCGGTATAGGTCGCCCAGGGGATATGTGCAGTTTTGGCCTTGGACTGCAAGCCGAACAGGGCAGACCGGATGATGATCCCCGCGTGGTATCCGGCCACATGGGTGAATTGCAGCCCTCCGGCAACATCGCCGATGGCATAGACTTTGCGGTTTGTCGTCCGCAACGTGTCATCAACCTTGATACCGGTTCGCGTCGGCTCGATCCCGGCGGCCTCGAGGTTGAGCCGGTCGGTATTCGCCTTGCGCCCTGCTGCCAGCAGAAGATGCGACCCACAGTAAATCTGCCCCGTTTCCGTAACGACGTCGATCTTGCCGTCCGACCCGCGAATCTGGGCGACCATGGCCTGTTCGTGAATCTCGACCCCTTCGGCGCGAAGGGTATCCAAAACGATTGCGGCGGCTTCGGGATCGTCTTTGCCCAGCGCCTGCAGACCTTCGATGACAGTGACCTTGCAGCCCAGCCGAATATGCGCCTGCGCCATTTCCATGCCAATCGGGCCACCACCGATGATCACCAGATGGTCGGGTTTGTCGCGCAGGTCAAAAATCGTCTCGTTTGTATAATACGGCACCTGATCCAGACCGGGGATCGGTGGAACCAGCGGCGACGAACCGGTTGCGATCACGAGACGGCGCGCGGTGATCAGAGTGTCACCCGCCTGCACCTGCGTCGGAGAGACAAAGCTGCCGTATTCACGGATCACCTTGACGCCGAACCCTTCGAACCGTTCCTGACTGTCCATCGGTTCGATCTGCGCGATGACTTCATGCACATGGTCCTTGGCGGCAGCGTAGTCCACCTGAGGCATCACGTCCGCAATCCCCAGCGCCGAGGCGTGGGCCTGACCATAAGCCGCCTTGCCGCTGGCGATCAGCGCCTTGGACGGCACGCACCCGAAGTTCAGGCAATCGCCGCCCATCTTGTGGCCTTCCAGCAGGATCACCTTTGCGCCCATCTGGCTGGCACCCGCCGCAACGGACAGCCCCCCTGACCCGGCGCCAATCACCAGGATATCGGTCTTGAGTTCTTGCATGAGGTCAGCCGTCCTTTCGGCCACGCAGAGTTTTGATCACAATGGGCAACGCGGCCAGCACACACAAGCCGATGATTGGCCCGATGACAAACGGCTCCCACAGGAGAGAGACATCCGGCGTCTCACCTCGGTCGAAAACGCCGCCCAGACCAACACCGATCCAGGTATAGACGATGCCGCCGGGGATAATGCCCAGCGCGGTCGTGATCAGAAAGTTGCGGAACCTTACACCCACAAGCGCAGGCACAAGATTTGCAACAAAGAACGGAACCACCGGAACAAGTCGCAACAGAAAGAGCACCGAGATCTCGTTCTCGCGCAGCCCGTCCTTGAGCTTTTTGACGGTGCCCTCCGAAGATTCGAGCCGCGCGGTTAGGGATTCGCCCAATCCCCAGCGCGCCGCCAGAAAGATAGCCGATGCTCCAATGGTGGCGGCAAAGACGTTGAACACAGTTCCGGCGAACAACCCGAACAAGAACCCGCCGGTCATCGAGGCCACGGCTGCGCCAGGCAGCGAAAACGCAACGATCACGATATAGATCGCGACAAAGGCACCGACCATCGCCCAATAATTTGCGTCCCGCCATGCCAAAAGCGCTTCGCGGTTGTCCCGCAGCGTCTCAAATGTCAGGTAGTCGCCCAGTGTAAAAAATCCCAGCACGGCAACCGCAAGGATCACCATCAAAGGAATATGACGCGCAAGTCCGTTGCGCGGGGCCTGAGTTGCATCGCTCATGGGGCTGTCCGGTTTTGTGCGTTTCATCTGCACCCAACATGCGATGTCTGGCGGCGCGGCAACAGGGACCTCACGCCGCGTTGATGTTTACGGCAGGGAATGTGAGTGTCGGGGCCAGCAAAACGCTCATTTTGAAACTTTTTGACCTACGCGGTTACAGAATTGTTGCAAAAGCGGGCAAAACCCCCACCTAGGGGTTTGACTTACCCCCCGCCACCCAGTAGAGGACGGGCTTCGAACACTCGGGCCAGGCGAATCCGCGCCGCACCCCACCGCTATTGAATGGAGACGGAGCGATGAAACGCACCTATCAGCCTTCGAACCTGGTTCGCAAACGCCGCCACGGTTTCCGCGCGCGCATGGCTACCAAAGCCGGCCGCAAAATCCTGAACGCGCGCCGCGCACGTGGCCGCAAATCGCTGAGCGCGTAAACCGCTCGACTTTTCAGGTTATGAACATGACGCCGCCGGAGGCCCCTGAGGATGGTACGAACCACCCCGGGGACACGCCCCCGGCGGCGTCCGTTTGTGCGCCTGTCTCTCTGACCGTTCTGAAAAAACGCGCCGATTTCCTGAAGGCCGCCCGCGCCCGCAGGCATGGCACCGCGTCGATGATGGTGCAAGCCCGCAAACGCGCCTTGGGCGAGGCCGAGGGTATGCGCGTCGGTTTCACATGTTCAAAGAAGGTCGGCAATGCCGTGGCCCGCAACCGGGCCAAGCGCCGTCTGCGCGAAGCGGCCCGTGCGGTGTTGCCCGCGCAAGGCCGCGACGGTTGGGACTATGTGCTGATCGGGCGCGCCGACGTGACCGCAGATCGCCACTTCCCTGCCTTAATGGACGACCTGAGATACGCCCTGCGCAAACTGCACGGGGACAAGGGATGAGCGTTCTGGCGAAGCTTATCGCCCTGCCCATTCGTGCCTATCGCTTGATCCTCAGCCCATGGGTGGGATTCAACTGCCGCTATCAGCCCACCTGCTCGGCCTTTGCGCTGGAAGCGCTGGAAAAACACGGCGCGATCAAGGGGGCGTGGCTGGCCATCCGCCGTATTGGCCGGTGTCATCCATGGGGCGGCACCGGTTATGATCCGGTGCCGGACAGCCACAAGGACTGAGGCGCATCAAACCAGTGCCAGATTTCCACGGTCCGTGCGCGACCGCGTCGGAATGACCTCACGATCCAGATTGCCCATAAACGTGTGATACAGGTCTTCGTAGAACCGCGGCGCATCGAAATACCAACTGTGCGAGGCGGATTTCCCATCGGGATAGCTGTCTTTGGTCTTCTTGTAGAAATCCCCGCAATACAGGTTCACCGCCTTATCCGCCCGATCCTCGGGCAGCCCGACCCGACCGGCCCGGCGCGAGACCCCGATGCGTTTGATTTCCGAGACCGACAGAGCCTCGTCAAACGGGCTGTAATAGCAGGTCAACCGGGTGCTGCGGCGTAACAAGGATGAGGTCTTGGGGTTCCCCTCGCGGAAGGATTTCGACGACACATCCGCCGCCACAAAGGCAACCTGGCTGGTGGTCCAACTGGTCTGCGCCGTGGCATGGTCGTCATCGGCATAATCCATCGCCTCACGCACCAGATAGGTGCCCATGGAATGCGCCAGAACGTGAATATTGTACCGACAATCCGCCGTCTGCATCCGCGACAACCGATTGATGCCGTGCACAAACAGCTTGTCCGCCGACCGCCGCGCATCGGCCCGGTCCGAGTTGTAGCCCAAAACGGACCCGTCGCTGGGCCAATCATAGCTGATAACAACGCCTTTGAACCCGTGGGCCTCAAGCCCTTTGCGGATTTTGCGATGACGTTCCAGCATCTCGAACTGCTCGGTATTGAACCCGTGCACAAAAACAACGATGTGGCCTTTGTTCTCATCGGTTGCCCCGGCGGCAGCCTGAACATCGCGCAACCAGTCAGACACCCTGACCTCGTGTTTGCGCATGGGCTGTTTTGCGGTGCCGGGGATCGCCAGATACCGGGCGGCCCCCAGTTTATTAGTGTAGTGATCGCCACTGCGGGCGCGGACGGAAAAGAAATAGTCCATGAATTCGCTCCTGCTTGAAATGCCGCTGTCCTAGCACATCCGGCGGACTTTCCCAAACACGCAGCGTTGCACCTTGCCCGGACGCAAGGCCCGGTGTACGCACAGCCCCATGTTTGATGAAGCCGACGATATCCATCCGCTCTTTGCGGGCGCCCCTTCGACCACCGAGTTCAAGAAGCTGCGCAAACGCATTGTGCGCCAGACCCGCGAAGCCATCGAACAATACGGGATGGTCGATCCGTCTGCCCATGACAAAGACGCCAAGCCGCCGCGGTGGCTGGTTTGTCTGTCCGGGGGCAAGGACAGCTATACTCTGCTGGCTGTGTTGTATGAGTTGAAATGGCGTGGGCTGCTGCCCGTCGATCTGCTGGCCTGCAATCTGGACCAGGGTCAGCCCGGGTTTCCCGCAACCGTGCTGCCGGAATTTCTGGAACGCATGCAGGTCCCGCATCGCATTGAATATCAGGACACCTATTCGATCGTTGTCGACAAGGTTCCGCAAGGCCGGACCTATTGCGCGCTCTGTTCGCGCTTGCGTCGGGGCAATTTGTACCGGATTGCCCGCGAAGAGGGCTGCAGCGCCGTGGTTCTGGGCCATCATCGTGATGACATTCTGGAAACCTTCTTCATGAACCTCTTCCACGGGGGTCGGCTGGCAACCATGCCACCAAAACTGGTGAATGAAGAAGGCGATCTGTTCGTATTCCGCCCGCTGGCGCATGTGGCCGAGGCCGATTGCGAGAAATTCGCCAAGGCGATGAATTATCCGATCATTCCCTGCGATCTGTGCGGCAGCCAGGATGGCTTGCAGCGGCAACAGGTCAAGCAAATCCTTGACCAGTGGGAAAAGAACGCGCCCGGGCGGCGACAGGTGATGTTCCGGGCCCTGACCAACGCCCGGCCCTCGCATCTGCTTGACCCGAAACTATTCGATTTTGCCAACCTGGCGATAAGTCCGAGTCAAATAGACGAAAATTCGGAAGAAATCCCCCGGCTGCGTTAACGACTGACTCAGAATGCTGACCTACGGTTGACCCGAGCGATCCCCGCCCAAGTCAAAGGCCGTCGGAACCCATGCGGAAACCAATCTCTGTCGCAGGTATTGTGAACACATCGCGCGTCGTCCTGTCAGGACCGCAGGCCTTGGCATTTGTGCCTGCGATCTGTCTGGGCGCCTTTTGGCTGGGGGGCGAGGTCGCGTTGTTGGGCACGGCATTGGGATTGCCACTGGCGGCAGCGATCACGGGCCTTTGGGCCGGGCGATCATATACCGCCACAAGTTCAGGCATTGGGCCCAGTGGACAGGTCCCCAACGACGTGTTCGAAGCCGAATTGCAGGGTCTGCAAACCGCGGCGCAGCATAAGGGCGAAGACGCCGCCTGTGTTGCCGTAGCGCTGGATGATTACGCGGAAGTTATGGACCTTCATGGCCACGCCGCCGCCAATCATCTGACAGTGCAATTCGGCGAGCGCATTCTTTCGATCATCCGCAGCCAGGACCTGTTTACCCAGATCGGACGGAACAAATTCCTGATCGGCCTGGCCCCGTCGCCCAATCTGGACCTTGAGGCCTGTATCCAGATGGCTGGCCGCATCCACAGCGTAATTGAAGAGCCTGTCATGGTGAACGGCACCAGTGTCTACCTCACGTGCTGCGTCGGGTTTTGTCAAAAGTCGCTCTTGCCTGACACCGAGGCTGCAGAATGGATTGATGCGGCAACAGCGGCTTTGTGCGAAGCGCAACGAAGCGGGCCCTCCACCATTCGCGCGTATTCCTCTGACACACGGCGCAGATCAATGGTGCGCGTCAACCTGCGCAAGGAATTTGAAACCGCACTGGACAACGGCCAGATCCGGCCTTGGTTTCAACCCCAAATCTCGACCGATACTGGCGACATCACCGGTTTCGAAGCATTGGCCCGGTGGGAACATCCGACCAAGGGTGTGCTTGCGCCCGGTGTGTTTCTTCCCTTTGCTGAACAGGCGGAATTGATGGACCGGCTGGGTCAGGCCATGCGTCACCACGCGTTCGAGGCAATGTGCGCCTGGGAGGCCGCCGGGCAACGCGTGCCTCGGATTGGCGTGAACTTTTCGTCCAACGAATTGCGAAATCCCGGCCTGATCGACCGGCTGAAATGGGAACTGGATCAATTCGATCTGACCCCGGACAGGTTGGCGGTTGAAATCCTCGAGACGGTATTCTCGCGCGGGCCCGAGGATGTCATAACGCGAAACGTCACGGGCTTGGCCAGTTTGGGCAGTTGTATTGATCTGGATGATTTTGGCACCGGACATGCTTCGATTGCTTCCATCAAGCGTTTCAACGTGTCTCGCCTGAAGATCGATCGTACATTTGTTGCTAAATCGGATCAGGACCCCGGCCAGCAGCAACTGGTCAGCGCTATTCTGACTATGGCGGAAAGACTGAATCTGGAAACTCTGGCCGAAGGGGTGGAATCCCCGGGCGAGCATGCATTGATGGCGCAATTGGGGTGTAACCACGTCCAGGGCTTCGGCATCGGCAAACCCATGCCATTTGACAAAACGCAGGACTGGATCTCCGCGCATCGCAACAATATCAAGAACGCGCCGAAAATCGGGCGAAAAACCGGATAAATACACTAAATCCGCCATTCGATCATCATGTCCTGGTCAAATCGAAGGCGAATCCACTTGACCTTTCGGGCTGCACTCTGTTGAACCCACCGGGTGTGTTTCCCTGCTCAAGGTGGCTGTCCCAGATGGACGATCAGAACAAGAACCTCATCCTCGCAACCGTGCTCAGTTTTCTGGTGATCCTCGTATGGTTCGTTTTGTTCCCACCGCCAGAGCAAACCCCTGTGCCGGATCAGGCAGAAATCAGTGCAGCAGAAGGCGAAGCGCTGCAAACCCCCAGCGCGGCTGATACCGGTTCGGTCGGCGAAGCAACCGTCGCCGCGGAAGAGGTTGAGGCCGAAGCGCAGGCACCGCGTGTGCAGATTGACACGCCGCGCCTGTCGGGCAGCCTGTCGCTGTCTGGTGGCCGGATCGATGAGCTGTTTCTGAAGGACTACAAAACCTCGATTGCCGAAGGCGCACCCGTCGTGGAATTGCTGTCGCCGGTCGGCTCTGAATCCGCCTATTATGCCCTATACGGCTGGGCTCCGGGTGCGGGCCTGGTTGGTGAGGACGTGCCCGGCCCCAATACAATCTGGTCGCTCGAACAAGGCGAAGCTTTGGGTGTGGATACACCGGTCACGCTGGCATGGGATAATGGCAAGGGCCTGACCTTCCGCCGCACGATCGAGGTCGACGCCGACTATATGTTCACCGTCACGCAATCGGTTGAAAACGCAACGGGGTCCGAAGTTGCCATGGCACCTTACGGCATCCTTGCCCGGCACGGGGTCGGAGAAGATGGCGACCTGCCCGGTCTGAAGAATTTTTTTATCCTGCACGAGGGCGTCATCGGCATGTCCGATGGCACTTTGACCGAGGTCGACTATGGTGATGTTCGCGATTTCGATATCGACCCCAACGAGCGGGCGCAGGCAGAAGTGTATCAGGTCAAGCAAGATGGCTGGATCGGCTTCACAGACCACTATTGGATGACCACGTTGATTCCCGAACCCGGATCGGCGTTCAAGGCTGCCGCCAAATATGACTCGCGCCGGAAAATCTACCAGACTGAGACGGTTCTGCCGACGTTGACCGTCGCGCCGGGCGCCACCGAGCAGGTCACCACACGCCTGTTCGCCGGCGCCAAAGAATGGGAGGCCATTCGCGAATATCAGGCAGACGGCGTTCAGAAATTCATCGACAGCATCGATTGGGGCTGGTTTTTCTTCCTGACCAAACCGATCTTTTGGCTGTTGCATAACATCAATGTCCTGATCGGCAACATGGGCTGGTCGATCATCGGCCTGACCCTGATCATCAAGGCGATCCTGTTCCCGCTGGCGTTCAAATCCTACGTCTCGATGGCGAAGATGAAGGAACTTCAGCCGCAGATGGAAGCCCTGAAAGAGGCCGCTGGCGACGACCGCCAGAAGATGCAGCAGGGGATGATGGAACTGTACAAGAAAGAAAAGGTGAACCCGGCCGCAGGCTGTTTGCCGATCTTGATGCAGATCCCGATCTTCTTCTCACTGTACAAGGTGATTTTCGTCACCATCGAACTGCGTCAGGCCCCGTGGTTCGGTCCGTTCCAGGACCTCAGCGCGCCTGACCCGACGTCGATCATGAACTTCTTTGGCCTGCTACCCTGGGCCGGTCCGCAGCCCGAAACCTTCCTCGCGCTGATTTTCCTGGGCATTCTGCCAATCCTGTTGGGCATCTCGATGTGGTTGCAGCAAAAACTGAACCCGGCACCAACCGATCCGACGCAGGCGATGATTTTCGCGTGGATGCCGTGGGTCTTCATGTTCATGCTGGGCAGCTTTGCCAGCGGGCTGGTGGTCTACTGGATTGCGAACAACACGATCACCTTCACGCAGCAATATCTGATCATGCGCAGCCAGGGATATACGCCGGATGTGTTTGGCAACATCAAATCCGGCTTCAAGAAAACACCAAAGACAGACGGCAAATGAGCGGCGCAGTCACCAGCCTGTGGCGGCACCCGATCAAAAGTCACGGGCGCGAAAGCCTTGATCACGTTACCATGACCCCCGGGCAGACCATGCCCGGGGATCGTGTTTGGGCCGTTGCGCATGAGGCATCCAAGGCAGATGGATCAGAATGGGTGCCCTGCCCCAATTTCAGTCGGGGCGCGAAGGCCCCTCAGTTGATGGCAATCTCGGCAGAGCTACAAGGCGACAGCGTCACACTGCACCATCCCAACCGACCCGATCTGAGTTTCCAGCCTGATACCCAGCAGGATGCGTTTCTGGACTGGGTCCAACCCTTGATGCCCGCTGACCGCGCGGCCTCGGCCCGCATTATCCGCGTCCCCGGGCGCGGCATGACGGACAGCGATTTTCCGTCGATCAGCCTGTGCAACATGGCCTCGCACCGGGCGGTTGAGCAAAAGCTGGGGCGCGACCTGTCCATCGCCCGCTGGCGCGGCAACATCTGGTTCGATGGCCTGCCTTTGTGGGAAGAGTTCGACTGGCTGGACCGCGATATCCGCATCGGCGAAGCCGTGTTCCACGTCCGTGAGCGTATCACACGTTGTCTTGCGACGACTGCCAGCCCCGAAACGGGCGAGCGTGACGCGGATACTTTGGGCGCGCTCAATAGCTGGAGCCATCAGGATTTTGGTGTCTATGCCGAAGTGCTGGAAGGCGGAACCGTACGAACTGGTGACAAGGTGCAGGTACTATGACCACGCTGCCCTTCCCCTTGGCCGAAGACCCCGACGCGCTGGCCAAAGAAACCGGGCGAAAGCTGTTTGCGGGTGAATCCGAGTTCGTCAAAGGCGTCGTGGCCATGGATGGTCTGCCCGCCCCGGATCGGCTGGAAGTCTGCTTTGCAGGCCGGTCAAACGTGGGCAAATCCAGCCTGATCAATGCGCTGACCGGCACCAGGGGGCTGGCGCGCGCCTCGAACACGCCAGGCCGCACGCAAGAGATCAACTTTTTCACCCAGGGACCCGAGCTCTATCTGGTCGACCTGCCCGGCTATGGCTATGCGAACGCGCCGGTCAAGGTCGTGGAAAAGTGGCAGCGCCTGCTGAAACAGTATCTGAGCGGCCGTCAGACCCTGCGCCGCGCCTTCGTCCTGATCGATGCGCGCCATGGGGTAAAGCCGGTCGATGCCGAGATCATGAAGCTGCTGGACACCAGCGCCGTGACCTTTCAGGTCGTGCTGACCAAGGCCGACAAGGTCAAGGCCAAGGATCGCGACAAGGTGCTGGATCAGGTGCGCGGGGCACTGTCGAAACACCCCGCGGCCTTCCCCGAGATCGTGCTGACATCCTCCGAAAAAGGGGATGGCATTCCAACCCTGCGCGCGATCATCGCGCATCTGGAGTAACCTGGCCCTTGGCAGCACCGCTCAAAGGCCCTAACACGGTGGGCCAGAGGGACTTAGCCATGAAGACACGAGACATGAACCGGGACTGGATCGCCACCGCAGCCACACTCAACAGCGCGTTGCCTTATCTGCAGCGCTACGATGGCGCGATTGTCGTCATCAAGCTGGGCGGGCACGCCATGGGCAGCGACGAAGCGATGGAGAGCTTTGCCCGCGACGTGGTGCTGATGCGTCAGGTGGGGGTGAACCCGGTGGTGGTTCATGGCGGGGGTCCGATGATCAACGCGATGTTGGACAAGCTGGATATCCAGTCCGAATTTGTGGGCGGAAAGCGCGTGACCGACAAAGCCACCGTTGAAGTGGTCGAGATGGTCCTGTCCGGCCTTGTGAACAAGCGCATCGTGCAGGCGATCAACGGTCAGGGTGGGTCTGCTGTAGGACTGTCGGGCAAGGATGCGAACCTGATGATCTGCGACCAGACCGATCCGTCGCTGGGGTTTGTGGGCTCTCCGTCGCAGATGAACCCCAAGGTGCTGCATGACTTGTTCTCGCACGACGTGATCCCGGTGATCGCGCCCTTGGGTGCTGGCCGGGATGGAGAGACGTTCAACGTCAATGGCGACACGGCTGCGGGGGCGATTGCCTCGGCATTGAAGGCGGATCGCCTGCTGCTGCTGACCGATGTGTCGGGTGTCAAGAATGCTGCAGGGGAAGTGGTGACCGAGCTGAAAGCCGGGCAAATCCGCGAGATGACGCTGGAAGGCACCATCGCGGGTGGCATGATCCCCAAGACGGAAACCGCGCTGGATGCCCTGCACAGCGGTGTGAGAGCGGTTGTGATCCTCGATGGGCGTGCGCCTAATGCCGTGCTGCTGGAATTGTTTACCGAGCACGGTGCGGGTTCGCTGATCCGACCCGACTGACTGGCGCGGAGGGCGTGGCATGGATCAAACGAACACCCCAGCAAACCCAAGCCCCGAATTCGCTCGCGTTGAACAAGCGGCTCAGTCTGTCGGCCTGATCGTTATGGGGGCTGTGCATCCCCGAACGACCGAAACCAGGCAGTTGGATAGCGGCACCCTGATCCTGCTGGGCACCGCTGGCGCATTCTGGCCAGTGCTGAAAGCCGCACCGGAATGGGGTGGGCCTGATCCGGTGGACCGATGGTCGACCCGCGTGATTGAACAGATGGCGCTAGAGCTGGGCGCGCAGGCGCATTTCCCCTTTGGCGGGCCGCCCTATGCGCCCTTCATCGACTGGGCGCTGAAATCCGGGCGGGCGTTCAGCAGCCCCGTGGGCGCGCTGGTGCATGATACCGTGGGGATGCTGATTTCCTATCGTGGCGCGCTGCACTTCACCGAAGAATTCGCAGTGCCCGAGGCCACAGCCGCATCGCCCTGCACCACCTGCCCGGCCCCCTGTACCGCGGCCTGTCCGGTCGGTGCCCTCAATACGCACAGTTTTTATGATGTGGCCGCCTGCCACGGTCATCTCGATACGGATGAGGGGCAAACCTGCATGACCGGCGGCTGTCTGGCGCGTTTGGCCTGCCCTCTCAGCATCGGGGCCCAACGTGACCCGGATCAATCCGCCCACCATATGAGGGCCTTCCACCCGTCATGACCCGCACTCTGATCCTGACCCGCCACGCGAAATCCAGTTGGGATGATCCCGCACTTGCAGATCATGATCGGCCGCTGACCAAGCGTGGGCGCAAATCGGCCACCGCAATCGGGGCGTGGCTGCGTGAACATGACTGGCTGCCGGATGAGGTGCAAAGCTCGACATCTGCGCGCACGCGCGAGACATGGGATCGAATGGGGTTACAGGCCGAAAAGGTCTCGTTTCACCCAAGCCTGTACCATGCGAGTGCTCAGGCCATGCTGACGCAGCTGAGGCAGGCCACCGGGCAGACTGTTCTGATGCTGGGGCACAACCCCGGCATTGCCGATTTTGCCGAACGCCTGGTGCGGCAGGCCCCGGACCATGACCGGTTCTTTGACTACCCGACCTGCGCGACCACGGTGATCCAGTTCGACATCACGGATTGGGCGGGCTTGGAATGGCGCAGCGGTGAGGTTCAGGGCTTCGCTATTCCACGCGAGTTACTGGAATAGAAAAAGGCGAGAAAACTCCCGCCCCTTCCATGCCAATGTCAGTCCGGTTCAGTGCCCCAGAATCTGGCTGAGGAACAGTTTGGTGCGCTCGCTTTGCGGGTTGTTGAAGAACTCTTCGGGTTCGTTCTGTTCCACGATCTGACCGGCATCCATAAAGATCACGCGGTTGGCGACCTGACGGGCAAAGCCCATCTCGTGCGTCACGCACAGCATGGTCATGCCTTCCTCGGCCAGTTCGATCATGGTGTCGAGCACCTCTTTGATCATCTCGGGGTCCAGAGCCGAGGTCGGTTCATCGAATAACATGATCCGCGGCATCATGCAGAGCGAGCGGGCAATCGCCACACGCTGCTGCTGACCACCCGAAAGCTGGCCGGGATATTTCAGCGCCTGATCCGGGATTTTCACCTTTTCAAGAAAATGCATCGCGCGCTCTTCGGCCTCTTTCTTGGGCGTCTTGCGCACCCAGATCGGGGCCAGCGTGCAGTTTTCCAGAATGGTCAGATGCGGGAACAGGTTGAAGTGCTGGAACACCATGCCAACCTCGGAGCGGATCTTGTCGATGTTCTTGAGGTCATTCGACAACTCGGTCCCGTCCACCACGATCGTGCCCTGCTGGTGTTCTTCCAGCGCATTCAGGCAGCGGATCAGGGTGGACTTGCCCGATCCTGAGGGCCCCGCGATCACGATCCGCTCGCCTTGATTGACGGTGAGATTGATGTCACGCAGCACGTGGAAAGATCCGTACCACTTGTTCATGCCGTTGATTTCGATGGCGACCTCGTCGCTCACCTGCATCTTCGAGCGGTCGATATCGCGTTCTACTGCAAGTTCAGACATATGTTGAACTCCTTAATGGTGATCCGTGGCAAGACGACGCTCGAGCCACTGGGAATATTGAGAAATGCCGTAACAGACGACGAAGAACAGAAGCGCGGCAAAGCCCAAAAGCTCCCAATAGACGCCGTTCCATTCGGTTGACGCCAGGATGGGGCCCCGGATCATGCCCACCAGATCGAACATCGAGATGACCGAAACCAGTGTGGTGTCCTTGAACAGGCCCACGGCCACGTTCACGATACCCGGGATCGAGATCTTCAGAGCCTGCGGCAGGATGATCAGACGCATCGCCTGCGGGTAATCCAGGCCCAGACTATCTGCTGCCTCGTACTGTCCACGTGGAAGCGCTGCCAGACCGCCGCGGATCACCTCGGCGATATAGGCGGCCGAGAACATGGTGATCATGATCACAACGCGCAGGAACAGATCGACCGTGCTGTCGGGCGGGAAGAAGTACGACAACATCACCGAAGCCACGAACAGCAGCGTGATCAGAGGCACGCCACGGATGAATTCGATGAAGATGACACAAACCCATTTGATCAGCGGCATGTTCGACTGACGGCCCAGCGCCAATGCAATGCCTAACGGCACAGACAGTGACACGCAGGTCAGCCCCAGCATCATGTTGAGCATGAAGCCCCCCAGATCGCGGCTGGGAACAGCGGAAAGCCATGCGCTTTCGGACGCATTCTCGGGGATCAAGGCACCGCCAAGCTTCCAGACAACCAGCGCAACGATGATGGCCCCAAAGAACCCGGCAGCAAAACTGTTCTTGCCGAATTTCTGGAAAACAGCACCGGCTGCAACACAGCCAAGCAACGCAACGATGGGCACAAAGATCGTGCCGCCCCAAATCAGCCAGAAGGCGACAAAGGGATAGAGTGCTGTAAAAATCAGCAGTTTGCGCGGCAGGTCAAAGAACAGGACCGGTGCAATCGCAACAAGCATCAGCACAAAGGCCAGATTGGGGCGCCAATAGGCATCGACCGGGTATTTGAACCCATAGATCAGCTGCGGCCAGCGTTCCGTTAGAACCGCGAAACACGCGCCGGTCTTGCCCGCGAGAATCTCACGGCATTCCGCCAGAGAGTTCGCATTCCAAACCCCATTCAGAATCCACGGTAAGGTGTTCTTCAGAATGAGGTAGATCAGCACCAGCGAGGCAAGGGTCAGGATCGTGTTTGTCACGCCCGAGAACAGGTTCTCGCGCAGCCATTTGACGATACCCGTTTCATTTGCAGGTGGCGGAGACGGCGGGATGGTGCCATCGGCCACGAATGCGATCGGATTGGTTGTTTGATCAGCCATGGCTCAGCGCTCCTTCAACTTGACGGACGCGTTATAGACGTTCATCACCATCGAGATCAGCAGCGAGGCTGTCAGATAAAACAGCATCAGCAACAGAACACATTCGATCGCGCGACCGGTCTGGTTCAGCGTGATACCACCCAGGGTCGCAGTGATGTCAGCATAGCCCACCGCAATCGCCAGAGACGAGTTCTTGGTGATGTTCAGGTACTGTGAGATCAGGGGCGGGATGATCACCCGCAGGGCCTGAGGCAGGATCACAAGGTTCATGATCCGCCCGGGACGAAGACCCAGCGCAGCAGCAGCCTCGGTCTGACCTTTGCTGATCGCCTGAATACCCGCCCGCACGTTTTCCGCGATAAACGCGCCGGTATAGATCGACAACGCAAACCATAGTGCAATCAGCGGACCGCCAACCTTGATCCCGCCGCTGAAGTTAAAGCCTTTCAGTTCGGGAATATTCCAAGTCAGCCCCATCAGGAACATCACGATGACAAGGGGGCCCAGCCAAACAGCCAATTTGGGCAACATGGTTTTCGGACGTTCGCCCGTTTCCTCTTGCTTCTGCGTGGCTCGTTTTTCGATTTCTTTCGAGACGAACCAAGACCCGACAAGCACTGCAAGAACCACGATCCAGTTCAGGAATGTCGAGCTGAAGAACCCGTTGGCGAAGTCCGGCCGCGGAATATACACACCACGGTTGGTAAAAGCGAAAAGATCCAGAACCATGCTTGACTTCGGATTGTCGCCCCGGAATTCGCTCGGAGCCGGCATCACAGCCGTCATGATGGTGAAAATGATAATGATCCAGATCAGTACCGGAATATTCCGGAAAATCTCGACATACACCGACATCAGTTTCGAAACGAGCCAGTTGTTCGACAGACGCAATACGCCCGCGATCACTCCGAAAAACGTGGCGGTGATGCAAGCGAGAAACGCCACCAGCAGAGTATTCAGAAGCCCAACGACAGCAGCGCGCGCATGCGACGACTGGCTGTCGTAGTCAATCAGAACCTGGTTGATATCGTACCCGGCGGGATCACCCAGAAAGGTGTAGGAAATGTTAAGACCGGCGGCTCTGAGGTTCTGGATCAGGTTGTTGCCAAGATACCAGATGGAAAGCGCAATAACGACGGCCGCAATCACTTGGAATGTCAGTGAACGATAGCGGGTGTCGTTTATGAGCATAGACAACCGAAAGTCAGCTTTCGGTGGGTCAGTCATAGTTGACATATTTTGGAATCCCCGTGCTTTTCGGACGCTTCGTTACCGGCGAGGTTTTCCCCGCTCATGAGCTATCCGCAGCATTATGATGAGAAAGAGGGCGCGGGGTAAGCCGCGCCCTCTTCTTTGGATGTCTTAGCGGAACGGAGGCGCGTACAGAAGACCGCCATCGGTCCATTGCGCGTTCAGACCGCGCGCAAGACCAATCGGGGTCTCTTCACCGATGTTCTTCGCGAAGATTTCACCATAGTTGCCATCCGCGGCGATCGCACGCGCGGCCCAGTCGGCATCCAGACCCAGCATTTCGCCCAGCGTGCCTTCAGCACCCAAAAGACGCTTGATCTCAGGATTGGCATCAGCGTTTCCGGACATTTCTTCCAGGTTCACCGATGTTACGCCCAGCTCTTCTGCCGCAACAAGTGCGTTCAGGGTCCAGCGGACAACATCACCCCATTCATGGTCGCCGTGACGGACCAGCGGGCCCAGCGGCTCTTTCGAGATGATTTCGGGCAGAATGACGTGATCGCCCGGGTTCTCAAAAGTGGCACGGGTGGCAGCCAGACCGGACGCGTCGGTGGTATAGACGTCACAGGCACCGGCCAGATACTGCTGCTGCCCTTCGGCATTGGTCTCCACCGGAACCGGCTCATAGCTGATGTTGTTCGAGCGGAAGAAATCCGCCAGGTTCAGCTCGGTTGTGGTACCGGTCTGAACACAGACGGTTGCCCCGTCCAGTTCCTTGGCCGAGCTTACACCCAAGGCCTTAGGTGCCAGGAAACCCTGACCATCATAGTAGTTGATGCCGGTGAATTCGAACTTCAGGTCGACGTCGCGGCTGAAGGTCCAGGTGGTGTTGCGGGCCAGCATGTCGATTTCGCCGGATGCAAGCGCGGTAAAGCGGGTCTTACCGGTGGTCGGTACAAATTCAACTGCGTTTGCGTCGCCC
This sequence comes from Ruegeria sp. AL1, assembly GCF_056540905.1. NCBI lineage: Bacteria > Pseudomonadati > Pseudomonadota > Alphaproteobacteria > Rhodobacterales > Roseobacteraceae > Ruegeria > Ruegeria sp. AL1. The sequence goes on from NZ_JBQFXP010000012.1 coordinate 147,402, forward strand.
AGAACGGCAGCTGCAACAGCGCGGCACAGCGAGACATCAAAGCCTTGCCATTCGCCATTGGCGTCGGGTGCAGCAAAGCCGACCAGACCAGTGGTCACACCGCAGTTCAGCTTGCCGCGTGCTTTGACATCGTCAACAGTCCCCGCCGCAGCCGCGCCAGCAGCCAGGCCAGCAATCGTTGCCACGCCCAAGATTACGGATTTTTTCATTTTTACCTCTTCCTGATTGTCCACCCCTGTCCAGAGGCGGTTCTGTCCGGCACCTTTGGCACCGGAAAGGTTACCCCAAAGGTGTCTCCCCTTTAGTGGGCTTGAGTTTGGTCGCATTCATAAACAAACGTCAAGGGCCGGATCAGCGAAAACGATGAGTCTGCTGGCAGATCACCGTGCCAAGTTTTGAAAAAGCCGTAAGTAAGGCTCAAACCGAGATGTCAAAGAATCGTTTGGCGTGCAGAAACGCTGCGTGTTTGACCTCGGCAGCAGCGTGGGCTTCGTCGTCATGGCCCCATTGTTCAATCTGCCAAAGTTCGTCCAATCTGGAAATGCGCCAGATTTCATCAGCTGTGCGCCAGTTTTGGGCGGCGGCAAATCCCAGGATCAAAGATCCAGACAAGCTGACCAGATCGTGAAAGGCGGCCATCTGGAAATCGTTGAGCGCATGGACCCGTTTTCTGAGCAAAGCCAGCGCTGCCTTTGGTTGTGGCTGGTGCAAAACACCTGCAACAGGCAGCAAACGCGCCGACAACACCTCGGCCGCCCATTCCAAAGCCGGGTCCCATTGGTCAGCCTGCCGTTGCTGCAACTCCTGTGGATGCGTTGCGCGATAGCACAACAAATCCGAATCTCCATAGTCGGCCAGCATATCCGCAACCTCGGCGTGCTGATGACGCACCTTGTCGATTGCGGCATTGGCCGAACGCGTGAAGGGCATCACAACTGGATCAACCACCTCTTGTTGTGCGTCCCATTCGGCGGCAATTTCCTGTGCCATGGCCCGGCTTGGGACAATCAGATCCGCCTTGGCCGGTGTTTTTACCAGACGACCGTCCAGTGCGACGGTATAGCCCCCATCGGTTTCAACAACGGTGCTTTCAGTCCAAAATCGTTTCGGTTTCCATTCACTCATATGTTCAGGTCCAGATGTCGCCAAGCGCGCCGTGCAGCTGATCAAAGGATTCGATAATGGTCGTCGCCGCGTCCAGTGCTGAACGCGGATGATACCCCCAGGTCACGCCGATTCCCGCCACACCGGCGGCGGCTGCCATCTCCATGTCAAACCGGGTATCGCCGATCATGGCAGTTTGCGCAGCATCCACGCCGGTTTCGTTGCGCGCTGCTTCAATCATCGATGGATGCGGCTTCGACGGATGATGATCAGCGACCTGACGTGTGATGAAATACCGCTCCAGCCCATGACCTTCAATCAGCGCATCCAGCCCGCGCTGCGATTTGCCGGTGGCCACGCCCAACAGCACTTCGGGTATGGCATGCAGCGCCTCAATCGTCTGACGCGCGCCGGGATAAAGCGGAGAGCTGGTAACCCCGTCCTGCAGACGTTGGGCGTGGTAGGCCTGTTTATATGCCTCGACCAGTCTGGACTGATCCGCCTCAGACCGGTCGGGCGCAAGCTGCGACATGGCCTTGGGCAGAGACAAACCAACGATGGACAAAATGGCTTTGCGGTCGGGCACCGGCAGGGAAAGCGCGTCGAAACCGGCCGTCATTGCCGCGACAATGCTGCCCTGGCTGTCGACCAGAGTGCCGTCAACATCGAACAGCACCAGACGCAGGGGTGCGCTCATTGCAAAGCCTCGAACGGGTCATCTGTGGCCAGATCTTCCGTCCAGCCAAACGTGTCCCAGCTGTGTTTCATATGATCGGGCAGAGGTGCGGTGACTGTGATTGTCTTGCGCGTCACTGGGTGCTGGAACGAGGCCTGACGCGCATGCAGATGCAGCTTTTTACTGATGATGCCGCCCAATTGCGCGCCCCAGCCATCGCCAAGGTTCTCTTGTCCCGAACCGCCATATTTGCCGTCGCCCACAATCGGATGCCCGATCGCGGCCATATGAGCCCGCAACTGATGCGTCCGGCCAGTGATCGGCTCCATCGCGACCCAGGCGGCACGACCTGCAACACGGTACAGCGTGGCATAGAGCGTATGTGCCCGCTTGGCTCCCGGCGTCTCATCGATCTCGTTCAGGTGCAGGGCGATCATCTTTTCGCCCTCGCCCTGCTTGCCGTGACCACTGGCTTTGACCAGACCGGTCTTGATCTCGCCCAGATAAGGGGTCGGGACGCCCGCGACCAATGCCCAGTAAATCTTGCGCGTGTCCCGGTGCCGGAAAGCTGCGGTCAGCCCCTTGGCGGCCTCGCGCGTGCGGGCCATCAGCAGAACACCAGATGTATCCTTGTCGAGGCGATGCACCAGACGCGGGTTTTCCTCGTACCCGAACCGCAAAGCGTCGGACAATCCGTCCACATGGCGCGTCTGGCCGCTGCCGCCCTGAACCGGCAGGCCATGCGGTTTGTTCAGCGCCAGAACGTGGTCATCGCGATAGATCACGCAGGACCGGATCATCTTCGCATCCGCATCCGAGACGCGACGTGTCATCTCTGCGGGTTTGTGATCGGCATTGGGCAAAGGGGGCACCCGCACAACCTGACCGGCCTCAAGCCGGGTCGCGGCTTTCACCCGGCCGCCATCCACCCGCAATTCACCCTTTCGGCACATCTTTTCGATACGGCCCTGGCTGACATGCGGGAACAGACGGCGCAGCCAGCGGTCCACCCGCTGGTCTCCGTCCCCGTCTGCCACGGTGATCATCTGTACGCCGCTCATATCGATATCCTCCGCGCCACACAGGTGGACCCTGCGCATCGCGTCCGAGTAAGTGCCTTTGAAAACATGCGCGTCTGTGGCGTGCCCGACTGCAAGAGTCAAGCCGACCTTACTGCCGGTTCCGCTGCGCGCGAAGTTTGGCAAAATACTCCAGCCGCTTTTTCAACTCACGCTCGAACCCACGTTCCACCGGCTGATAAAGATCGGGCCGTTTCATCCCATCGGGAAAATAATTCTGACCGGAAAACCCATCTTCAGCGTCGTGATCATAAGCATAGCCTGCGCCATATCCGTGATCTTTCATAAGCGATGTCGGGGCGTTCAGGATATGCTTGGGCGGGGGTTCACTGCCTGACTGCTTGGCCAGCTTCATCGCCGCTTTATACCCCACATAGGCCCCGTTCGATTTCGGAGCCAATGCCAGATACACAACCGCCTGCGCCAGCGCCAGTTCGCCCTCGGGCGATCCCAACCGTTCGTAGGTTTCCCAACCCTGCAGGCAAATCGCCTGCGCCTGCGGGTCCGCCAAACCGATATCTTCGACCGCCATGCGGGTCAGGCGGCGCGCCAGAAAGCGCGGGTCTTCCCCGCCGGTTAACATCCGCGCAAACCAATAAAGCGCCGCATCCGGGTCAGATCCCCGCACCGATTTATGCAGCGCCGAGATCAGGTTGTAATGCTCCTCACCCGACTTGTCGTATTTTGCGGCGCGTCGCATCAGACGTGTCGACAGGTCGTCCGGGCCCAGCGGGTCTTTGACGGTCCAGGCCACCACCTGTTCGATCAGGTTAAGCAGAGCGCGCCCGTCACCATCCGCCATCTCCTGCAGGGCCTCACGTGCTGCTGTCGTCAAATGCAGAGTCTGCTCAAGCTCTGTCTCAGCGCGTTGGGTCAGACGCTCCAGGTCATCAAGGCTGAGCCGTTCCAGCACCAGCACCTGCGACCGGCTGAGCAGAGCCGCGTTCAACTCGAACGAAGGGTTTTCCGTGGTGGCCCCCACCAGAAGGATGGTACCATCCTCCATATGCGGCAGGAACCCGTCCTGCTGCGCCTTGTTGAAGCGGTGAATCTCATCCACAAACAGCAGAGTCCCCTGCCCGTTCTGACGCCGGATTTTCGCCGCCTCGAACACCTTCTTCAGATCGGGAACACCAGTAAAAATCGCGCTGATCTGGACGAAATGCAGGTCCGTCTCTTGCGCCAGAAGACGCGCGATGGTCGTCTTTCCCACCCCCGGCGGCCCCCAGAAAATCAGGCTCGACAAGCTGCCCGAGGCCAGCATCACGCCCAAAGGTGCATCCGGTCCCAGAACCTGTGCCTGCCCGATCACCTCGGACAGCGCTTGCGGCCGTAGCCGATCCGCCAGGGGACGGTGCGGTGCAGCGGCTGGCTGGGATGCGCCGGTATCGAAAAGATCAGCCAAGGATCACAACCTGAACCGCAATGATACAGACCGCCCTTTGCGTTGCAGGTCAAACTGAAGACTGCGCCCCGGGTTTGTCAGGGCGTCGACCACATCCGCGGGATCGCTGATCTCGGCCCCATTGATGCGGCTGACAACATCGCCGACACGTAACCCGGATCGACCGCCATAGCGCCCGGCATCCACCACAACGACACCGGTCTGCGACAAGGACAGCTGCAACTTGAGGATCACTGCAGGATTGATCCGCGATACAGCCAACCCCGGCATTACGGTACGGTCATCCAAAATCGTCTCATCCGCAGCGGGCGTGTCCGGAGCCCTGATCAGCGCCACATCGACATCCGCGCTGTCATCTCCGCGCAACCGGGTCAGGACCGAGGTCCCGCCAACGCCCGCGATGGACATTCGGAATTTCATCTCGGCGGGCGAATTCACCTCATCCCCATCCACATGCGTCACCACGTCCCCGACCCGCAGGCCCGCCGCTGTCAAAGGGCTGAGCGGATGCAGGTTGGAGATCACGACCCCCATGGGAAAGACAAGCCCAAGCGACTCCGCGATATCCGCGCTCATGTGTTGGCCGGACATACCGGCCCAGGGGCTGATGAAACTGTCATTGCCCGCCTGCGCCTGCCGCAGAAACTCGGCCACCAGATTGGCCGGGATGGCAAACCCGATTCCGTTTGAGCCGCCCGAACGCGTCAGGATCGAGGTGTTGATGCCGATCAGATCACCGTTCACATCGATCAGAGCACCGCCCGAATTCCCCGGATTGATCGCCGCGTCCGTCTGAATGAAATACCCGCGCGCGTTGCCGGTCGCCGTCCCAGTGCGCGCCAGCCCTGAAATGATGCCCGACGACACAGTCTGGCCCACGCCAAACGGATTGCCGATGGCCAGCGCCAGTTCGCCCACTTCAACATGATCCGAGTCGCGCAGCGTCAGAAACGGCAGGTCTTCGGCCTCTTCCATCCGCAGGATCGCAATATCGCTTTCCTTGTCCCCAAGCACCACCTGTGCCGAGTATTCGCGCCGGTCCGTCGTCACCACACGGATTTCGGTGGCCGTACCGACCACATGATAATTCGAAACCACATAGCCATCTGCCGAAAGGATCACCCCCGACCCCAACGAGTTTTGCACGCGCTTTCGCGGTTCGTTAAACCCTCGACCAAAGAAATCCTGAAAGAACGGGTCTGAAAACAGCGGATTAGCCCGCCCCTCGCGCACGATCTTGGCATAGATATTCACCACGGCAGGCGAGGCCTGTTTGACCACCGGGGCGAAGCCGAGGCTGATTTCGGCTTGCGACTGCGGCACTCGCGTCTGGGCGCTGCCTTGGGTCGCGAGTGCGAAAAAAATCAGGATCAGAAAGGCGCGTATCATGGGGCCTCCGGGGATTTGGATCAGCCCAGATATGCGGGCCGCGCCACCCGATTGCAAGCAGGCGATGCGGCAAAAGAAAAACCTCCGCCCGGTTGCCCGAACGGAGGTTTCTGATCGGCAATATGCCTGATCTTATTCTTCTGCGGCCTCTTCGGCGGCAACACGGGCCTTGTCGGCCGCGCCTTTGGCGTCGGCGTCCCGATCCACGAATTCGATGATCGCCATCGGGGCCATGTCACCATAGCGAAAGCCAGCTTTCAGGATGCGGACATAACCGCCCTGACGCTCGGCATAGCGGGGGCCAAGAACTTCGAACAGCTTGGCGACGTCTTTGTCTTCTTTCAGCTGTGCTGCGGCCTGACGGCGGGCGTGCAAGTCGCCGCGCTTGCCCAGAGTGACCAGCTTTTCGATGATCGGGCGCAGCTCTTTTGCCTTGGGCAAAGTTGTTTTGATCTGCTCATGTTCGATGAGCGAGCCAGCCATGTTCGCAAACAGCGCCTTGCGGTGCTCATGAGTACGGTTCAGGCGGCGGTAACCACGTGCGTGACGCATTTTTCAATTCCTATCTTGCGTTTTTGCTTTGTCTGGCCGGCGATGCGTGTCACCGGCTCTCCTTGGGGCGGAAGTGCCCATTTCGTCCCCGGAATTCCGGGCATTGGGGAAGACGCGCTTAGAACGCGTCTTCGAATTTCTTCGCCAGATCTTCGATGTTGTCGGGCGGCCAGTCCTCGACATCCATGCCGAGGTGCAGACCCATGCCGGACAGCACTTCTTTGATCTCGTTCAGCGACTTGCGGCCGAAGTTCGGAGTGCGCAGCATCTCGGCTTCGGTCTTCTGGATCAGGTCGCCGATGTAAACGATGTTGTCGTTCTTCAGGCAGTTTGCCGAACGGACCGACAGTTCCAGCTCGTCGACTTTCTTCAGCAGCAGCGGGTTGAACTCCAGACCATCGTCTTCGTCCTGACGGCCAGCCGATTCCGGCTCGTCAAAGTTGACGAAGATCGACAGCTGATCCTGCAGGATACGCGCGGCATAGGCCAGCGCGTCTTCCGGCGTGATCGAACCGTCGGTGTCGATTTTCAGAGTCAGCTTGTCATAGTCCAGAACCTGACCTTCACGGGTCGGCTGAACGTCATACGCAACCTTTTTGACCGGCGAATAGATCGCGTCGATCGGGATCAGGCCAATGGGTGCGTCTTCGGGCTTGTTCTTCTCAGCCGAGACGTAACCCTTGCCGGTGTTGACGGTCAGTTCCATGAACAGGTCGGCACCATCGTCCAGGTGGCAGATGACGTGATCGCGGTTCAGAACCTCGATACCGGCGCTTTCGCTGATGTCGCCAGCGGTGACAACTGCGGGGCCTTTGGCATTGATCGACAGGCGCTTGGGGCCTTCGACTTCCATGCGCAGCGATACGCCTTTGAGGTTCAGGATGATGTCGGTGACGTCTTCACGAACGCCCGCGACCGAGGAGAACTCGTGCAGGACGTTGTCGATCTGAACGCTGGTGATGGCCGCGCCTTGCAGGCTGCTCATCAGAACGCGACGCAGCGCGTTGCCCAGGGTCAAACCAAAGCCACGCTCCAGCGGTTCAGCGACCAGAGTTGCCTGACGCGCAGGGTCGTTGCCCGGCTTGCCGTCCAGTTGGGTCGGCTTGATCAATTCTGCCCAATTCTTGTGGATCATGTAATCCCTCCATTCCTGTCCGCGCCCCATGACCAACAAGGTGCAGACGCCCGAGGTTCAAAATGACGTGCTGGGGCCGTGCAAAAACACGGGCCCCAGCCAAATTCGAATTCGCTTAGACGCGGCGGCGCTTCGGCGGGCGGCAGCCGTTGTGAGCGATCGGGGTCACGTCGCGGATCGACGTGATGTTGAAGCCCACGGCAGCCAGCGCGCGCAGAGCCGATTCACGACCCGAACCGGGGCCCTGAACTTCGACTTCCAGCGTCTTGACGCCATGTTCCTGCGCCTTCTTGCCTGCGTCTTCTGCAGCCATCTGAGCCGCATAAGGCGTCGATTTCCGCGAACCCTTGAAGCCCATGGTACCGGCAGACGACCACGAGATGGCGTTGCCCTGTACGTCCGAGATCAGGATCTTTGTGTTGTTGAAGGTCGAATTCACATGGGCAACGCCCGATGCGATGTTCTTGCGCTCTTTGCGCTTAACGCGAGTCTTGTCACGTGCCATCTGTCAGACCCTCCCTTATTTCTTCTTACCAGCGATGGCCTTTGCGGGGCCTTTGCGGGTACGAGCATTGGTGTGGGTGCGCTGACCGCGAACCGGCAGGTTGCGGCGGTGACGCAGACCGCGATAGCAGCCCAGGTCCATCAGACGCTTGACGTTCATCTGAACTTCACGACGCAGATCACCTTCAACGGTGAAGTTCGCGTCGATGTGTTCACGGATGGCCAGAACTTCGGCGTCGGACAGTTCGTTGACGCGACGGTGCGCTTCAATGCCTACGGCTTCGCAGATCGCTTTGGCCGAAGTGTTTCCGATACCGGTGATATATGTGAGGGCGATAGGTACCCGCTTTGCAGTCGGGATGTTTACGCCGGCAATACGTGCCACGTGTCACTTTCCTTTTCGTTGCGGTTCCGTAGCTCCGGAACCTTTTTTCACAACACCTGACCGTGGCAGTGACGCCAGAGGGCCCTGTATTATTCGAGGTGGTCGGGGCGGTTGGGACGAATCCCGCGCGCGGTCTTGATTCCCTTTAGGGATGGGGGTCGATATGGGCTTTTGGCAACGCCGTCAAGCCCATATTCAATCTGGCCAGCAAACCTTCTCTCTGACGTATTGATCGAAGATGAAGTGCTTGCTGGTTTGGTCGTTGCAAAAGTCCATGTGAGCATTAAGGCTATCCATGCTCATCACGGCGAAACCGCCCAACAACAGCCCTCCGACAAGGCCGGCGGCAAGCCCAGCCAAGAACGCAGCAGAAGCTTTGTTGTAGTCATTCCAGAACACAAATTACCTGACGTTTAGCCCAGAACGGCCTCAATCGACGCGGTGACTTCCTTGATATCGGCCAATCCGTTCACCGGGCGCAGATCGCCTTTGGCGTAGTAGTAACCAATCAGCGGCGAGGTCTTCTTGTAGTATTCCATCAGCCGCGTGCGCAGGCTGTCTTCGTTGTCATCGGCGCGGCGGGTAAAGTCGTTTTCCTTGCCGCAATTGGTGCATTTGCCATCGGCTGGAATGGGCTTGGTGTGATCATTGTAAACCTCGCCGCAGCCCGCGCAGGTTGACCGCGCGGTGATCCGGTCGACCAGTGCGTCGTCATCCACGCGCATTTCGATCACGGTGTGCAGCGACTGGCCCAGCTTAGTCAGCAGAGCCGACAGCGCGTCGGCTTGTGCCAGCGTCCGAGGGAAGCCATCAAAGATGAAGCCGGCGCCTTTTTCGGTGGTCAGTTTCTCTTCGATCAGTCCGATCACGATCTCGTCGGTGACCAGCTTGCCCGCGTCCATGATTGCAGCAACCTTCTGGCCCATCTCCGTGCCCGAGGTCTTGGCCTCGCGCAGCATGTCTCCGGTGCTGAGTTGCACCATACCGCGGGTTTCAACCAGGTGACGCGCCTGCGTTCCTTTGCCTGCCCCCGGGGGGCCGAGAAGAATGATGTTCATCGACGAGCAGCTCCCTTTCTGCCGCGTTTCTTGCTTTTACCGCGCAGTTGGGACTTTTCGATTAGCCCTTCATATTGATGCGCCAGCAGGTGGCTCTGAACCTGTTGGATCGTGTCCATGGTCACCGAGACGATGATCAGAACCGACGTGCCGCCGAAATAGAACGGAATGGCAAACTGTCCGCGCAGGATTTCCGGTAGCAGGCAGACGGCGGCCAGATAGGCCGAACCCAAGACCAGCACGCGGTTGACCACGTATTCCAGATATTCAGCGGTTTTCTTGCCGGGACGGATACCCGGCACAAAGCCGTTCTGCTTTTTCAGGTTGTCCGCCACATCGTCCGGCTTGAACGACACGTTGAACGTATAGAAATAGGCAAAGAACACGATCATCGAGGCGAAGAACAGCAGGTACAGCGGCTGTCCGGGGCCAAAATTGGCCAGCAGCCAGGACATCACCGGCCCGTTGGTCGCCCCCGACGAGAAGGTCGAGATCGTCACCGGCAGCAGCAGCAGCGAGCTGGCAAAGATCGCCGGGATAACGCCCGCCGGGTTCACTTTGACCGGCAAGTGGCTCGATCCGCCCTCATAGATTTTCATACCGGCTTGACGGCGCGGATACTGGATGTGGATCTTGCGCAGGGCGCGTTCCATGAAGACCACAAAGGTGATCACGGCGATGACCATGATGATGACGCCAACGATCACGGCGGGGCTGATCGCACCCGAGCGGCCAGACGCAAAGAACTGCGCCAGTGCGGCGGGAACCTCGGCAATGATGCCGACAAAGATAATCAGAGAGATGCCGTTGCCGATACCGCGCGCGGTGATCTGCTCACCCAGCCACATCAGGAACATGGTGCCGCCAACCAGCGTGATCATGGTCGACATACGGAAGAACAGGCCCGGATCGGTCGCCAGATCGCCCGACTCCAGCGAAACCGCCAGACCATAGGCCTGAACGGTGGCCAGCGCCACGGTGCCGAATCGGGTGTATTGGTTGATCTTCTTGCGCCCCTGCTCACCCTCTTTCTTGAGTTGCTCAAGCGCGGGAACCATCGAGGTCAGCAGCTGCACGATGATCGAGGCCGAGATATAGGGCATGATACCGAGGGCAAAAATCCCCATCCGCCCCAGCGCTCCGCCGGTGAACATCGAAACCATGCCGCCGATGCCCTGCCCCGCCTGCTCCATGAACTCGCGCAGCGCTTGGCCGTCGATGCCCGGAACCGGAATGAAGGTGCCCAGACGATAGACGATCAACAAACCCAGCGTGAACAGGATGCGGTTGCGCAGATCGGTGGCTTTGCCCAAAGCAGCCCAGCTTGTGTTGGCTGCCATTTGTTCTGCTGCTGATACCATAAATCGGTCTCTCTTATGCAAACACCGCCCGGAACCGTTTTCCGGCTCGGGCGGCGTCTTGGAAAACTCTGAGGTCTATGTAAGCGGGTCTTGGTCCGCTCACAAGCGCTTACTCTGCCGCAGCAGCTTTTGTGACCGTCAGTGAACCGCCCGCTTTCTCAACTGCTTCAACAGCAGATTTCGAAGCACCTGTGACTTCCAGGTTCACTTTGGCGGTAATCTCACCTTTGGCCAGAACGCGGACACCGTCCAGCTTGCGGCGGACCAGACCGGATGCGACCAGCGCGTCCTCGGTGATCGCAGCGGATGCGTCCAGCTTGCCGGCGTCGACGAATTTCTGGATCAGACCCAGGTTGATAACGGCGAATGCCTTACGGTTCGGCTTGTTGAAGCCACGCTTGGGCAGGCGCTGATACAGCGGCATCTGGCCGCCCTCGTAGCCATTGATGGCCACACCCGAACGGGATTTCTGGCCTTTGATACCACGGCCACCCATTTTACCTTTGCCGGAACCCGGACCGCGGCCAACGCGGGTGCGTTTCGGTGCTGCGCCAGGATTGTCGCGCAATTCGTGCAGTTTCATATCGCTTCTCCTTCGCCGGAAATGACCCCGAAGCGTGATGGGTCAGACACGGCATTTTTTGGTTTTGATTCTCGTGGCGCAAAGCCACCGGAGCGCTCTACAGCGTTGGGCTTTTGGTTGCAAGGTTTCTTATTGCAACGGAATCGGTGGCGATCCGGCAGGGTGGTGCGACCAGAACCCAAAAGAGGCGCCTGAGGCGCCTCACGGGTCAGGTTCCGACAATTGGGTTTACGCGCAGTAGACGTGGTTGCGAACAATATCCCCAATGTCACAGCGACGGACGCCAATGTCGTTCAGTTCGCGGTCGCTGAGATTCTGAAGTTCGGAATAAGTCCGGTTGTATTCAACCCGCAGCGCGTGGTTGGCTTTCACCTTCGAGATGAACGCGACGATGCGGTCGTTCAGGGTCAGACCGCCATGGGTGTGTGTTGCTACATGTGCCATATCTTTAGTCCTTTCTGCTACCGAGGCGAATTCCCCGGTCTTTGCTGTTCTGTTCCGTATCGGGACACGGCTCAGATAGGCGCAACGGATATCGCCAACAACGTTGAAATCCGTCTAGCCGCTATGCGTTGAGCGAATGGCTGCCCACAAGTTTCCTGCATAATCTTGCATAGCTTTCACGGGAGGATCTGGCCTTGTTCACGCCTGTCCGGCCATCCGTGCATAAGGCTCGGCGCACACCGACACTAAGTCGGAACGTGATCGCAAGAGCGATTGCCTGCAGGGGTCATACGTAGTTAGATGAGCTTGGAAGTGTCCCTCCTAAAGAAACGCGGAGCAGAATTTGGCAGGTTGGTCATCACAGGCGGCAGGGCCGGATTTCTTGTGTATCGGGTTGCAAAAGGCCGGAACGCGGACTCTGCAGCAAATCCTCGCACTGGACGGCCGGTATTGGATGCCTCTGGTCAAGGAGTTTCACCATTTCGATGGCAGTGAGATTGCAAAACGCCACGAACGCCAGCAAAAGCTGTTTGACGCGCTGTCTGGGGGCGGTGTCCGGCTGTCGCTGTTGAACACGCGCCGCGTGCGGGACGGCGAGCGAAAAGTCGATGAGCGCGACCTGCAATTTTTGTACAAGAGTCAACAATACCTGAAAAACGGCTGTCGGGATGCCGATTACCTGGACATGTTTTCTCTGAAACCCGATGGGACAATCACCGGCGACATAACTCCCGGGTATTCGCGGCTCGATGTGTCTCAGGTTCAGCGCGTTCATGCGCTTGTGCCGCAGGCCAAGATCGTCCTGTTGTTGCGTGATCCCATTTCCCGGGCATGGTCTGCGATCAACATGCGCCTGCGCAAAGAGACGCGCAGGAACTGGTTCAGGATAACCTCACAGCAACAAGCCCGTATGGTTGCGTTTCTGACGACGTCGGCCGGGCAAAAGATAATCGACCAAGAAGCCGTCTCACCCCCGCTGAATTCGCAACCTTCCGAGATTTACAAGGTGTGGAGCGGTGTTTTTGGCGAAGATGCCATACGTGTGTTTTCGCTGGACGAGATTATCTCAAGTCCCAAAGGGATCAGCGACGAAATCCATGCTGCGGTGACGGGCGCAAACGGCTCCGGGACGGATTGGTCGCTGGACAAATGCCTGGCTAAGGACAGCAATCTTGTCGCGCCGCCCAACGACAAAGGCAGCAAGGCACAGGTCGTACTTGAGGGCGATATCAAGGCGCAGCTGATAGATACTTATGCAGATGAAATTCGGAAGTCCGCTGAATTGTTTGGAGAGCGGGCAGCGGGCTGGGCGGCAAAGTACGGTTTATAAAGACAGTCTTTGAGTGGCAGTAACAAGCGTTCGGTGCCTTTTGAGGTTGCGAAGGGAAAAACCGGCTGGTTGCCGCTCACAACATAAGTGTTGGCGCAATCAGACAGTGCCTTGAGGACAGCGTCATATTCTCTATTAGTCTTTGAATCCACTTGGATCAATTTCTGAGGAGATGTCGTCAACGTGTCCACAAAAAACGCCCCCGACGTCGTCGAGGGCGTTCCAAGTTCGACAAGGAAACCGCGGTTAGCCGCGTTCTTCGATGATCTCAACCAGATGCGGGATCTTGTTGACCATGCCGCGGACCGAAGGCGTATCTTCCAGTTCGCGGGTCTTGTGCATCTTGTTCAGGCCCAGACCGATCAGGGTTGCGCGCTGTTCGGCGGGGCGGCGGATCGGGGAACCGATCTGCTTGACGACGATGGTTTTTGCCATGACTCGCTCTCCTTACGCTTCGGCTTCAGCCGGTGCTTCGTCCCGCTTGGGCAGGATGTCGGCAACTTTTTTACCACGACGTGCGGCAACCGAACGCGGGCTCTGCTCTTTGGTCAGGCCGTTGATGGTGGCGCGGATCATGTTGTACGGGTTCTGAGAGCCCAGCGATTTGGACACAACGTCCTTGACGCCCAGCATTTCGAACACGGCACGCATCGGACCACCGGCGATGATACCGGTACCTTCAGGCGCGGTGCGCATAACCACTTTACCAGCGCCGTGACGGCCTTCGATGTCGTGGTGCAGAGTCCGGCCTTCGCGCAGTTGCACGCGGATCATCTGACGCTTGGCTTGTTCGGTCGCCTTGCGGATGGCCTCGGGTACTTCTTTCGCTTTACCCTTGCCAAAGCCGACGCGGCCTTTCTGATCGCCGACAACCACCAGAGCGGCGAAGCCAAAGCGCTTACCACCTTTTACGGTTTTCGACACGCGGTTGATTGCGACCAGACGATCTGCAAATTCCGGTGCTTCTTCACGGTCGCGGCCACGGCCCCGACGGTTTTCACGTTCTGCCATTTGGCATCCCTTTTCTCATGTGGCGTTGTGACGCCGTTTTTTCAATCGAAGTGGGCCGGAAAGCCCCCCGATCATCGAGGCAAGTGACCTTGCCTTCAAGTGCCGGTGTCGGGCTGAAGCCCGGCCTACGGCGGTGTTTCAGGTAGGCCGGGCTTCAGCCCGGCACACCATCAGATCTTCAGACCACCTTCACGCGCGGCGTCGGCTACTGCCTTCACCTTGCCGTGGAACAGGAAGCCACCACGATCGAAATAGGCCTCTTCGACGCCTGCCTTCTTGGCACGCTCGGCGATGGCCGCGCCCACTTTGGTGGCCGCTTCGACGTTGTTCTTGCCAACGACGCCCAGATCTTTTTCCAGGGTCGAGGCCGATGCCAGGGTCACGCCACGAACGTCGTCGATCAGCTGAACGCTGATGTTTTTGTTCGAACGGTGAACCGACAGGCGTACACGGCCGGCGTTGACTTTGCGAAGTTTGTTCCGAACGCGCAGGCGGCGCTTCAGAAACAGGGTTCTTTTGCTGTTTGCCATTGTTTGCGTCCTTACTTCTTCTTGCCTTCCTTGCGGAAGATGAACTCGCCCTTGTAGCGGATGCCCTTGCCTTTGTACGGCTCGGGACGGCGCCATTCGCGGATTTTGGCCGCGACTTCGCCCACCTGCTGCTGGTCGATACCTTCCACAACGATCTCGGTCTGCTTCGGCGCGGTGATGGTGACACCTTCCGGAGCAGTGAAATCAACATCGTGGCTGTAGCCCAGGTTCAGCTTCAGGGTGTTGCCCTGCATCTGAGCCCGGTAACCAACACCCTGGATCTCCAGCTCTTTTTTGAAGCCTTCGGTCACACCGGTTACCAGATTGGCAACCATGGTGCGGCTCATGCCCCACTGCTGGCGGGCACGCTTGGACATGCCACGAGGGTTGATTTGCACAACGTTGTCTTCGACCGACAGCGTGACGTCATCGGTTGCGGTGAAGCTGCGGGTGCCTTTCGGACCTTTCACTTCGATGGTCTGACCCGACACAGAGGCGGAAACGCCGCTGGGCAGCTCGACCGGTTTTTTACCAATACGAGACATTGCAGACCTCCTTAGAAGACGGTGCAGAGCACTTCGCCGCCAACATTGTTGGAGCGAGCGTTTGCGTCCGACATCACACCTTTCGGAGTGCTGACAATCGACACGCCCAGACCCTGACGGACCTGCGGGATGTCATTGACGCCCATGTAGACGCGACGGCCGGGCTTTGAGACCCGCTTCAGTTCGCGAATAACAGGGGTGCCTTCGTAGTACTTCAGGCTGATTTCGATGGCCGGATGACCGTTTTCACCGGTCGTCTTTTCATAGCCACGGATGTAGCCTTCGTCCGCCAGCACGTCCAGAACCCAACCGCGCAGCTTGGATGCGGGGGTGGAAACGGTGGACTTGCCGCGCATTTGCGCGTTGCGGATACGGGTGAGCATATCGCCGATAGGATCATTCATATCTATGTCTCCCTTACCAGCTCGATTTCACCATGCCGGGGATCTGACCAGCAGAACCCAGCTCGCGCAGCGCGATACGGCTGACCTTCAGCTTACGGTAGTAAGCGTGGGGACGACCGGTCAGCTGACAACGGTTGTGCAGACGGGTGGCCGAGCTGTTGCGCGGCAGTTTCGCCAGTTTCAGACGCGCTTTGAAACGCTCTTCCATCGGGCGGCTCTCGTCATTCGCGATTTCTTTCAGCTCGGCACGCTTTGCGGCATATTTGGCCACCAGGCGTTCGCGCTTCTTTTCGCGTTCGATCATTGCTTTTTTAGCCATGTCTCTATCCTTCCGGCGCTTACGCGTTGAACGGCATGTTGAACGCTTTCAACAGGCTCTTCGCTTCAGCGTCGGTCTTCGCTGTGGTGGCAATTACGATATCCAGGCCCCAGACTTCATCGACCTTGTCGAAGTCAATCTCGGGGAACACGATGTGCTCTTTCATGCCCATGGCAAAGTTGCCACGACCATCGAAAGACGGCTTCACACCGCGGAAGTCACGAATACGCGGCATCGCGATGGTGATCAGACGATCCAGGAATTCGTACATCCGGTCACCGCGCAGGGTCACTTTCGCGCCCAGCGGCATGTCTTCACGGACGCGGAAACCCGCGATCGACTTTTTCGCCTTGGTTGCAACGGCCTGTTGACCGGCAATCGCAGTCAGATCCTCGACGGCAGCTTTCGCTTTCTTCGAGTCTTTGACAGCCTCAGCACCACAACCGATGTTCAGAACGATTTTTTCCAGCTTGGGCAGCTGCATGTCGTTCTTATAGCCGAACTCTTCTTTCAGAGCGGCGCGGATGGTTTCAACGTACTGAGCCTTCAGACGCGGGGTGTAGGTTGCGGTATCAAGCATCGATCACGTCCCCTGTGGTCTTGGCGAAACGCACCTTCTTGTCACCTTCCATGCGGAAGCCAACGCGGGTTGCTTTGCCGTTTGCGTCCAGCAGAGCCAGGTTCGACAGCTCGATCGGGTTTGCCTGAGGCAGGCGGCCACCCTGGCTGTTCTGGGTCTGGCGGGTGTGGCGGATGGCGATGTTGATGCCGTCGACAACAGCTTTACCGGCTTTGGGGTCAACCGAGGAAATGGTTCCCTCTTTGCCCTTGTCCTTGCCGGCCAGCACGACGACCTTGTCGCCTTTGCGGAGTTTAGCAGCCATGATTACAGCACCTCCGGAGCCAGCGAGATGATTTTCATGAAATTCTTGCCGCGCAGTTCGCGAACAACGGGGCCAAAGATACGGGTACCGACGGGCTCGTTGTTGTTGTTCAGGATGACGGCGGCATTGCGATCGAAACGGATCGCGGTGCCGTCTTCGCGACGGACTTCTTTGGCGGTGCGTACGACGACGGCCTTGCGGACGTCACCTTTCTTTACGCGGCCGCGCGGGATGGCTTCCTTCACCGAGACGACAATGATGTCGCCGACGGAGGCGTATTTACGCTTGGAACCACCCAGGACCTTGATGCACTGAACTCGGCGTGCGCCGGAGTTGTCAGCGACATCCAGATTGGTCTGCATCTGGATCATGTGGTTTCTCCCGACCTGTGGGGGCTGGTCTGATTAGATCCCCCAGGGTTTCGACAAATGGAAAAGTCCCGGGGGCTTACGCCTCCAGAACCTCCCAACGTTTCGTCTTCGATTTCGGCGCGCATTCAATGATGCGAACGGTGTCACCGACCTTGAAGGCGTTCTTTTCGTCATGAGCCCGGTATTTCTTGGACTTACGAACGGTTTTGTGCAGCAGCGGGTGCTTGAAGCGGCGTTCGACCGAAACGGTCACGGTCTGCTCGTTGGCGTCGCTGGTTACTACTCCGGACAGGATACGCTTGGGCATCTGATTTACTCCTCGGATACCGCGGCAGCGGCCTTTTCGTTCAGGATGGTTTTGACGCGGGCAGCATTGCGGCGGGCCGCTTTGATACCGGCTGTGTTTTCCAGCTGACCGGTTGCCTGTTGAAAGCGCAGGTTAAAGCTTTCTTTCTTCAGGTTGGCCAGTTCCTCGCGGAGCTGGTCCGGGGTCTTGTCACGCAGTTCTTGGGCGTTCATCGCCTTTTTCCTTTGCTCAAAACACCAGAAGGCCCCCTTACAGGGTCACCTTTGACCTGGTGGATGAATGATAGACATACGAATCGCCCGACAACGCCGGGAGACCGCAGGATGCCGCCGTATAAGGGTTTGGGAGGTGGGTGGCAAGAGGAAGTTTGGTACTGGCCGAAACGCTTTCAGCGCATGTCAGGAATTTGCGATCAGCCGCGCCTTGAACCAGAGATGCAAGCCATCGAAATCCATTTCTCTTGCGGCAACCGCAACAACAAGATCGTCGATTGGCTCATCATCACTGACATCCAGAAAATACCCACTTCTTTCTATGAGAATTTCCACCAGCAACCATGCAGTGCGCTTGTTACCATCCACAAAGCCGTGGTTGCCCACCATACTTTGCAAAAGCGCTGCCGCCTTGCGAGAAATCGAACGGTGATATCCCGAATACGGTCGCCCCAGAGCCGACTCGATGAGGTCAAGGCTCGTTACTCCGTCGCGACCTCCATAAGTCAGTGCCTCATCATGCGCAGCGATTGCGTCTGCCAGAGTCACGCGGTAGTGCGTTCTACCGATCGGCCAAACGCTTCAACGCTGAGTGGCGTTTTTTCGAAGCCTCCTTGACCACCGACACCGACTTTGGCGCGGCCCATTTGACACCCGATGACGACTTCACGCTGACAAAGCGCCCGGTTTCAGCGCTACGGGATATGTACCCGCCCTTTACAGATGTTTTCTTTGCGCTGGCAGCCATAAAACTTTCCTCGACATAGCTATAATATGGACGGCGTTCATCGCATTCGCAAGATCGTAACACTTAGGCCAAAGTGATGAAGAGTTCGTTAACGTTGTCTTGTTACTGACGCGCAAGGCTCCGCCCGTTAGCTCCCTCAATCACTCCACCGGAGCGATTGCCGCTTCGCGGATCGGGGTTTACTCCCACTTATAATTAAAACTCACCGAAATCCGCTCGTCCTCGGCCATGTTCATCGGCACCTCATGGCGTAGCCAGCTTTCCCACAGCAGAACATCACCCACCTGCGGTTTCATATAGATGAACGGCTGCAAATCCCGCCGCCCGCCCTTCACTCGCGTCGGCGCTGCCATCATGCGGCCTGAGCGGGGGTCTTCCAGCTTCAGCGCACTCGCCCCTTCGGGCATCGCCACATAGGTCGTACCCGAAATCACGCTGTGCGGATGCAGGTGGCTGGAATGCATGCCGCCCTCGGGCAGGATGTTGATCCAGAGGTCCTCCAGCTTCAGCTCGCCCTCACCCAGATCAAACTCCAGATCTTTGGCGAAGGCTGCGACGTGCTGATCCAGCGCATTGACCAGATCGGCAAAGATCGGAAACCGCCAGGGCAGATCGGTCAGCGAGGCATAGCTGGTATAGCCGGGATAGCCGTTTTCCTCGCACCAGTCCTGCCCGGCCTCATCATCCTCAGCGATGACAAGGCAGGAGCTTTCCAATTCCTCCGCGTCGATCCTGGGATCGAACTCGGACAATGCAGCGCGATAAAGACGGGTTACGAAGAGTGATTCAATCTGTGCCATGGGCCGGGCATAGCCCAAGCGCGGACTTTGGGCCAGAGCTTGTTGCGCGCAGGTTCCGAACGGTCCCCTACCCCAGCACGAAACACGGCGACCATGGCCAACAAGGACCAAGAATTGAGCAATGCCATCCAACTTTGGCGGAGGGCGCGTCGGCCAGCCGGGTCGTCGGAAATACGTCAAAAAGCATATGTGACCCTGGAAGAGGGCAACACCATCGACGTGAGCACCGGTCTCTGATCGGCTCTGTCTTCGGAGAGAGATAAGAGCCCCCGCGCAAGCGGGGGCTTTTTTAGTTCCGGAGTTCTGCTAGGAAGCCTGTGTTCATGAGATTGCAGGTAAAGTGCGGAGAAGTGTATTGAAGCCCGTTTTTTCAGTGTTTCTGATCTTGATATCTGGCTTGTTCACCAGTGCGATGGCACAGGAAAGTCAAGCAGGATTTGCGCCTAGAGACGAGGTTTCTGCCGTGGCAAATGAGGCTGCTGCGCTTGCGTCAATTTTGGAAGAGCAGCTATTTATTAGTCTTCCATATGCCGAGGGTTGGACGTGCAAAAGGAGTTTTCAAAATGAAGAGTTTGATGCCCCAATGCTCCGCGCTGTACCTGCTGTTTTTCTGACGTGTAGCAAGAACCATCAGGTTCTTTCAGTGAGCTTCATTCTTGAAACAGCACATGCGGAGTTACTCTGCAATTCTGTCGGCTTGAAGAAAACGGGGATATCCGATGGGCGCGTCAAGCCGTCCCTTTTCCGATTTTTTGAGACCGACTCTTGGAGTTTGATGCGTGTGTCGGTGGATTTACGCGGATGTTCTCGTAACGCCCTTGCGTTTTCGGTGAACGGTTCGCGTAGCCAAAGCTCCATAGATGCGGGGTTCGATCTCATTGACGAGTACGGCCAAGCAATACTTGGAATGACGATTGATGACCTCATCAGTTCCGAAACTTACGGGCAGCATCAAGACGCCACGCAGAGACTCATTGCGCTGCTGAAAGCGCAATCCGAGGCACTTGCAGCTTTTATCCCATCGCAGGGAAAGAATACGGCAGGTCACGTTCGGCTAACGCCATCTGATTTTATACCTTGGCAAATGTTTCCGTTGGCGATTGAGTTAGGGGCCAGCCCGTCGGCGCGCGCGACCCTAGATGTTAAAGGCTGCAAAGTTCTGATTGTCTTATCTGCTGGGGAAAGGACTATTCGTGAAGCGAAGTGGATTGAAGCAGGGGACGCAGACGGGCGGAAAACCGGCTCGTATGTAAGACGAAAAACCGAGAGATTCGTTGGTAGGGAACACATAGAAGGAACGAGTATCGAAGTTCTCTTGGATGGAAGGGTATTGGTAAGGGTTCTTCTTTCAGAGAGCGATGCTTGCGATGGCAATCCCGATATTGTAAGCGAGCTTTTTGAAGAAATCTCCAAAAATGATTTTAGCTCGTTCGGTGTTGATTGAGCGGACATCTTTTCTTGCTTGGGTTTGCTCATAAACCCTATAGACACCCACCCCCAACCCTGCTAATTGCTCCCAATCTTGCGGCCTCGGATTCGTTCCGGGGCCTCTGATATTTGTAACCGGGGACCTTCGGGGCCCTATACCCATGGCACCTACGGGGGCCTATCACATAGCGGGGAAATCCCCGCACTTGCTAAACGGAAGACAGAAAGCATGGCACTCAAGTCGTACAAGCCGACGACGCCGGGCCAGCGCGGGCTGGTGCTGATCGACCGTTCGGAGCTTTGGAAAGGACGTCCGGTCAAGTCTCTCACAGAGGGTTTGACCAAATCGGGCGGCCGGAACAACACCGGACGGATCACTTCACGCCGCCGCGGCGGTGGCGCAAAGCGTCTCTACCGGATCGTTGACTTCAAACGGAACAAATTTGATGTCGCGGCAACCGTCGAGCGGATCGAATATGACCCGAACCGGACCGCATTCATCGCACTGGTAAAATACGAAGACGGCGAGCAGGCATATATCCTAGCTCCGCAGCGTCTGGCTGTTGGTGACAAAGTCGTGGCATCCGCCAAGGCCGACATCAAGCCGGGCAACGCAATGCCGTTCTCGGGCATGCCCATCGGTACCATCGTCCACAACATCGAGATGAAGCCTGGCAAAGGCGGTCAGATCGCACGTGCGGCCGGTACTTACGCTCAGTTCGTTGGTCGCGATGGCGGCTACGCTCAGATCCGTCTGAGCTCGGGCGAGCTGCGCATGGTCCGTCAGGAATGCATGGCCACCGTTGGTGCCGTGTCCAACCCCGACAACAGCAACCAGAACCTCGGTAAAGCCGGTCGTATGCGCCACAAGGGCGTGCGTCCGTCGGTTCGTGGTGTTGCAATGAACCCGATCGATCACCCGCACGGTGGTGGTGAAGGTCGTACCTCGGGTGGCCGTACGCCGGTTACTCCGTGGGGTAAGGACACCAAGGGTAAGCGTACCCGCAACAAGAACAAAGCGTCCCAGAAGCTGATCATCCGCTCGCGGCACGCCAAGAAGAAGGGACGTTAATCCATGTCTCGCTCTGTTTGGAAGGGTCCTTTCGTCGATGCTTACGTGCTGAAAAAAGCCGAAGCAGCGCGCGAGTCGGGCCGCAACGAAGTCATCAAAATCTGGTCGCGCCGTTCCACCATTCTGCCCCAGTTCGTGGGTCTGACCTTTGGTGTGTACAACGGCCAGAAGCATATCCCCGTAAACGTCTCGGAAGACATGATCGGTCAGAAGTTCGGTGAATACTCGCCGACCCGGACCTATTATGGCCACGCCGCAGACAAAAAAGCGAAGCGGAAGTAAGTCATGGGCAAGGAAAAGAACCCCCGCCGCGTGGCTGAAAACGAAGCAATGGCGAAAACCCGCATGCTTCGCACCAGCCCGCAGAAACTGAACCTGGTTGCGCAAATGATCCGCGGCAAGAAAGTTGAGAAGGCTCTGACCGACCTGACTTTCTCGAACAAGCGTGTCGCGCAGGACGTCAAAAAGTGCCTGCAGTCCGCAATCGCGAATGCCGAAAACAACCACAACCTGGACGTTGACGAGCTGATCGTCGCCGAAGCATGGGTTGGTAAGAACCTGGTCATGAAGCGCGGTCGTCCGCGTGCCCGTGGCCGTTTCGGCAAGATCATGAAGCCGTTCTCGGAGATCACCATCAAGGTGCGTCAAGTTGAGGAGCAAGCCTAATGGGTCATAAAGTAAATCCGATCGGCATGCGCCTGCAGGTCAACCGCACCTGGGACAGCCGCTGGTACGCCGACACCAAGGACTACGGTGATCTTCTGCTGGAAGACCTCAAGATCCGTGAGTTCATCAACAAAGAGTGCAAGCAGGCCGGTGTTGCCCGTGTGATCATCGAACGTCCGCACAAAAAGTGCCGCGTGACGATCCACACGGCTCGTCCCGGTGTCATCATAGGCAAGAAAGGTGCAGACATCGAAGTTCTGCGCAAAAAGCTTGCTCGTATGACCGACAGCGAACTGCACCTGAACATCGTCGAAGTGCGCAAGCCCGAGCTTGACGCGCAACTTGTTGCCGAGTCCATTGCTCAGCAGCTGGAACGTCGTGTTTCGTTCCGTCGCGCAATGAAGCGCTCGGTTCAGAACGCCATGCGCATGGGCGCCCTGGGTATCCGGGTGAACGTCGCTGGTCGTCTGGGCGGCGCCGAAATCGCACGGACCGAGTGGTACCGCGAAGGCCGCGTGCCTCTGCACACCCTGCGTGCCGACATCGATTACGCACATGCCGAAGCGATGACCCCGTACGGGATCATCGGGATCAAGGTCTGGATCTTCAAAGGTGAGATCATGGAGCACGATCCGCAGGCACGTGACCGTAAAGCACAGGAACTCCAAGACGGCCCTGCACCTCGTGGTGCTGGTGGCGGTCGTCGCTAAGGAGGGAAAGATATGCTTCAACCAAAGCGTACTAAATTCCGCAAGATGCACAAAGGCCGGATCAAGGGTCTCGCCAAAGGCGGCTCTGATCTGAACTTTGGCACTTACGGCCTGAAAGCTCTTGAGCCTGAGCGTGTAACTGCACGCCAGATCGAAGCTGCACGTCGTGCCATGACGCGTCACATGAAGCGTCAGGGCCGTGTCTGGATCCGCATCTTCCCCGACACTCCGGTCACGGCCAAGCCGATCGAAGTTCGTATGGGTAAAGGTAAAGGTTCGGTCGATCGCTGGGCCTGCAAGGTCAAGCCTGGCCGCGTGATGTTCGAGATCGACGGCGTCAATGACGACATCGCCCGCGAGGCCCTGCGCCTGGCCGCGATGAAGCTGCCGATCAAGACCCGCGTCGTGGTTCGCGAAGACTGGTAAGAAAGAGAAATCCTTTCTCAACAAAAAAGCCTTCCACCGGAACTCTGGTGGAGGGCTTTCTTTTTTGGTCGCCCCGGTCCTGCGCAAGCTTGCGGGCGCTGTATCGCGGAAATCTATTGAGACAACAGGCGGCGTTTTTCGGCCATGGCTTCCCGGCGGCGTTGTTCGATCCCCAGGCGGAAGGATTCTTCTACAAAGTCGATATGGTCGAATGCGGCTTGTTCGGCACGTTCTTCATCGCCCGCAATAACTGCCGCGCCAAGTTCCTTATGTTGCTGCAACAACCTTTCGCCGGTTCCGTCGATGGTCTTAAGAAACTCCCGATTGTAGAATACGCCCTGCCGCGTCAGCTCATAGATCGAGGCCATCATGTGGATCAGCGTTGCATTCTGGCTTGCGTCCACTATGGCCGCGTGCAGCGCAAAATCGGCTTCACGGGCGGCTATCGCATCCTTCTCGTTCCAGGCCCGTTCGTTCTCGGCCAGAATATCGGTAATCCGTTTCTTGTCCGCCTTGGTGGCCCGGCGCGCGGCCAGCCGGGCCGCAAAACCCTCCTGTTCGCGGCGGTATTCAAGATAGTCGAAAAAGGCAGGTTCATGCCGCTCGTACAATGCCAGCAATGCGGGCAGCATCGCCTGCCCTGTCAACGCTGCGACAAATGTCCCCTCGCCATGTTGTGTCGTCACCAGACCGCGTTGTTCCAGAACATGCAGAGCCTCGCGCAGTTTGGGGCGAGATACGCGCAGCATCTCTGCCAAATCACGTTCGGACGGCAGTTTTCGCCCTTGTTTGAGGATGCCTGACGCAATCAGGTCCTCGATCTGGGCCACCACGGCATCCGCCAGCGATTCGTGCCCGATCGGTTCAAATATCGCTGTTGGGGTCATGAAAAGTCACCGTGTTGATGAAGAAAGGGTGCGCACGCTGGTAAACAAAGATAACCATAATTCAGAAGAAATCAAGCGCGAGTAATCTGATAGGTCGTGGCGAATTCCAAACCACAACCACCTGTCTTTAAATATTTTTTTCGAGAAAACTTCAACAATTCGGAAATTACGCCTGCGTTAACCTCGTGCGTATGCCTAAAAACTTGGGCGATCACAATCTGAGCCAGTGGTAAATTAAATTGTTGACTGATCATCTTGGTAAACTTTATTGACCAGACAAGGCGCCAGATGCCCTGGCGTCACGAATTGATCGGACCCAAGCGTTCGACCGACCCCGGAGGAGAATTCATGAAAAAGACCCTGACGAGCCTTGCCGTGGCCGCCAGCCTCATCGCCGCCCCTGCCGTTGCGGCGGACAAATTGCTGCTCAAGACGCCCATCGCGTTCTCGACCGAGCTGCCCGGTCTGGGTTCACCCATCCCGCGCGTGGCCGAGCAGCTGGAACTGATGTCCGGCGGTACGCTGAAGATGAAGGTTTATGAGCCGGGCAAATTGGTTCCGCCGTTCGAAATCCTCGACGCCGTCTCGACCGGCAAGATCAACTCGGGCTACACCACTGCGGGTTACTGGGCCGGTAAAATCCCCGCCGCTCCGCTGTTCTCGGCCGTTCCGTTTGGACCGGAAGCCGGCGAATACATGGCGTGGCTCTACTATGGCAACGGCATGTCGCTGTATCAGGAGATGTACGACCAGGCGGGTTACAACGTCCACGTCATTCCCTGCGCCGTGATCGCCCCCGAAACCTCGGGCTGGTTCGCCAACGAGATCAACTCACCCGAAGATCTGAACGGCCTTAAGATGCGCTTCTTTGGCCTGGGTGGCAAAGTCATGCAGAAACTGGGCGTGGCCACTTCGCTGCTGCCCGGCGGTGAGATCTTCCCGGCGCTGGAAAAAGGCGCGATTGACGCGACCGAGTTCTCGATGCCTGCCATCGACGCCCGTCTGGGATTCCACAAGCTGGTCAAGTACAACTACTTCCCCGGCTGGCACCAGCAGGCAACTGTGTTTGAGCTGATGGTCAACAAGGACGTCTGGAACGAAGCCAGCGACCAACATAAGGCGATCATCGAAACCGCGTGCAAAGCCTCGATGACCGACAGCTTTGCCGAAGGCGAGGCCATTCAGCACGCCGCCCTGCTGGACAATGTTGAAAACAACGGCGTGACCATCAAGCAGTGGTCGCCCGAGATGCTGGATACCTTCCGCACGACCTGGGAAGAAGTTGCTGCTGAAGAAGCCGCAAACGATGCCTTCTTTGCCAAGGTCATGGACGACATGACCCAGTTCCGCGAAGGCTATGACCTGTGGAAAACCAACGCGTTCCTTCCGCGTCAGTAAACTGATCTGCTGACACGTCCGGGGCGGAGAATTCCTCCGCCCCGGTTTTCTCAGGTACTGAACCTGCCAAATCTTGATCGCGCCCGCGCCGGTCAACCGAGCGAGGATTTCCCATGGCCACGCAAAACAACCTCAACGATCCGGTCGAAGCCTATGAGGGCCTCCTGGAACACCCCGATACAGACCGCCAGAAGATTGCCGTTGCCATAGACACGGGCGTGAAGGCCGTTGGGCATGTGGTGATGTGGGCCAACGTGCTGCTGATGGCCGCGATCTTTAGTCAGGTCTCGTTGCGCTATCTGTTCAGCCAGAACTATCCCAAACTGGACGAAATCCAGTGGCATTTCTACGGCATCGTCACGATGATCGGCATCTCTTATGCCTTGATCACCGACAGTCATGTGCGTGTGGACGTGCTGCATATGCAGCTTTCCCGCCGCGCACAACGTGTGATCGAAGTGATCGGTATCCTGACCCTGCTGACCCCGTTCATCTATCTGATGATCGATCAAGGGTATGACTATTTCTACGAAAGTTTCCGCGTCAATGAACGCTCGGACAGCCCCACCGGTCTGCCGGCTCGCTGGGCGTTCAAGGCGGTCATTCCGATCAGCTTTGTGCTGCTGGCGCTGGCCGCCCTTGCGCGGCTGATCCATGACGGGCACGCGCTGATCTACGGACCTGTCTCGGAACGCGAAGGCGCGCCGCTGCGCCGCATTCTTTTGGTGCTGGCCGTATTTGCCGCTGTCTGCGTCGGCCTGACATTCCTGGTCGAGACGACCGAGGAAAAGCTGGTCATCGCGATGTTCCTGACCTTCATCGCGCTGCTTTTCACCGGTTACCCGGTGGCTTGGGTACTGGCCGGTGTTGGCGTGGCCTATTGCGGGCTGGCCTATCTGTTCGACAACGACCTGATGTTGTGGACCGGGCTGGAAAGCACCTTTACAGGGCTCGACTATCTGACACTGGGTGCGGTTGTGAACCGGGTCTATGCGACCATGTCCAACGCGGTTCTGGTTGCCCTGCCGATGTTCATTTTCATGGGCCTGATGCTGGACGAAAGCGGCGTGGCCGAGCGCCTGATGTCCTCGATGCAGCGCCTGTTTGGCACGGTACGCGGCGGTCTTGCGATCACTGTGACCCTGATCGGGATCATTCTGGCCGCCTCGACCGGTATCATCGGTGCATCCGTCGTGCTGCTGGGCGTGCTGTCGCTGCCCTCGATGATGCAACAGAAGTACCAGCCGACGCTGGCGGCGGGCGTGGTTTCCGCCTCGGGTACGCTGGGTATTCTGATCCCGCCGTCGATCATGTTGGTGATCATGGCCGACCAGATGGCACTTTCGGTGGGCGACCTGTTCATGGCCGCTGTCTTTCCCGGAGTCATCATTGGGGGCCTGTACCTGACCTATATCTTCATCCTCGCACTGGTAAAACGTGACGCTGCCCCAGTGCCAGAGGGTGCAAAAGCCCCCGACTGGGCTGCCGTCAAAGACGTGCTGATCGCCGTCATCCCGACGCTGCTGCTGATCCTCGCGGTACTGGGTTCGATCTTCGCGGGTCTGACGACCCCAACCGAAGCTTCAGGCATCGGTGCATTGGGTGCGACTCTGCTGGCGCTTGGGTATCGTAAGCTGACCTTCGCCAAGCTGTGGAACGTGCTGGTCTCGACTTTCAACACCACCGCCTACATCTTCGCGATCTTCCTTGGCGCGACGGTGTTCTCATACGTGTTGCGCGAACTGGGCGGCGACGAGTTGATCGAACATGTGGTGCAATCCACCGGTTTCGGTGCCAATGGCACGATCCTGTTCATCCTGTTCATCGTCTTCCTGCTTGGGTTCGTGCTGGACTGGATCGAGATCACTCTGATTGTTCTGCCCCTGATGCGCCCCATCGTGAACGGGCTGGGCATCGATATCCCGGGCTTTGGCGTGCTGGACGAACCCGCGCTGGTCTGGTTCGTGATCCTGGTGGCCGTGACGCTGCAAACCAGTTTCCTGACCCCGCCAGTTGGCTTTGCCCTGTTCTACCTCAAGGGCGTGTGCCCGCCAGAGATCAAGCTGACGCATATTTACAAAGGGATCATCCCCTTTGTGCTGCTGCAGCTGACAGGACTGGCGCTTGTGTTCCTGTGGCCCACGCTTGCCACCTGGCTGCCATCCGTCGCGTATTGAGGAGGAGACATGCGTCTTAAAGATTGTCATAACTTCCATGATTTCCGGACACTGGCCAAGCGCCGCCTGCCGGGGCCGATCTTCAACTATATCGACGGCGGTGCCGATGATGAGGTGACGTATCGCGAAAACACCAACGCGTTTGACCGCTGCGATCTGCTGCCATCGG
>NZ_JBQFXP010000013.1:0-145097 GCF_056540905.1 Ruegeria sp. AL1
CGTCGCGCTTTGCGCGGCGCCCGGCCCAATGCCGCAAGGGGTATCGGCGGAGCCGATGGCACGCAGCGGGTGCGGGAGTGCCCCCGTTTTGGCTTTACACCTGACGGACCGCGCCTTTGGCGGCACTGGTGGTCAGCTTGGCATAGGCTTTGAGCGCGGTTGACACTTTGCGCTTGCGCGGTGCGGCAGGCTGCCAGCCGATTTCATCCTGCGTTTCGCGCCGGGCGGCCAGTTCCTCATCGGAGACGGCCAGATGGATCGTTCGGTTGGGAATATCGATCTCGATCCTGTCGCCGGTTTGCACCAGCCCGATCTCACCACCTTCGGCGGCCTCCGGCGAGACATGACCGATGGACAGACCCGAGGTGCCGCCCGAGAAACGCCCGTCGGTCAGCAACGCGCAAGCTTTGCCCAGACCTTTGGATTTCAGGTATGAAGTCGGGTACAGCATCTCCTGCATCCCCGGTCCGCCGCGCGGACCTTCGTAGCGGATGACGACCACGTCGCCTTCTTTCACCTTGCCGGTCAGAATGTCGTTCACCGCCTGATCCTGACTTTCGCAGACATAGGCCGAGCCGGTGAATTGCAGGATATTCGCGTCCACGCCCGCCGTTTTTACGATACAGCCGTCGCGCGCGATGTTGCCGAACAGCACGGCCAGACCGCCATCCTGACTGAACGCGTGTTCCTTGGACCTGATCACGCCGCCCTCGCGGTCTGTGTCCAGTTCCTTGTACCGGTTCGATTGGCTGAAGGCCTGAGTCGTCCGTACGCCACCCGGCGCGGCCTTGAACAGGTCCTGGGCCTTTGGGTTGTTGGCGACCTTGATGTCCCAATTGGCAATCGCTTCGCCCATCGTGCCGGAGTGGACTGTATTGCAATGCTCATGAAACAGCCCCGCGCGGCTAAGCTCGCCAAGGATCGAGAAAATACCTCCGGCGCGGTGCACGTCTTCCATATGCACGTTTTCGGTGTTGGGCGCGACCTTGCACAGGCATGGGACGCGGCGGCTGAGGCGATCCATGTCCTTCATGGTGAAATCGACCTCGCCCTCATGCGCGATGGCCAACAAGTGAAGCACGGTGTTGGTCGAGCCACCCATGGCGATATCCAGCGACATGGCGTTTTCAAACGCATCAAACGTGGCGATCTCGCGCGGGAGGAAACCTTTTTCGTCCAGATCATAATGGCGCTTGGTGATCTCGACGATACGGCGACCGGCCTCAAGGAACAACTCTTTCCGGTCTGAGTGCGTAGCCAAGGTCGAGCCGTTGCCCGGCAGGGCCAGACCCAGCGCCTCGGCCAGACAGTTCATCGAGTTCGCGGTGAACATGCCCGAGCACGACCCACAGGTGGGGCAGGCATTTTCTTCGATATGTTGGACCTGCTCATCGGTGAACCGGTCATCGGCGGCGGCGACCATGGCGTCCACAAGGTCGATCTTCTTGGCGTCCAGATCGGCGATGTCGATCTTGCCCGCCTCCATTGGCCCGCCCGAGACAAAGATCGCTGGGATGTTCAGACGCATCGCGGCCATCAGCATGCCGGGGGTGATCTTGTCGCAGTTCGAGATGCAAACCATCGCATCCGCACAATGAGCGTTGACCATGTATTCCACCGAATCCGCGATGACCTCGCGCGAGGGCAGGGAATACAGCATCCCGTCATGGCCCATGGCGATACCGTCATCCACGGCGATTGTGTTGAACTCTTTGGCAACGCCGCCCGCAGCCTCAACCTCGCGCGCGACCATCTGGCCAAGGTCCTTCAGGTGGACGTGGCCGGGCACGAACTGGGTGAATGAGTTGACGATGGCGATGATCGGTTTGCCGAAATCATCGTCGCCCATACCGGTCGCGCGCCACAGGCCGCGGGCACCGGCCATGTTGCGGCCATGGGTTGAGGTTCTGGAACGGTAGAGTGGCATGATGCTGTTTCCCTATTGCCTCGGGTTGCACGTCTTCAGGTTTGTGCGTTATAGCGCACGTATCACATGTGCGCTATAACGCACAAGAGGATTCGGAAGATGATGGCATGGCACCGGACGAGATTACGCTGAAACTACGGGATGTGCGGGCGGCCTCGGGGCTGAGCCTGTCGAAAGTGGCCGAGATGACCGGCGTGAGCAAAGCCATGCTGGGCCAGATCGAACGCGGCGAATCCAGCCCGACCATCGCAACCTTGTGGAAGATCGCCAAGGGGTTTCAGCTACCGCTCAGCGCACTGATTGACCCCGTGAAAGGCGAGGCCTCGGTGTTTCAAACGGTCACCTTCCCCGGCAGTATCGAGGTCAAGATCGTCTTTCCCTATGACCCTGCGCTGGGGGCCGAGACCTTTCACGTCAGCCTGCGCCCGAACCAGAGTCACGAGTCGCCTGCCCACGCGGCAGGCGTGACCGAAGAGGTTTTTGTACTGTCCGGAGTGCTCGAGATTCTGCGTGGCCCTGACTGGGTGCCGCTGAACACTGGGCAAGGGCTGCGGTTTGCGGCAGATATCGCGCATGGCTATCGCGCCGGGGCAGAGGGGGCGGAGTTTCTGAACATGCATCATTATGCCCAACACAGTGAACATTCTGAAAACGACAAGGCCCACCCATGACCGCTCTGCTTGACAGCCTGACCATTGCAGACGCTATCGGCTCATTCGGGGCGCTGATCGTGGTGGCCGCGTATTTTGCGACGCAGATGCGGATGATGAATTCCGACGATCTGGCCTTTCCGGTGGTCAACCTGCTGGGGTCGGTGCTGATCGTTTATTCTCTGATCCACAATTTCAATCTGGCCTCGATGCTGATCGAAGGGTTCTGGATTCTGATCAGCCTGATCGGAATTATTCAGTATTTCCGCCTGCGTCAGGCCTCGTAATAGGTTGAACCTGTTTCCCGGCGCGTATAGGGAAAAATCAAGCTCGCTCAGGGGAGGCTTTGATGCAGGACGATCCGAAAACCCTTGTTTCAACCGAATGGCTGGCCGCACATCTCAAGGACCCCGATCTGAGGGTTCTGGACGGGTCGTGGTATCTGCCAGCGCAGAACCGCGATGCGAAGGCCGAATATGATGCGGGCCACATCCCCGGCGCGCGGTTCTTCGATATCGACGATATCTCGGACCACCGGTCGGACCTGCCGCATATGGCGCCTCCGGTCGAGAAGTTCATGTCGCGCCTGCGGGCGATGGGCGTGGGCGATGGCCATCAGGTTGTGGTCTATGACGGGGCCGGGCTGATGTCTGCGGCGCGCGTCTGGTGGCTGTTTCGCTTGATGGGGCAGGACAATATCGCCGTGCTGGATGGCGGTTTCCCGAAATGGCAGGCCGAAGGACGCGCGGTCGAAGACCTGCCGCCCGTCATCCGCGACCGCCATATGACCGTTCGCGTACAGAACCATCTGGTGCGCGACGTAACGCAGGTGTCAGCTGCCGCCAAGCTGGGCGATCATGAGATCATCGACGCCCGCGCGGCCGACCGCTTTGCCGGGTCCGCGCCCGAGCCGCGCGAGGGTCTGCGCTCGGGTCATATTCCCGGTTCGCGCAATGTGCCTTTCGGTCAGTTACTGAACAAGGATGGCACGATGAAGTCACCCGAAGACTGCCGCGCCGTGTTCGAGGGTGCCGGGGTCGACCTGTCGAAACCCGCAATCACCTCCTGCGGCTCGGGCGTGACTGCCGCGATCCTCAGCCTTGCGTTGGAACGCATGGGCAAGAAAGACCACTCGCTTTATGACGGCTCATGGGCTGAATGGGGTGCCTTCCCGACCCTGCCCGTCGCAACCGGAGAGACCTGATGTTTGAGAACCTCAAACCCCAACCTGCCGACAAGATTCTGGCGCTGATGCAGATGTACCGCGACGACCCGCGCGATCAAAAGATCGATCTGGGCGTCGGCGTCTACAAGAATGCCGAAGGCGTCACGCCCGTGATGCGCGCGGTCAAGGCCGCCGAGCGCCGTCTGGTCGAAGAGCAGGAGACCAAAGCCTATACCGGTCTGGCCGGTGATCCGGCTTTTGCCGATGCGATGATCGGTCTGATCCTCGGGACGTCCGTGCCCCGCGCCAATATCGCCGCCGTGGCAACGCCGGGCGGCACCGGGGCCTGCCGTCAGGCGTTTGAGATGATCCGCATGGCCAACCCTGAGGCCCGCGTGTTCGTGTCGAACCCCACATGGCCGAACCACCTGTCGATCCTGAATTATCTGGGCATGGAGACGGTCCAGTACCGCTATTTTGATGGCGAAACCCGCGGCGTCGATTTCGACGGCATGATCGCTGATCTGAAAACCGCCAAAGCGGGTGACGTGGTTCTGCTGCATGGCTGCTGTCACAACCCGACCGGGGCCAATCTGAATTTGGTCCAGTGGCAAGAGGTCGTGAACGTCATCAACGAACTTGGCCTCGTGGCGATGATCGACATTGCCTATCAGGGCTTTGGTGACGGTCTGGAAGAGGATGCGCAGGCGACCCGACTGGTGGCCTCATCCGTCAAGCGCTGCCTTATCGCGGCGTCTTGCTCGAAGAACTTTGGCGTGTATCGCGAGCGCACCGGCCTGTTGATGGCGATCAGCGATGATGCAGCGCAAACGGCGCTGAATCAGTCCACGTTGGCCTTCCTGAACCGTCAGAATTATTCCTTCCCCCCCGATCACGGCGCACGCGTGGTGACCACGATCCTGAACGACGACGCCCTGCGCGCCGACTGGGCTGCTGAACTGGAAGAGGTACGGCTGTCCATGCTGGGTCTGCGCCAGAACCTGGCCGATGAATTGCAGCGCCTCAGCGGCTCGGACCGGTTTGGATTCATTGCTCAGCATCGCGGAATGTTCTCGCGTCTGGGGGCGGCCCCGGAACTGGTCGAGCAACTGCGCAACGATCACGGCATCTATATGGTAGGCGACAGCCGCCTGAACATCGCCGGTCTGAACGCCAATACCGTTCCGGTTCTGGCCAAGGCGATTGTAGACGTCGGCGTCTGATCCCGGCCATAGCAAACCAAAAGCCGCGCCCTAAAGCGCGGCTTTTTTTGTTGTGAAACGAAAAAGGCCGGGCGTAAATGCCCGGCCTTTGACTTGTTTTCTCAGGTCTTAACCCTTGGAGAATTCCGGGTAGGCTTCCATACCCAGCTCGCCCATATCCAGACCGTTGATCTCTTCTTCTTCGCCAACCCGCAGGCCAACGGTGGCCTTGAGGATCGAGAACAGGATGAAGCTGACCACGAAGACAAAGATGCCGATGGCCGCGAAGCCGATGATCTGGGTCACGAAAGACGCGTCGCCGTTGGTCCATGCCACGATGAACGTACCCCAGAAGCCTGCGATCAGGTGAACCGGGATGGCACCGACCACGTCATCGATCTTCATGCGGTCCAGCATCGGAACGGTGAAGACCACGATCACGCCACCGATTGCACCGATGATCAGCGCCTGAAACAGCGACGGAGCCAGCGGTTCAGCGGTGATCGAGACCAGACCGGCCAGCGCGCCGTTCAGCACCATGGTCAAGTCGACCTTGCCATACATAACCTGCGTCAGGATCAGACAGGCAACGGCACCGGCTGCGGCAGCCATGTTGGTGTTGGCAAAGATGCGGCTGATATCAGCCATATCACCGATGGTGCCCATAGCCAGCTGCGAGCCGCCATTGAAGCCGAACCAACCCAGCCACAGGATGAACGTACCCAGAGTGGCCAGCGCCAGATTCGAACCGGGGATCGGAACAACCTTGCCCTCTTTGTTGTACTTGCCGATCCGCGGGCCCAGTACGATGGCACCGGCCAGCGCTGCAAAACCACCTGCGGCATGGACCAGAGTCGAGCCTGCGAAATCGCTAAAGCCCATTTCGGATAGCCAGCCGCCGCCCCACTGCCAGGACGCCTCGATCGGGTAAATGACGCCGGTCAGGACGATCACGAAGATGAAGAAGGGCCACAGCTTGATCCGCTCGGCCACGGTGCCCGACACGATCGAAGCGGTAGTGGCGCAGAACATCAGTTGGAAGAAGAAGTCCGAGCCGACAGAGGCATAGGACAGATCGGTTTCAACACCCGCAAGGCCTACCGGCTCTAGCGATGTGGGCGAGATCGAGCCGAAGATACCCGGGATAATCCACGCATCGCCGGGATACATCAGGTTGAAGCCCACCAGCCAGTACATGATGGCGGCAAACGAAAACAGGCCCATGTTTTTGACCAGCTGCATGGCCACGTTCTTGGACCGCACCAGACCAGCTTCGAGCATGGCAAAACCGGCTGCCATCCAGAACACCAGAAAGCCGCCCATCAGGAACAGCAGCGAAGTCAGGATATATTGCGTGTGCTGCGCGGTCTCGCCGGCGGCGGCCTCTTGCGCAAGGCCCATCTGCGGCAGCGCGACAATCGCGGCAGCAGGAATGAGGGATTTCATCAGGTTCATGTGTCTTCCTCGGATAGTGTTGAGCGGCGGCGCTTACAGCGCTTCCTCGTTGGTTTCCCCGGTCCGCACGCGCAGCGCCTGCTCGACATCGAGGACAAAAATCTTGCCGTCACCGATTTTGCCGGTCTTGGCGGTTTTGGTGATGGTTTCGACGATCTGGTCGGCCATCGTGGCAGGAACCACGATCTCCAGTTTGATCTTGGGCACGAAGTTCACGGCATATTCCGCGCCGCGATAAATCTCGGTGTGACCGGATTGCGAGCCGAAGCCCTTGATTTCGGTCACCATCATGCCGCGCACGCCTGCCTGGGTCAGTGCCTCGCGCACCTCCTCGAGCTTGAACGGCTTGATTGTCGCAATGATCAGTTTCACGTTGATCCCCTCTGGTTCCCCGGTCTGTCCGGCGTGTTTGCACCTGCAGAAAAAAGCGCGGTCAGACGCGGTATGGAACGGTTTCCTATGGGGGACCTGCGTGGAAAAGCGGCAAAGTTGCACAATTTTTGCACAAATATTGTGATATGATTAAATATTGTGCGAAACAAGGAAGGGGAATTGCAGACATTTCGCACCTCTACACCAGCGCGAAGGCAGGGTATGGTGCCCCAAAAGTAAAATCGGGCAGAGTTTGAGCATGACTGAGTCCAGGCGCCGCAAGACACCGCTTGTCGCGGATAAAAGGTACCCGTCAAAAGGGCGGAAGAAAGCCGCCTCCAAGCGCACGACCAAGCCTGCGGGAAAGAAATCCACGGCGCGCAAGACGACGACCCGCCGGACCACGCGCAAAAAGACACGCCGTAAATCGGGCGGGGGCGGGGGCATCTTCCGACGGATGTTCAGGTGGCTGTGGCGTCTGTTCTGGGGCGTGACCTGGCGGGTCGGGGCGGTTTGTGGCCTGCTGTTGGCACTGGCGATTGGGGTTGTCTATACCACTTTGCCCGATGTTGACGCCCTGCTGGACGGTCGAGCCCGCGGGTCGGTTACGATGCTGGATCGTGACGGCAAAGTATTTGCCTGGCGCGGCGATCAGTTTGGCGGGGTGATCACAGCGGATACGGTGTCGCCGCATCTCAGGAACGCGGTGATTGCGACAGAAGACAAAAGGTTTTACCGCCATTTCGGTGTCAGCCCACGCGGAGTCGCCAGCGCGGTCCGCATTAACCTTAGCGAAGGGCGTGGGCCATTGTCGGGTCATGGCGGTTCGACCATCACTCAGCAGACCGCAAAGCTTTTGTGTCTGGGTGTGCCATATGAGCCCGACGAATGGGAATCAGAGGCCGCGTATGAATCCGATTGCCGTCAGGGCTCGTTGTGGCGCAAGGCCAAAGAGGCCGTGTATGCCATGGCGATGGAGGTCAAGTATACGAAAGACGAGGTACTGACGATCTACCTCAACCGCGCGTTCCTGGGGGCAGGTGCCCGCGGGTTCGAAGCCGCAAGTCAGCGCTATTTCGGTATCTCTGCGGCCGAAGTGTCGCCTGCAGAAGCCGCCATGTTGGCCGGGCTGCTGGTTGCGCCGACACGCTATGCACCGACAAACAATTTGCAGCGTTCGCAGGACCGGGCGCGATTGGTTGTCGGTTTGATGGAGGATCAGGGCTATCTGACCACCGCACAGGCCAGCGAGGCGCGCAGCCGTCCGGCCGTGCTGTCGGACGCCGCTGCAGCGCGGGCCGGCGGGTATTTTGCTGATTGGGTCATGGCCAGCGGGCCCGAGTTTTTCACGCGAAACACGACCGAGGATGTGGTGATCCAGACAACTCTGGACCAGCGCATTCAGCAATCGGCGGAAGAGGCGCTGAAATTCATCTTTCAGGAAAAGGTCCGCGAAGGGTCCAAGGCGCAGGCCGCGATTGTGGTGATGTCGGCCGACGGGGCCGTGCGCGCCATGGTAGGCGGTCGCAAGACCCGCGTGTCCGGGGCCTTCAACCGGGCGACCCAGGCGCTGCGGCAGACGGGATCCTCATTCAAGCCGTTCGTCTATGCCACCGCACTGGAGCTGGGCTATTCTCCGTTGGATACGGTGATGGACGAGCCCTATTGCATCGACATTCCGGGGTCCGGTCAGTGGTGCCCCAAGAACTACACCAACAAGTTCTATGGCCGCGTGACGCTGGCGGATGCGTTGAAGAACTCGCTGAATATTCCAGCCGTTAAGGTGGCCGAGATTTCGGGCCTTGAAAACGTGCGCACAGTCGCAAGTGAATTCGGCATCGCCAGCAATCTGGCCGAAGGTCCGGCGCTTGCGCTGGGCGCGTCGGAAAGCACGCTGATCGAGATGACGGGCGCTTATGCGGGTATTCTGAACGGAGGCTCGGCGGTCGAGCCTTACGGCCTCACCGAACTCAAGTTGTTGGGAGACGAGACTCCCGTAATGGTAACAACCACCGGAATCGGCGAGCGGGTCATTAATGACAAAGCGGCCAGGCAACTGACCTGGATGATGGAGCGTGTGGTATCCGAAGGCACCGGTGGGCGGGCGAAACTGCCCGGATGGCAGGTTGCCGGCAAAACCGGCACGACTCAGGCCGCGCGCGATGCTTGGTTTGTGGGGTTCACCGCAGACTATGTGGCCGGTGTCTGGATGGGATACGACGACAACACTCCGCTGTCCGGCGTAACGGGCGGGGGGCTGCCGGCGGAAATCTGGAAAGAGACGATGCTGCGGGTGACCGAAGGTATGACGCCCACGCCGCTGCCGATGGCGGCACCGGACCCGCCGGTGCGCACCCCTCAACCCAGTCAGTCCCGGCGGCGTCAGGGCAATGGGTTCGAAAATGCGATCAACAACCTGCTGAATAATCTCTTTGGCAACTGAGGATTAAGAAAAAGGCGGTGCGCATGGCACCGCCTTTTGACTTTCAGAGGCTTTCGTCCAGTGCGGCGACAATCGCATCGCCCATTTCCGAGGTCGATACCGGTTCGACACCTTCTTCCGCCAACAGGTCTGCTGTGCGGACACCATCAGCCAGAACTTTCTCGATCGCGGCTTCCAGACGACCTGCCTCATCCCCCTGATCAAAGCTATAGCGCAGCGCCATGGCAAAGCTGAGGATGCAGGCGATCGGATTGGCCTTGCCCTGACCGGCAATGTCTGGGGCCGAGCCATGTACGGGTTCGTACATTGCCTTGGGACGGCCATTGGCCATCGGCGCGCCCAACGAGGCCGAGGGCAGCATGCCCAGCGAACCAGTCAGCATCGCCGCGCAATCGGACAGCAGATCGCCAAACAGGTTGTCAGTAACGATCACATCGAACTGCTTGGGCGCGCGTACCAGCTGCATCGCGCCGTTGTCGGCATACATATGGCTCAGTTCGACCTCCGGGTAATCCTCGCCCACACGGGTCACAACCTCGCGCCACAGGATGCCCGATTCCATCACATTAGCCTTTTCCATCGAGCACAGTTTCTTGTTCCGGCGCATCGCCAGTTCAAAGGCCGAGCGTGCGGCGCGTTCGATTTCGGATTCGGTGTAGCGCTGGGTGTTTATGCCCACGCGCTCATTGCCTTCCTCGAAAATCCCACGCGGCTCGCCGAAATAGACGCCCGAGGTCAGCTCGCGCACGATCATGATGTCGAGGCCCGCGACCACGTCTTTCTTAAGCGACGAGAAATCCGCCAGCGCGTCAAAGCACTGAGCAGGACGCAGGTTGGAGAACAAATCCATTTCCTTGCGCAGCCGCAGCAGGCCACGTTCGGGTTTCACGCTGAAATCCAGATCGTCGTATTTCGGCCCACCAACGGCACCAAGCAGAACCGCGTCGACCTCTTGCGCCTTGGCCATGGTTTCGTCCGTCAGGGGCGTGCCGTGCGCGTCATAGGCCGCGCCGCCGACCAGATCCTCGCTCACGTCAAAGTGAAGGCCGCGCTTGTCGCCGAACCAGTCGATGATTTTGCGCACTTCGGTCATAACTTCCGGGCCAATTCCGTCTCCGGGCAGGATGAGGAGCGAGGGGTTGGACATAGACGGTCTCCTTGCGTTTTGTTGCATTGGCCCTAGCGTCTGCATCGCATCGGGTCAATGAGACGAACCCGCCAAACGACGAGGAAAACACATGCTGACACCCGGAAATCCGGTTCCTGAGCTGAAAATTGAAACGGTTGCCCATGG
The DNA here is from genome assembly GCF_056540905.1 of Ruegeria sp. AL1. NCBI lineage: Bacteria > Pseudomonadati > Pseudomonadota > Alphaproteobacteria > Rhodobacterales > Roseobacteraceae > Ruegeria > Ruegeria sp. AL1. Next base: position 10,509 of record NZ_JBQFXP010000013.1, read on the forward strand.
TGACTTCGATCTTGAACGTGACAAGGGTGAAAACGGGACTCTGGTGATCCAGTTTCGCGGCCTGCATTGTCCGATCTGCATCCGGCAGATGGGCGAAATCGAGGCCGCACTGGATGATTTTGCCGAGTTGGGAGTCGAGGTTGTTATGATCACCACCGACACTGCCGAACGCGCTGCCGAGACCGCCGAAAAGGCAGGTGTGTCGCGTCTGCGTATTGGCCATGGCTTGCCGCTGGCGCAGGCGCGCGAGGCATGGGGTCTGAACATTTCCAAGGCGCGCGAAGGCAGTACCGAACCCGACCTGTTTGCTGAACCCGGGCATTTCTACATCGCCCCCGACCAGACGTTGTATTATGCGTGGCAGCAAACCACACCGTTTGGGCGGCCTGCCACGTCGGACATCGTGGGCGGGCTGAAATTCACCCTTGGCAACAACTATCCGCCCCGTGGAACTTACACCGGCGCGCTGTGACCGTCACAAGCTGGCTTTCAAGCCGTGCGCCAGCAAATCCCAGACCCTGCGAATGCGCGGGGTTTGACGCATCGCCTGTGGCGCGGCCAGCCAGACGGGCAGGATCGGGATGTCCACACCCAGTGAAACGACCTCGACCGCCGGATCGGCCTCGACAACCTGCAATTGGCCCAGGCCAACGCCACAACCGGCGCGAATAAGCTCCCAATAGGCGCTTTGCAGGTCACACCGGGTTGCAAAGCTGTCGCGGCTGATGGGCCAGCCCCGATCCCGCATCTTGTTGATGATCAGCTCATTGGCATCGAAGCCAACAAGATCATGCGTGAACAGTTCCTCAGGTGTTTCGGGTCGTCCGCACCGGTCCAGATACGAGCTTGCGGCGCAGAAGCAGAATTTCACATCGCCCAGGTATTTTGACACGATGTCCACTTGCGTGGGCCTATACATCCGCACCGCGATATCAGCTTCGCGGTACAGCAGGTTTTCGCTGGTGTCGGTCGCCACCAGCTCCAGCTGGATCGCGGGTTCTTCGCGGCGGATCGTGGCGAGGATGGGTGGCAGAAGGTGGTGGGATGCAAAGACCGAAGCGGTAATACGCACCGTGCCTTCCAGTTGCTGGGACTGCCCTGCAGCGGTCAGGCTGATGACTCCTATGGCTGCCTGCATCTGTTGCGCCATCGGCAGCAGTTGCGACCCTACGGGGCTAAGCTTCAATCCACGCGCGTGTCGTTCAAACAGCGACACGCCCAATTCCGCCTCAAGGGCCTGAATCTGACGACCAAGGGTGGGTTGGCTGCGGCCGGACTTTCGGGCCGCCGCCGAAAGTGAGCCGGTCTCGGCCACGGACAGAAAGCTTTGGATCAAGGACCAGTCGGACAGGGTTAGGGCACGTTCCATGCGAAAATGAATACATGATCTGCGATAGGCAGCAATTCCCTCGTCGATCTGAATGCGCGATCAACATGACAGCGGGACGCCGGGACTTTGATTCGGGTCCGGTAAGTTCTTGGCCTCTTGGCAGCGACTTATTTGTCGATCAGATCAACCCATACAATACGATGGCGACTGGCGGCCGCGGCTGCGGCGCGCCCGGCGCTGTCTTTGTCGGGCCAGTACACGCCGGACCCGACAATTGTCCAGTCGGCAGATGGCAGGACATAATCCACCCGCAGTTCTCCGACTCCTTTCCAGACGACGGTGGATAACGATCCCTGAGGGTCGCTTGGACGAGGGTCCTGAATTGCCGGATTGGCCAGCAAGTCCTGAATCGCCTGGTTGCGCCCATCGCCCCCAACGGGGTCCAGATTGGCGTCGCCTGCGATGACGAACCGGTCCGAAGGTGCGGGTCCAAGCGATCCGTTCAGCAACAATGTCCAGAGTCTGACCTCATCCCGGTTGCGAAGGCCATTGCGGTCTTCAGGGCCGTCGAATACCGGCGGGCTGGCGTGAAACGTCAAAACGGATATCCGTCCGCCCGGGGCCTGAATAGGTACGACCCAATGGGCGGTAGATGACAGTCTTTGAACGGCCTGGGCCTGAGGTGACGGAAAGGGTTTGCCGTTGATGGTTGGCAGTTCGGCACCGGGCAGGTCGCGCCAAAGCATATCCGAGAATGAGACGACTTCGTCCTCAAGGATGGGGTAGCGGGACAGCAGCGCGATCCCATTCTGGCCCGAGAATCGCCCCCACCCCTGTGCGTCGCCCGGGCCATGCGTGCGGCCATCCCCATCCAGATCAAGGTCGGTTGTATGCCCTGAATTTGGCTGTGCAGCATAGCTGTATGGGTAGTCGATCCCAGCCTTCCTCAGGGTCTTCACCAGTGCGGCGCGCGCCAGCCCATCATAATCCCAATCGAGTCCCTGCAGCGCCACAATATCGGGCGAGACCTTTGCCAAAACCTCTGCGATGGCCTCGGCCTGAGGGTCGCCGCGTCGCAAATCGCGCAGCAAGACGCCCGGTCCGTCCCGCCCAAGCTCGGTGTTGAAGGTGGCCACGCGCAATGTGTCTGCCTGCGCCGAAAGCGGCAGCAGCATCAGCGCAAGAACGCGGATCATGCAGTTTGAGTGGTTTCAGTCGTGGAATAAGCGCGGCGTTTTTCGACGATCAGCCCGGCAATGCGCAGGGTCGCCATGCCGCGCATGATCATGCTGGCGGGCAAAAAGGCCCAGGCACACAAGGTCCAGATCAGCGTTTGCGGGTTGCTGAGGGCAATCGGCGTCAGAAATCCTGCCGACATTTTGATCAGGGCAGGGATCAGGAAGGGCAGCAATGCGCCGATCGCGATGTTCAGTTTTCCGTCGCGCTGAAGTCGTGCGACCACGTCTCCGCCCTTGGTCGGGTCGAACAAGGGCAGGTTTGTCCAGACATTGAAGGCGCCATTGCCGGTGGGCCAGCTGCGGAATTTCACCGCGTAGGCAAAGCTGGCAATCGTCACCAGTGCAGCAACATAGGCAATACTTGCCGAGATTCGAACCAAATCCTGCAATCCCTGGCTGGCGTCGCCGGGCAGTACCAGAACGATCAACCGGACCGGCGAATAGGGGAAATCCGCCAGACTGGCGACGGCGTAACCGATTGTGAAGAACAGGCTGGTCAATTCGGTGGGGGCATAAATGTTCTTACAGATCAGCGTCAGGAACATGACCATCGACATCAGCCCGACAAAGCGCAGCCGGTTGACGGGTGGCGCGTCGCGAAATTCGATGAAGCTGGGGAAGGCCGAGTTGTATTCGGAAAAGGTCAGGATGAACGCAAGGATCGCGAGAAATACGATGATCTCGGTCCCGTTTGATGTTGAGGCAGGCAGATACAACGCTGGAGTGAGCACCATAAGTGCCACCAGCAATCCCCTTATCGCCGCTCCCGTAGTGCGTGCAATCACTATCCGTACCCTTTCCAAACTGGAGCAGTCGATTCTGTGCCGACTTGCGATCCAACTTGAACCCATCGATTGTTTTTTGACGGATGTCAGTTTGTCGCCAAGACTGGCGGCAAAGGACAATCAGCTCAAGCCAAGGTGCAGAAAACACGGAATTTCAGGCAAAATGATGGCGAAACTGGTGCGCTAATGCATCATTTTGGACGCAAATCCGACGTGAAATTTGGGATTTCCCCTACATGTTGTGGTTGCCGGCGACGGTGCCCCAAAATGAAAAAGGGGTCGCCGGGGCGACCCCTTTAGGTTGAGTGTTGTCAGATTCGACCCCGGAATCACACCCAGGGGCGGGCCTGGCTGGCATGTTCCTCGAACTTGTCGATGTGGTGATCTTTCTCCATGGTCTGGCCGATATCATCCAGACCATTCAGCAGGCAGTGCTTGCGGTGCGGGTCGACATCGAACGCGATGACCACGCCGTCCGAGGTTGTGATCTGCTGATCTTCCAGATGGACGGTCATGCGAGCGTTCTCGCCCTTGTGCGCGTCTTCCATCAGGATCGCGTGGTGTTCTTCCTCGACCACGATGGGCAGGATGCCGTTCTTGAAGCAGTTGTTGTAGAAGATGTCGGCGAAGCTGGTCGAGATCACGACCTTGATGCCGAAATCCTTGATCGCCCAGGGCGCGTGCTCGCGCGATGAGCCGCAGCCGAAATTGTCACCGGCCACCAGAATCTCGGTATTGCGATAGGCGGGTTTGTTCAGAACGAACTCTTCATTCTCGCCGCCATGATCGTGATAGCGCATCTCGTCAAACAGCACGACGCCAAGGCCGGACCGTTTGATGGTTTTCAGATGCACTTTGGGGATGATCATATCGGTGTCGATATTAATCAGCGGCATCGGGGCGGCCACCCCGTGGACTTTGTCAAACTTTTCCATGTCTACACTCCTGCGGGGTCGGGCCGCGCCCGTGCCTCGCGTTTAAGCTTCTTTCGTTTCGTCTTTGGGTGCGTTCCTGACAAAGAGCGCCATGAAGACCAGACCGAACCCGTTGAACAGCATCTCGATGCCCAGCAAAATGCCCAGCAGTTGCAACAATACGGCAGGGTCTGTGGCAGCAAAACGCCAGATCAGAACCGCCAGCACGATGGACATGATGCCAGAGATCAAGGTGGCCCAGAAGAACTGCGTGCCTTTCATCTGGAACGACAAGATGATCCGCGCGATGCCGCCTGCCATGAACAGGATCAGCATCACGGTTGCCAGTGTCAGCGTGCCCTGCAGCGGATGATCCAGAAAGGACCAGCCCAGAAACAGCATGACCGCACCCATGATGAGCGACAGGATCTTGTTGCCAACGCCTTCGACGGTAAAGCCGCCGACGACCTGCAAGACGCCCGAGATCAGCAGCAACACACCGGTCACGACCGTGACGGCAATGGAGGCCACCACGGGCGCACCCAGCACAAAGATGCCGAACGCTATGGACAGAAGCCCCAGCAGGAGCCATTTGATCCAGTCACTCATTTGTTCAATCCCTCAAATATCTAGATATGAGCGGACCTTACATCAATTCACGGACGTCCGTAAGACGTCCCGTGATGGCAGCTGCGGCGGCCATTGCGGGGCTCAGCAAATGGGTTCGTCCCCCCCGTCCCTGACGCCCTTCGAAGTTGCGGTTCGAGGTCGCGGCGCAGCGCTCGCCCGGTTGCAACTGGTCGGGGTTCATCGCCAGACACATGGAACATCCCGCCAAACGCCATTCGAAACCGGCCTCTTTGAAAATGTCTGCCAGTCCTTCTTCTTCGGCCTGTGCCCGCACAAGACCCGAGCCGGGAACGACCATGGCGCGCATCCCGTCCTTTATCTTCTTGCCCTTCAGGATCTCGGCAGCGGCGCGCAGGTCTTCGATCCGGCCATTGGTGCAGGACCCGATAAAGACAGTGTCGATTTCCACGTCACTGAGTTTCTGACCGGCTTCCAGGCCCATGTATTCGATCGACCGGCGGGCCGCGTCGACCTTCCCGCCTTCGAAATCTTCCGGGTGCGGTACTGAGGCGGTAATCGGCAGAACATCCTCGGGGCTGGTGCCCCATGTGACAACCGGTGCGATGTCTTCGCCGCGCAGGGTCACGACCTTGTCGAAATGCGCGCCTTCATCGGTATAGAGCGTCTTCCACCAATCCAGCGCGGCCTCCCATTGGGCACCCTTTGGTGCATGGGGCCGGCCTTTGACATATTCGTAAGTAGTTTCGTCCGGGGCAATCAGACCCGCGCGGGCACCGCCTTCGATCGCCATGTTGCAGACGGTCATACGACCTTCCATCGACAGATCACGGATCGCTTCGCCGCAATATTCGATGACATAGCCGGTGCCGCCAGCAGTGCCAGTCTCACCAATCACGGCCAGAGTGATATCCTTGGCGGTCACACCCGGCTGCAGTTTGCCGGTGATTTCCACCTTCATATTCTTGGATTTCTTCTGGATCAGCGTCTGCGTGGCCAGAACATGTTCGACCTCGGAGGTGCCGATGCCGTGCGCCAGCGCACCGAACGCGCCGTGGGTCGCGGTGTGGCTGTCGCCGCAGACAACAGTCATGCCGGGCAGGGTCCAGCCCTGTTCGGGGCCGACGATATGCACGATACCCTGACGGACGTCATGCACCGGGTAATAGTGAATGCCAAAATCCTTGGCGTTCTTGTCCAGCGCCTCGACCTGGATGCGCGATTCTTCGTTTTCGATCCCGTTCACGCGGTCATGCGTGGTCGGGACGTTGTGATCCGGCACCGCGATGGTTTTTTCCGGCGCGCGTACATTGCGGCCCGCCATGCGCAGCCCCTCAAAGGCTTGCGGGCTGGTGACCTCGTGCACAAGGTGACGGTCGATATACAGAAGACTGGTGCCATCTTCGGCCTCGTGGGCGACATGGGCATCCCAGATTTTATCATAGAGCGTTTTGGGGGACATCGGTCCTCTCCCCGTATGTAGATGAGAAATGGCTGGCGAATTGGCTCAGGCGACGGGTAGGCGTGCAAGAACCGTGCGGGCGGCCCCAAAGAACCGTTCGCGCAGGCGCGCGCGGTCTTCCAGGTTCTGGATTTGGGCCACAGTGAGTCTCATGCGCACCAGATATATCGGGGGGTGCCGTCAATCAAGGTTCAATCCGGCTGCGGGCTTGCATCGCCGCGCCGGGATGGTCAAGCTGACGGTATGAACCAGGACCTGCTACCGGAAACACTGTCCGAGCTTTACGCCAATCTGACAGCGGCCTTCTCCTCTCAATTCGACAACCTGACCGAGCTGATCGTCACTCCGGGCTGGCGTCAGTACCAACTGGTGATCATCCTGTTTCTGTGGGGTCTGGCCTTTTGCCTCAGGCTGTTGACCCAGCACCGGTGGGAGAGTTGGGCCCGCGCCCGGACCGGTTGGCCGAAATGGCGGCTGCGCACCCTGATTCAGCTGATGCGGCGGCTGACGCTGGTCTATTTCGTTGTGTTGTCCTGGGGCCTGTATTGGGTGATGCAGCAGGCCACATGGCCGTCGCGCAGCTATCTGATCGGCGTTGTGGCGACGCTTGCGGTGGCGTGGCTGGCCATTGCGATGGTCGCCCGGCTGGTGCGCAACCGAACGCTTCGGGTGATTTTCAAGTGGTCCATGTGGATCTATGCAACGCTGGCTGCACTGGGGCTGACGGACGATGTGGCCGATTTCCTGGACGGGGTTGCGGTCTCTATCGGCGATCTGCATATCTCGGCGCTGGGGATCATAAAGGCGGTTCTGCTGATCGGTATCCTGCTGACATTGGCCCGGGTGGGCACCCGCGCAGCCGAGAGGGGTCTGAAAAGCAACGACGATATTACGCCCTCGATGCAGGTGCTGTTGGCAAAGGGCATTCAGGTCCTGCTTTATGGCGCGGTTTTCATGGCCGCGATCCGCACGCTGGGGTTTGATCTGACCGGTATTGCCCTGCTGTCCGGTGCGATTGGTGTGGGGATCGGTTTCGGGCTGCAGAAAGTGGTCTCGAACCTGATTTCGGGCATCATCATCCTGATGGACCGGTCGATCAAACCGGGCGACGTGATCTCGCTGGGCGACACGTTCGGGTGGATCAATGCACTGGGCGCGCGCTATGTGTCGGTTGTCACGCGGGACGGGCGGGAATACCTGATCCCGAATGAGGATCTGATCACCAGCCAGGTGGTGAACTGGTCGCATTCCGACAAGTTCGTCCGTCTGGATCTGGATTTCGGGGCCAGCTATTCCGACGATCCCCACAAGGTGCGCGCCACGGCGATTCGCGCCGTCAAAACCGTGCAGCGTGTGCTGAGCGGCAGCACGCATGAACCAGTTTGCCACATCACCAGTTTTGGCGATAGCAGCGTTGATTACCTGCTTCGGTTCTGGATCAGCGATCCGACCAAAGGGCTGACGAATATCCGCGGCAATGTCTATCTGGCGCTGTGGGATGCGTTTCAGGCCGAAGGTATATCATTACCCTTCCCGCAGCGCGAAGTGCGCCTGCTCAAGGACGATCCCGACGACGCAGACGCGCAACAGCTCGCCAAAGAGTGAGCCGCCGTGGCCCGCCCGGATGCGGGTTTCATTGAAATGTTGCAATCCCCTTGTTACCTTAATAGTACCCCGGCGCCGGGGTTTTGACGGCGCGCAGCAAAGGAGGACTATGTCCTGTCTCTACATACCCAGGCGGGTTTGCCCGCCGAAGACGGGGCCAGCGTAATGGCCCACTCTCAGTCAATCAGCGACAAGCTGCTTGAACGCATCCTTTCCTCACTTTCCGATGACAAGGCCGAAGACGTCGTGCAGATCAACCTGCAGGGCAAGTCGTCTGTCGCGGATCACATGGTGATTGCCTCGGGTCGGTCGACCCGTCAGGTCTCGGCCATGGCGGAAAAGCTGACGGATCGCATCAAGCAGGAATTCGGTTTCACCTCGAAGGTCGAAGGCAAGGACGCCGGCGACTGGGTGCTGATCGATACGGGCGACGTGATCGTCCATATCTTCCGCCCCGAAGTGCGTGAATTCTATCAGCTGGAAAAGATGTGGCTGCCTCAGGGCGGCAGCGCCTCGGCGAACTGAGGCGCTATCCCGGCCCGTATTGAGGGGCCGGAGGCGAGAGAGATATGCGTATCAGCATAGTTGCGGTCGGGCGGTTGCGCGCCGGACCCGAGAAAGCCCTGCTTGACGATTACCTGACCCGATTTGACCGTACCGGCCGTGGGCTGGGTCTTGGCCCCGCGCGTGTCTTTGAGGTTGAGGATAAGAAAAATGCGGGTATGGGGGCTGAGGCGGCATTGCTGCGCAAGGCCCTGCCCAAAGGCGCTGTGATCTGTACTTTGGACGAACGCGGGCGGGTCATGTCCTCGCCGGATTTCGCCAGGAAACTGGGCGGCTGGCGTGATGCCGGGCGGCAGGATCTGGCGCTGATCATCGGTGGGGCGGACGGAATAGACCCTAATCTGCGGGCTGAGGCCGATTTTTCGATCTCATTCGGGTCGATGGTCTGGCCTCATATGCTGGTCCGTGTGATGCTGGCGGAACAACTGTATCGGGCCGCAACCATCCTAGCAGGCGGTCCCTATCACCGGGTCTGACATGGCGCAGCTTCTGATCGTTTACCATTCGCGCACCGGCGGTGCCCGGCAGATGGCCGAGGCGGCGGCTGAGGCTGCGCGCGATGAGGCAGATGTTGTCCTGAAACCCGCCGATCAGGCCAGGCCGGATGACCTGCTGGCCGCCGATGGTTATATCTTTTGCGCGCCCGAGAACCTGGCCGCGATTTCAGGTCTGATGAAGGAATTCTTCGACCGTAGCTATTACCCCGTGCTGGGCAAGATCGAGGGCCGCCCCTATGCCCAGATGATCTGCGCCGGGTCCGACGGGCAGAACGCCGCGCGCCAGATCGCCCGGATCGCTACCGGCTGGCGGTTGAAAGAGGTGCAGCCGCCGCTGATCATGTGCACCCACGCGCAGACGCCCGAGGCTATTCTGGCCGAAAAGACCATTCCGCAGGATCAGTTGGATCAATGCCGCGAGATCGGCGCGGCGCTGGGCGCAGGCCTGACGTTGGGTGTGTTCTAGATCGCCTTGCGTTTGATTTGATCCGAAATACGCTGTCTCTCACTGCGGTCGAACGTGCATTTCGGTCGCTTTGACTTGGAAAAACGCAAAACGCTTTAGTTCAGGGGGACCACAAAGGTCTCTTTGGCCCAGCCATCCACATTGGTGCGGGGCTGCACCTGAACCTGTGAAGTCCCGTCCGGGATGGCAACACCACTCAGCGAGCGTGTAAAGGGCTGTTCGTTCTCGTGCGGGTGGTGCAGCACGCGCATCCCCAGCTCTTTCCCATCCATATCCAAAATACGCCATCCGTCGGCATAGTCGTCCCATCCGGTTTCAGGGTGCGAGACGGTGACTTCGAATCGCCATGTGTCACCGCTGCGTTTGGCGACAACGTTTTCGATCACGGGATCATCGGCATAGGCCGGAGTGGCCAATAGGGCGGTCAGAACAAGATATCTCATGGTATGAACCTATCGTTTCGAATGCAGGCATGGGATCACGATTCGGTGTTGAGCAGAACTGTTCGGGAATGCGATGCGAACTCGCGCCGATACAGCATGGCGAGCGTGATCGCCGCGCCAAGGATCAAAGCAACCGGACCCAGTATCCAGGCCACTGCGGCCAGAGCGAAATACGTGGCTCGCAGACCCCGGTTGAAACTGCGTGCAGCGGTGACACATATTTCAGCCGCCTGTGCGGCACGGGGATAGGCGCCCGGGTTGTCGGGGTCATTTGGAACAGCGGCCATAAGAACGGCGCAATAGCCAAACAGACGGTGCGCCCAGACATATTTCAGGAATGCATTCGCCAAAAACAACAGGATGATCAGGATCTTGACCTCCCACACCAGCGCTGGGGCCGTTCCCAGCGCCAGATCCTGCGCCAGCCCGGCCAGTCGTTCGGTATTGCCCAGCAAGGCCAGCCCACCTCCGATGGCGATCATCGTCGTCGATGCAAAAAACGTGCTGCCCTGCCGCATCGTGCCCACCACCTGCGCGTCGAACATGCGGGGCTGGCGGGTCACCATCTCTTTCATCCAATCGCGCCGGTAGGAATCCATGATCATGCCCACAGATGGCTTTTGCGGCGCAGGGTTCTCGATCCGCCAGCCGATCCATAACCAGGACCCGATCAGCAGGGCAATCGCAGCAAAGTCCAGCGGCGAGAACAGCAGTGATTGATCAATCCACGACATGGGCGCGACACTACGTCGTGGTGTTGTAACTTGCCAGATCGGAAAATTGGTAATATTATTTTACCAAATTGGAGGACCAGTCATGGAAATGCCACCGCCAAACACCGAGGTGCTGCGTCGCAAGGATGCGGTTCTGCTCCGGTTGCTGCAAGTGTTGCCTGAAGATGCCGTGATCCATGATCCGGCGGAGACGCGCGCATATGAATGTGATGCGCTGACCGCCTACCGCTGCCCGCCGATGCTTGCGGTTTTGCCGGCGAGCACTGAGGAGGTCTCGGATGTGCTGCGCATCTGCAATGAGGAAGGCGTGCCTGTGGTGCCGCGCGGGGCAGGTACCTCGCTGGCGGGTGGGGCATTGCCAACGGCGGATTGCGTCATTCTGGGCATTGCCAAGATGAATGAGGTTCTGGAAGTCGACTATGACAACCGCGTCATCCGGGTGCAAACCGGCCGAACAAACCTGAGCGTGACCGGAGCCGTGGAAGAGGATGATTTCTTTTACGCGCCTGACCCGTCGTCGCAATTGGCCTGTGCAATTGCGGGCAACATTGCGATGAACTCCGGCGGCGCGCATTGTCTGAAATATGGCGTGACCACCAATAACCTTCTGGGCGTCAAGATGGTCATGATGGACGGCAGCGTGGTTGAGATTGGAGGCGCTCATCTCGACTCTGGCGGGCTGGATCTTCTGGGTGTTGTTTGCGGGTCCGAGGGGCAGCTGGGTGTGGTCACCGAGGCCACCCTGCGCATTCTGCGCAAACCCGAAGGTGCACGACCGGTGCTCATGGGTTTTGATGACAATGAGATTGCCGGGCAATGCGTGTCGGACATTATCAAATCGGGCATCCTGCCGGTTGCGATCGAGTTCATGGATACGCTGTGCATCCGGGCCTGCGAGAATTTTGCGCAAGCCGGGTATCCCGATTGTACGGCCCTTTTGATTGTTGAGGTTGAAGGGTCCGAGGCCGAGATCGACTACCAGCTCTCCAAGATCATCGAGATCGCCAAGCGTCACAATCCGGTTGAATTGCGTGAGAGCCAGTCGGCGGAGGAAAGCGCGAAAATCTGGCTGGGCCGCAAGTCGGCCTTTGGGGCGATGGGGCAGATGAATGACTACATGTGTCTGGACGGAACCATACCGGTCTCGTCATTGCCCGAAGTGCTGCGGCGGATCGGAGAGATGAGCGAGGAGTATGGCCTGCCGGTGGGCAATGTGTTCCATGCCGGAGACGGAAACATGCACCCGCTGATCCTTTTTGATGCAAACAAACCTGGCGATCTGGAGAAATGCGAGGCGTTCGGGGCCGATATTCTGAAGCTTTGTGTCGAGGTCGGAGGGTGCCTGACCGGCGAGCATGGGGTCGGGATCGAAAAGCGGGATTTGATGGTTCATCAATATACATCTGCAGACCTTGAAGCGCAGATGGCGGTGAAGGATGTTTTCGATCCCAACTGGTTGCTGAACCCTGCAAAAGTGTTCCCGCTGGGTGTGTCCGAGGCGCGCAGGATTGCGGCCGAGTAGGGGGCGCTGCCCCCGTCGCGGCGGGCCGCGACTCCCCCGGAGTATTTTGGAAAAGATGAAGTATCATGAGACCTGAGACAGAGGCCGAGCTGGCCGAGATGGTGGGCGGGCTGAATGGGCCGGTTCGTATTGCCGGAGGCGGAACGCGCGGAATCGACGGGCCGGAGCAGGTGATCGAAACGACGGGGTTGAGCGGCATTATGCTGTACGAGCCCGGCGCGTTGACGATTGTCGCAAGGACCGGGACTCGGGTTGCGGAGATTGAGGCGGCGCTGGAGGCAGAAGGTCAGCAACTGGCCTTTGAACCCATGGATCATCGCGGTCTGTTGAGCTCGGACGGAGCGTCGACAATTGGTGGCGTTGTTGCGGGCAATATTTCGGGGCCAAGGCGGATACAGGCCGGGGCGTGTCGCGACTTTCTGCTGGGCGTTCGATATGTCGATGGCGCGGGGCAGGTGGTCAAGAACGGTGGGCGGGTGATGAAGAATGTCACCGGCTATGATCTGGTGAAGCTGATGGCCGGGTCCTGGGGTACCTTGGGCGTGATGACAGAGGTGTCGCTGAAAGTGTTGCCGAAGCCAGAGGCGACGGCGACACTGGCGGTTCAGGTTGCTGATGTGGCAGGCGCGATTGGCGTTATGTCGGCTGCCTTGAAATCTCCTTTTGAGGTGAACGGTGCGGCCTATGATCCCGAGAAGGAACAGGCGCTGTTGCGGGTCGAAGGGTTCGCGGATTCTGTGGCCTACCGGCGTGCGCAGCTGAAAGCCTTACTGGCAGGATTTGGTGAGATTGCCGAACAGGGCAGCTCGGACAGTTTATGGCAGGCTGTTCGGGACGTCGAAGCGTTCCGTGGCAAGGACGGTGATGTCTGGCGCCTTTCCGTAAAACCCTCGGATGCGCCCGAGGTTGCTGCGCGGATTGAAGCGGATCAGATGCTGTTCGATTGGGGGGGCGGGTTGATCTGGGCGTTGGTTCCGGCCGGGACCGATTTGCGCGCGCGTCTGGGTCATGTGGTGGGGCATGCAACCCTGGTTCGTGCGGCGCCTGCGACGGCCCGGCGGCTGGGGCGGTTTCAGCCTGAATCCTCGGGCGTTGCCGCGTTGAGCAAGGGTTTACGTCAGAGATTTGATCCGCGCGGTTTGTTCAATCCGGGACTGATGGGGTAGGCACATGCAGACGACGTTTACCGAAGACCAGCTTCGGGACCCAGGCATCAAACGTTCGAACGAGATTCTGCGCAATTGTGTGCATTGTGGGTTCTGTACCGCCACATGTCCGACCTATCAGGTTCTGGGCGATGAGTTGGACAGCCCGCGCGGGCGGATCTACCTGATCAAGGACATGCTGGAAAACGCGCGTGTTCCGGACGACAAGACGGTCAAGCATATTGACCGGTGTTTGTCCTGTCTGGCTTGCATGACCACCTGTCCGTCCGGTGTGCACTATATGCACCTTGTGGATCATGCGCGTGAGTATATCGAGCAGAACTACAAGCGGCCCATGACCGATCGCGTTCTGCGATGGGTTTTGGCGCAAATCCTGCCTTATCCGATGCGGTTTCGCTGGGCGCTGATCGGAGCCAAGCTGGGACGTCCGTTCAAATTCCTGATGCCGGATGCGCGGCTGCGTGCAATGCTGGACATGGCCCCCAAGCACATCCCTCCGGTCAGTCGCAATGATGATCCTCAGAGTTTCGCACCCCAAGGTGCGCGCCAAAAACGCGTGGCGCTGATGACGGGCTGTGCGCAGAAGGCGCTGAATACGGATATCAACGATGCCACCATTCGATTGCTGACCCGGTTTGGATGCGAGGTTGTGGTGGCCGACGGGGCCGGATGCTGCGGGGCCCTGACCCATCATATGGGGAAGTCCGACGCCAGTCACAAAACCGCGGCTGCCAATATTCGGGCCTGGACCGCCGAGATGGATGGGGACGGGCTGGATGCGATCGTCATCAATACGTCGGGATGCGGAACCACGGTGAAGGATTACGGGCATATGTTCCGCAATGACCCGCTGGCCGAAGATGCTGCGCGGGTATCGGACATTTCGATGGATATCAGCGAGCTTCTGATGACGCTGGACCTGCCGGATGGTGATGAGAAAGAAATGACCGTGGCCTATCACGCGGCCTGTTCGCTACAGCACGGGCAGAAAATCAAGACCTATCCCAAGGATCTGCTCAAACGAGCGGGGTTTCGGGTGGTCGAACCCGCAGACAGTCACCTGTGTTGTGGCAGTGCCGGGACATATAATCTGATGCAGCCCGAGATTTCCGGAAAACTGAAACAGCGCAAGGTGAAAACACTGGAGACTAAGAAACCGGATGTGATCGCCGCTGGTAATATCGGTTGCATGATGCAGATCGGGTCAGGCACCAGGATTCCGATCCTTCACACAGTCGAATTGCTGGACTGGGCGACAGGCGGGCCAAAACCGCGCGCCCTGCAGGCGGGCTACGGCTCGGCATCGCAGGTGCCGATCCTGAGGTGAGGTCGATCAGGTCAGGTTTGAGCGGCACACCCGTATCGCGCCCTAATTTTGCCGCACGTACTGCTTAAGAGCGGAGGTCAGAAGACATGACCGGAGACCTGCGTGCGACATTGGATCATAGCCGCCGTGCTCAGCGTACTGCCATTGGTGGTACAGGCTAAAGATACACGACTGAAAAGCCTTGAAACCACCGATTCCGGGCGGGAGTGGATGGCCGTCGGGCGGTTGGATATCGGTGGAACAGGGTTTTGCACCGGGGCTTTGATCTCGCCCACATTGGTTTTGACGGCGGCGCATTGCCTGTTCGACAAGGCCACGCGCGAGCGAATTGATCCGGCCCGGATCGAGTTTCTCGCCGGATGGCGCAGAGGTCATGCCTCGGCCTATCGGGCGGCACGTCAGGCGGTCATTCATCCGCGATATCAATATGATGCAAGTGTATCGGCGGACCGGGTTCAACATGACATCGCGTTGATCGAGCTGTGGCAGCCGATCCGGAATACCTCGGTCGTTCCGTTCGAAACCGGACGCCGCCCGGCCCGGGGCGAAGATGTTGGCGTTGTGTCCTACGCACATGACCGGGCCGAGGCCCCTTCGTTGCAAGAAGTTTGCTCGGTCATGGCCCGGCAGTCAGGCATTCTTGTCATGTCCTGCGATGTGGATTTCGGGGCATCCGGTGCGCCGATTTTTTCATTCGATGGTGAAAGACCGCGCATCGTATCCGTTGTGTCCGCAAAGGCCGAATTGCGGGGCCAACGCGTCGCACTGGGAACGGCGTTGGAGGAATCGCTGCAATTGCTGCAGTCGGAATTGTCGGAAGGACGGGGATTTGGCCTGTCCAGCGGTTCGGGAACGGCCGGAAAAACCTTGGGAGCGAGATTTCTTAAACCATGATCAGATTTGTTTCTGCATTTCTTTTTTTGATTTTGGCGGCCACGAACAGTCAGGCTCAGTTGGCGGAAAAACGGCGGTTGACCGACCGCAATGATCTTTACGGCTGGGAGGCCGTGGGTCGGTTGGACATTGGTGATGACGGGTTTTGCACCGGCACATTGATTGCCAAGGACATTGTTCTGACCGCCGCGCATTGCGCCTTGGATAAGGCCACGGGCAAACCCTATGAGCCTGGCAAGGTCACGTTTCGGGCCGGTTTGAGCGATGGCGAGGCGCTGGCTGAACGCAAGGTGATCCAGATCGCATCACATCCCGAGTATATTGCCGACCAACCGGTTTCGGCCGCAAGTGTGCGCGTGGATGTCGCCTTGATGCGGTTGGAAGAGCCGATCCCTTATTCGATTGCGGATCCATTCGCGCTGCATAGCGGTCGCGTTGCGGGTAACGAGATCAGCGTCGCCTCTTACGGACGTGGACGGGCCGAGGCAATTACCCGTCAGCGTTCGTGCGAGATTTTGCGCCGCGCGCAGGGGGTGATCAGCTTCAACTGCGATGTGACATTCGGCTCGTCCGGATCTGCCATTCTGGCCAGAAACGGTCCGCGCTGGCAAATTCTGTCGGTTGTTTCGGCAGTGGGTTTCAATGGTGCGATCAAGGTCGGCTACGGTATGGAATTGGCAGACTCGGTATCGCAACTCAAGGCGATCCTGCGCCGCGACGCGCCCAGACCGACGGCCTCGATCCGCCGGTTGCAGCCGGGTTCGGGCAAGTCGGGTTCCGGGGCCAAATTCATCAGCGCAGGAGGGTCTTGAACCCGGTCAATACGCTCCCCATGTGAAGTGTACCGGATCGCCGCAAACGGGGTCCGGATAACATCACCGCCCGTCCGAACGGAGGGCTCAACTCGTAAATCGCTCAACCATGAGGATACGACACATGCGTACATTTGACTTTGCTCCGCTGCACCGCGCCACCATTGGCTTTGACCAAATCGCCGACATGATGGATCGCGTTCTGACCAACGACGTCGCGCAACCCACTTATCCACCGTACAACATTGAAAAGACCGATGCCGACACCTATCGCATCTCGGTCGCTGTGGCCGGGTTCGCGGAAAACGATCTGTCGGTTGAAGTGAAAGAAAACTCACTGGTCGTCGCCGGTAAGAAATCCGCCGAGGACAAAGACCGCAGCTATCTGCACCGTGGCATCGCCACGCGCGCGTTCGAACGCCGCTTTGCCCTGGCCGATCACGTGCGGGTCACAGGCGCCAGCCATGAAAACGGCATGCTGAACATCGACCTGAAGCGCGAGGTGCCCGAGGCCCTGAAACCGCGCCGGATCGAGATTTCCTCGGCCAATGCCATAGAAAAGGATGTGGTTGACGCCAAAGCCGTGAACTGAGGCCGTCTGACCACATGGCGGTAGTCCTGCCTCTCGGGATTATCGCCCCATACGCCCCGCGTTCCTCCAGGCGCGGGGCGACGTCATTGTGACCTGTTCTGAAATGATGCTGTGCGGTTCTCTATGACAGGATGGAAAACCGCTTGCGGATCGCCGCTTCTTGTTCTGCGGTCAGGTATGTCGGGTGATGCTCTTTCAGGATTTCCTGCGCCCGCCGCTTTGCCGCCGCCCACGCATCGGGGGCCCCGCTGTCCGCCCAGCTTCGCGGCTCGCTGCGGTCAGCGATTGACGGATAGAAATAGTCCCGCTCCATCGCGGCAAGAGTTTGTGCGCCGCCCAGAAAATGCCCTTCGCCCAGAACGGCATCGACGATGGCGTCAAACCCCAGGTTGGTTTCCGTCACCTCGACTCCGCGCAACGCGCGATAGATGCCAGAGTGCATCTCGTCATCCAGGATAAATGCCTCGAAACTTGCGCCCAGCAGCGAGGCGGTCATACCCGAACTTTCGTAGATGAGATTACCGCCCGCCAGTGCGGCGGCCAGTGCGGTGACGCCCTTTTCGCTGCCGTATTGGGCGTCAATGGCCTTGGCATCCGTCATCGAACTGGCCACACCAGAAGGCAAACCCAGCCAGTTGGACAATTGCGCCGAGGCCGCGTTCAGCAAAGCGGTTTCGCCGCTGCCACCGGAAAACGCGCCGGTGCGCAGATCGATGACAAACGGCCAGTTTGAAAAGATCATGGGAAAGCCCGGTTGGATCACGTTGACCATAACCAGGCTGGCCAGAGTTTCCGCGAGCGACTGGGCCAGAAACCCGGCCAGCGTCGCAGGCGCGGTCGCCCCGGCCTGAGCCGCCGTGATGCAGGATATCGGGATGTTATGAGCGATGCATTCATACACCACGTCGACCGCATCGGCCCCAAACCGCATGGGTGAAATCACCGGGCTTATGTGTGCCTTCAGAAAAGGCCGGGCGGCAAATTCACCGTCTCCGCCTGCTGCGATATTCAGCATCTCCATCATCGGCGCGACATGATGGGCATATGTGAATGCGGTTCCAACCGGTTTGGTGGTGTTCTTCAGCAATGCAAAAACGGTGTTGACGTCCAGGTCATAGCTGTCGGGAACATCGGTTGCGATGCAGCATCGGGTGAACCACGCAACGTTGGCCAGCGTATCCTGCAGTCGCGTAAAGTCGTGCAGATCAGAAAGGGTCGAAGAGCGATACAGCCCGGTATTCAAATCCAGCGTCTGAACTGCCGCGCCGCCGGTGCCAAAATAGACCCGCTCGCCGCCCACCTTGATGGACCGGGACGTGTCCCGGCCATGCAGTGTGAACGTCTTCGCGGCATCGGTGATGGCTTTTTCAACCAACGTCTCCGGCAGCACGATCCGACCGTCGCCGCGATCTTTCGCTCCGGCATTCAGCAGATCCCGGGCCAGCCGCTCCGGTACCTCACCCATTCCAAGATGCGACAGCAGCTTTAACGCCGTGTCATAGATTGCCGTCAATTCGGACGATGTCAGGGGTTGGTAACGCCCGCCGATCTGTCCCGGAGGACAGGGGTTGACCTCGGGTTTTGCCTCACGCTTGGCCAGTCGCGTCTTGCGGCCGCGTCGCGTTCCGGTGCTTTGAATCTGTTCAGTCATGCGCCCTCTTGCCGGTCAGCTGGTTCAACTACACAGAATGCGGGGTGAATCTCCAAGAGGTATTTTTAAAGTCCGAGGCGTTAAAGCTGGAAACAGCCTCCGCTCCTCTGTCTCACCCGAAGCGTCTTCGACGCTGTCATTGGCTGCTTCAGCGGGTTGTTTGTCCGCGTGAACGGTGATGACGTTTCATCCGGGCCGTTGTCGGCACTCGGACTTCGCGTTGCACCATTGCCGCGCGGGCACCTTTCTGTTCGCGCCTTGGTTGTCCCGCCTATCTTTTTCCACCCGAGTTTGTCAGTCTTTGCAGGAATTTAGCACCCAAGGGGATGTAAAAAGGCGTAACATTGCCTATCTTATTGGGGATATAAACAAAAAAGGGATAGCAGATGTCGAACCAGCAGTTTGATGCGTTGATTCAGGAAACTCAGACCAAGGTGCGCGAAAGCCAGTCGCAGATACAAAGCCTGACATCGCGGATCGAAGCCGCGCGCGCCAAAATCGGCACCGCCGAGGCGGATATCGACATCGAAAACGCCACGCTTGAGGATGTGCACGCCCATACCGAGGTGATGAACGCCAATATCGCCGAACTCATCATGGGGTTGGATGACGTCACCAACGCGTTTTCCAAGGATTTCGACGAGATGCGCTCGAAAACCGGGTGGGAGTCGTTTGTTGGCATCTTCGCCAAGGGCAAATCCGAGTCGATGCGGCAGGAGCGGATGCGCACCGCCAATATCGACGACAAGCTGCAGGACCTGATCGCCAAATCCGACGTGATCGTAAAACTGCTGGAGGGCCAGCTGTCCGTGCTGGAGGACCAGCGCGTGAAGGTTGAGGACAACCTGACCGTCACGCTGGATGACCGTGAGGCGACCGTGGCTGAGTTGGAGGCGCTGCGCGCTGAAATTCAGGACATGGACCCGACGATCATCACGTTGGAAAACAAGATCAGCGTTGAACAGGACGCCGCCGCGCGCACTCAGCTAGAGACTGAACTGGCCGAGCTGAACAAGCAATACAACGCCAAGGTTCAGGACGAGCAGGTCAAGCTGGCCAAATCCCAGACGCTGGAGCGCTATATCGAAAAGGGCAAGACCTGGGTCGATTCACTGCAGAACCAGGCGGCGACGCAGATGGTGTTGATCAACAAGCTGCAGACAGACACGCAACAGCGCGTGGTGCTGTATGACGCCCTGACCAAATCGCTGAAAACCGCGCAGCAGCAGGACGTCGCCCACCGCATCAATGAGATCGGCGTGCAGACGGACCAAGAGGCGCAAACCGCCATGGCCGCCATCGGCACCGCGACCAACCAGAAAATGGCCGACATGCTTGAGGCGCATGAGGGCCACATGGTTTTCGCTCGTGACGTGCTGGAGAAAAAGGCCAAGGCGGATGAACGCTTTGCCCGCCGGTTCGCCTCGATCGTCGAGAAGCACGATAAGAACTTGTATGGTGGTTAAGTGCGTTTCGCTCACCAGCAATTCCTCATGTTAACTGCAAGTCTTGGACCATTGGAACTGCCGCGAATACTGGAGCAATTGGGGTTCATCGAAGAGAAACCGGATTATCCAGAAGTCGTCCAGGCACTGCTGATGATGGTCGTTGTAGCTTCGTTAATAAGGCTGCTGTGTTGGCTCAGTTGGGGCAGTGAACGGGGGCATCGGTTTCAGCGATCAGTTGGAATTAATCCCGAAGTGGTCCTGAATAGCATGGGTTCGCCGTTATACCGGTGGTGGTTCCACATCGACAAAAATGGGAAGGACTTGGACGCTCCTAGATGAACGACATTGACCCCACCCAAGACCACGTTTGCCTGACCGACACCTTCGCCTCGCGCCGCTATTTCCGCAAATTCGAGGTGATCACCGTCCACCTCCTGCGCGTGGCTGCAACGATGGAAGCGGAGGGCGCGATCAGCAAGCAAGAGGTGCGGATCGTGTCGCGGTATCTCTCGGGGTTGCTCTACACCTTCCGCGCACTCAGCATGAAATACCTGCTGGTCGGGCGTGATACGGGGCGGTTCTTTGGCAGCCTCGCCATGGACAAGCGCGACAGCGGGTTTCCCGTGGCGACCGAGTTGCTGACCATGGCCAATGACGCGCAGCAGGCGCAGGTGCATCTTGCGAATATGCCCTCGGAGGATGATCTGAAAACCGACATGGTGCGGACGATCATTGGCGATCAGGAAATACCCACCAAGCTGCAATTCGCTCTGTCTCAAAGGCTCTACTACGAGGAATTGTTGAAAGGTCAGCTGTTCTGGGCGCGCAACGATCCCGAGTGCCACTGGATCGGGAATGAGGGTGAACGGCGCAAGTTCATGATCCACTGGGCGGTCTATGACAGCCAGATCAATCTGCCGGTCATCTACCTGATGCAGTTGGAGGACAGCGGTAAGACGGCCCTGCCCAAAGACCAACGTCGCTGGCCGGAGGTGCAGGCGCATCTGATGGCGCAATCCTTGGGCGGGCTGAAACTGGTAACGATTGCCAAGGGCTTTGATCAGGATTTCGACGACCTGCACCCCAAACACCTGCGTCGCATTCATGTGGGGCCGATGTATTCCTCGGCGTTCACGGAGCAATCCGGCCCCTTGCGGCAGGTGTTGGAAGGTGCCCAAGCGCCAGAGGGTCAGGACTGGGCACTGGCATGGACCACCGAAGAGCTGGAAAGCGAAGATGTCATCGAGGAACGCGCCGGGTGGTTCTCGACTGTTGAGCGCGAGATTTTTGCTTTGGATCCGTTTGGTGGGCAGGGGGCTGAAACCGGGGCAACACGCACCCAGCGATCGATCATCCTGCCTCAGCGTCCGTTTCAGGTTCTGGCCGAGCGTGACCCGCCGGGCTTTGGTGACGTGCGCAAGTTTGTGGTCAGCAAAACGGGGCAGGTGTTGAGGTATTGAATGACAAAGGCGGTAACAACTCTTGTTTTGTTTCTAACCGTTGCAGCTTGTGGTTTGGACGGCGCCGTCCAACGCAACTGGTTCTTTGAGAACAGCGAGGCCGGCACTTCCGCTGACGAACTGCGAAAAATGCTGGATAAGCGCGGCTTCCCATTGGAGTACGCGGAGGCAATTGAATTGCACGGTGACGCTATTCCAGCAGGTTCTGAGTGCTATCAGATACCCCCGGTAAACTTGGGCGGTTACTATCTTGCCTGCTTTACCGCTGATGAGAGCGGACACGTGAAGAGCCATAAGTTTTTCAACTATACCTATTGGTGAGAAGATGAGTTTGACGTCAGATCAGATGGAATTGCGGGAAGACGATATTCGCAAGCATTATCCGGCAGCGACCGCTTTGCTGAACGGATTTGAACATGCGCCTCGGATTGCCAAGGTGACTGAGGTGGCGGTCGAGCGGTCTCCGGGTGTGTCCACAGGGCGGCGGTTTCGGTCGACGACTCCGGGGTTGGCGACACGGCGGACGGTCCACGCGGATGGGGTGCATCTGGTCGAGCGGATCGAAGCGTCGGATGATGGTGATACGCTGGTCTCACCCCCTCAGGCCACCGCGCAGCAAGCCATTCGGCGCGCGATTGCCATCGCTCTCGCCGTTGCCGAAGCATATGCAGAGCAGACTCCGTTGGCCGATTTGAAGCGGGCCAATCTGGCGGGGGATTTGCCTGTTGCGCGCAAGACCGAGTTTTCGGAATTGCTGACGGCTGAGGCTTTGATCACATCTCATGTGCTGGGCAATGCGCTAGCTTATCTGATGTCGTCTCATCTGGGCGAAACCACGGTTGATCTGGGTGAGATCGAAGAGGTGTTGACGGACAATGGCCAGCTTGCCCTGCACGGCACCTTGTGGGAGCTGGATCAGGTGCTGGCGAAACATGCGACCGACGATGCGCATCTGATTGCCGCCACCAGTGTCTATGCCGAACAACTGATGGACAAGGCCGCCCTGCGCGCTGGGTCCGCTGGCCATCTGGCCCCGTTCCAGAACACCGCTTGGCATATCGAGGCCGACGATCTGACGATCCGCGGATTTGAGCCTGCGTCAAAGGCCAAATCCACCACCCTCACCATGACGTTCAAGAAACCGAATGAGGTGGTGGGCAACCATATCGCCAAGTATCAGGGGATGAAGCTGGCCAAGATGCTGATGGCCTATGATTTCGAACGCCGCCTGAACCCCTTTGCGGAACTCGGCGGGTTCATCTTTACCTTCATGGGCGACGGCAAACCGGGCACGGGCAAGACCACCCTGATCCAGATGATGGCCGGGCTGATCAACGACTATTGCCAGAACGCGGGCTATCCGTTCCGCTATCAGAACCTGAGCACCGACAATATCGACAGCTATCAGGGCAAGTCTGGCCAGAACGCCAAGGCGTTTATCAACTCGATCATTGATCCCTCGGTCATCGGGTTCGGCACCATCGACGACATCGACCAACTGGCGGGCAAACGCGGCGACCGGCAATCGTCAGCCGGGCAGCTGGAAATCACCGCTGTTCTGATGGAGAGCTTTGCAGGCGCCAACACCGTCGTGCGCGGCAACTGCACCTTTGGCATGTTCTCAAACTACCCCGAGAATGTCGACGACGCCTTGCGTCAGCGGGCGGGCGCGCGGTTTCTGGTGGACGGACCTCAGACGCGCGAGGATTACATCGACATCCTGCACCTGTTGATGGGTCGCAACCACGACATCCCGCTGGGCGAGCACGACGCCTATGCCGAGCAGGAGATCAAAAAGGCCGTCGCCGCCAGTTTCGAAAGCCATTCCCGCCCGCATGAGGATGCTCTGCTACAGGTCTATGAACGGGTTTCGGCTCAAATCGGCCAGATGGACACGATTGCCAAGCTGGGCACCTACCTCAAGGCGATCCAACAGGCGGATGAGCGGTTCACAGGCCGCGCGATCAAGAACATCACCGACGCGGTCAAGGTCCGTGCGATGGATTTCGAGCTGCCCGACGAATGGATGGAAAACCCTGACCTGTTCCTGTTCCGCGACTACGACACCAAGAAAGCGATGATCGAGGACCTACGCCAGCCGATCACGGTTGAGATGGTGATGCAGGAGATCAACCGCTACGCCGACAGCGAGTTCCGCTATGCCGACAAGAGCGACGAGGTCGCCATCGAAAACGCCGTGCGTGAGATGGGCCGGATGGAAGAGGCCAAACGACGGTATCTGGAGGGCAAGGGATGACAGGCGGCCTGATCCTGATCTTTGCAAGCCTGATCGGCGCGTGCCTCTTTTTCGGCAGGGCCATCGCGCGCCGTCGTCCTCCATCTGGCTGGGCCTTTGCCATGCTCACGCTGATCATCTTTGCGGTCACCTATATCTGGAGTTCCCTGTTCGAGATCTGGATGAACGGCGCATCCATCTTGCGCCCGATCTCGCTGCTCCACGCCTTTGGCCCCGGTGAAATGCCTTCACATTTCCTTGGCCGCGCGTTGTTCTGGTTTGTCCCCGCAATGATCTTGGCCGGAGGCGCGTATGCAACAACGCGCCATTGGTCAAAGGAGGCAAAGACATGACGTTGACACTTGCGATCACCGGTTTAGCACTCGTTCTGGGTTTCATCTTGCCTGTACGCTGGGGCGTGTTCGGCTTTCTGGGCGCAGTGGCGGTGCTGTTTCTGACCCAGTTCGGCGTGAACACAGGCGGCGGGTTTGAGGGCACGACATGGGAGGAAACGCTGATCCTGTTCGAAGGCAGCGTAGTGTCTTACATCGGGTTCAACTTGCAGATCACCGCGCGGGCATTTGCGTTGCCGTTGTTGGTGTTGGCGGTTGTGGTTGTGGGTCGGTTTAAGAGGAACGGATAGGACAAGTGGTGCAACGAACGAACAACCAAGCCGACGGCGAATTCCGCTATGCCGACATGAGCGACGAGGTCGCCATCGAGAACGCCGTCCGCGAGATGGGCCGGATGGAAGAGGCCAAGCGGCGGTATCTGGAGGAGAAGGGGTAGTGAACGAAGCGCATTGGGCAACGGGACCCGCTGAAATTCTTAGGCATGGCTTTTCACTTTTGGTGAATGATACGGACACAAACCGTCGACTTGCCATGATCAATATCGACAACGCTGTGGAGCTTATGCTTCAGACTTTCATAACTTTGCCGAAGCGTATTTCTGGAATAGATATATCGAGGAAGCAACGAGACGATTACTGCCAGAGTTTTCCGGGGTTGCTTGACGGTGTTGAGAACCATGCAGCCGAAAAAATCGTTGGGATAGATTTAGGGGTTATCGAGTGGTTTCACAGGCTTCGCAACGAACTATACCATCAAGGAAACGGCCTAACTGTCGAACGCTCAAAGGTAGAGGCTTACGCAGAACTCGCAGAGAAGTTGTTTGAAAGCCTGTTCGACTATTCGCCGAAACTGCCTAGCTCCAAATCTACAGAGCGTCTTGGACGGTTTCTACAAGCGTGGATACAGATCGAACGCTCGGTTGTCGGGCAAAATGCGCTTCGAAACGGGAATATCCTCGGACACGCAAGAGATATGCTGGCGTCCGAACCAGATGGGTCTAAGCTATTTTCGGAGCTTATAGGATTCCGTAAGCTAAGAAACATGTTGGTACATGGCGAAGAAGTTCAGGATACAGCGTTATCAGAGGAGAATTTAGCTAAAATCGAAGCGATTGCCACGACATTGGCTAGGTTGCGGGCAAATGATGAATAACCTGCTGAGAAGCATTCGCGACCCTTCAATTGAGGCCCTGGGCAAAGGGAGCGCCCCATGATCCGCCTCATCGAAAAAGGCCTGATGTTCGGCAATCTCGTCCACATCTCCAGCCCGGCTCTGGTCGAGCGGTATAACCGCGCGTTGCAGCATCTGGCGGGCAAGACCACAGCGCTTACGGATTTCCACGTCGATATCTCGGGCTATTCCCCCGAGATCGGGCAGGAGTTTGACGATCCGCTCTATCTCAACCCCAATGGGGTCAACCGGCAGTTCATTCTGCTGACGACCGAGCAGAAACGCGCGCCGCTGCTGAACGTCAAATTCTCGACCTCGCGCGACATCCTGCGCGACTTCATCGAAATGAACGAGGCGCAGCTGTTTGCCCTGACCGCCACCGACGCGGTGGCCGGAGAGCTGGTGAACTCTGTCTTCAAACTGACCGCACCTGCCGACCTGCTGAACCTGCGCAAGATAGAAATTGAGGCCGACACGGTGGGCGGCACCCTGCGCAAAGCGACGCAGCTGGCGGGTATGGTCGAGCGGTTCAAAACTGAAGAAGACGCCTGGTTCGACGACGTGCTGATCGCAAAAATGATCGAGACAGCCAGGGAGACTGGTGATGTCATGCGCAACCCGGTGCGACTGCGCCATACCGCGTTTGTCCAACCGAATTTCTGGACGGCGCATTACGGGGGGCTCTACCTGTTTCCGGATTTGGATCATCCGACCGCGATTTTCATGGGCGACCGGCCAGATGATTTGCCGTTTGACCATGTCATTGGCAAATCACAACAAAACAAGATTGCCAGTTTCCTCAGTTCAAACAACCTGACCGAGACCATAATCGAGGCGCGTGGCGTGAACTCTGCAGCAATCCTGCAGCAGAAGATGGATTTCCTGACCATCGCGGCCGCCGCGGATGCTGATGTTGATTTGTCGGGGCTGGATCGCACCGATATGCGCCGTCTTGCCCGCAACCATTCGGACCACTTGCCCGAAGCCTATCACGGGTTGGCGCAGCTGCAACGCTGGGCCCGGGACGGGGGGGCGTGGCCGCGCATCACCTCGGATCATCCGGCTTATTTCTATACGCTGCGCGCTGCCGATACACCGAACCGCGATCTCGTGAATATGCTGTTGGCCGAGATGGCGCCGTTGGACCCGCGCCAGATGTTCATTTGCCACAAAGAACTATTCTACAGCACATACGCCAAGTGGTCCGAGGCCAAAAAAGCCTATGTTGCCGACTTCCTTGTGCGCGAGTATCAGGTGGACAAAGCCGGTGCTCGGGCGGCGTTGTTCGGGCATGAGCAGGATATGGACGGCAATGATCGAATCAGCGATGCGGTGATCACACGTGTCGGGCCATGGGGCGCAGTAGGTAGAGTTTGAATGTTCGTCGCACTTCGTTTTCTTATCCCTTTGATGGTCGTGCTGACGGTGATTTATGTCGCCGTTTCGATCTATTCCCGTTGGGTGCGACGCGGTAAGCTGATCGCGCATTGGGAGAAAAAAGGGATGGTCGGGGATCGCGACGCTTTTGTTCAGCGCGGTCTCAGGAAATATGACGGATCATTTCGCCGAAAGCTGATCCTGGGGATCTATATCGTGCCCCTTGGCCTGATCATGATCCTGATTTATGTATCGAATTTCATGTGAGGGCATTGCCTATGCGCTATATCAAATGGGCCATTATCATCCTGTTCTGGGGAAGTGTCGCCTCGGTTCTGAATTACACGTTGCCGCAGCATGATATTGTCCGAATTTCAGATACTTATGAAAAGCGGATCGATCCGGGCGAAAACAGCATCTTCTGGTCGTCACAGGATGTGGGCAGCAACCCAAACACGCCCAACCGGGATGTATTTTTTATTCAAACCCGGAAGGCCAATGGCAAAGTCATGGTCTACAGAAACGAAGACACGGGTTGGGGTTGGCCGCCTTACTTCAAGCTGAACTCTTCCAACCTGCAGGCCGAGGCGGCTGATCTGAAGTCAGCCGAAGTCAGCCCACGATGGGTGGTTGTCCGGCATTATGGCTGGCGGAGCGAGTTTCTGTCGATCTTTCCGAATGCCGTGAAAATCTGGCAGGTCGATACGCCCGATCATCGCATCATTCCCTGGTTCAATATCATTTTCCTGACGGTTTTCTTTGCCCTGCTATGGGCCCTTTGGGTGCGCTGGCGCAGGTTCCGCGAAGCCCGGATCGATCCGATGATCGAAAACGTAGAAGACAGCCTTTATGCGGCTGGCGACGCGGTGGAAGAACAGGGCACCAAGGCGCGACGCTGGCTGGACAGTTGGAAATCAAAATAACCCCAGTCGCCGTTTGTGTGCCTGATCCCCGTGGGAAATGCCCTAGCGAACGACAAATTCTGCGTGCAGAGCACCAGCCGCCTTGATGGTTTTCAGAATGTCGATCATATCGCGGGGGGACACGCCAAGCGCATTCAGACCTGCCACCACTTCGGACAGGGTCGTTGCATCGGGGATTTCCGCAAGCCCGGTGCCTTCCTCCTCTTCGATGCCGGCAATTGTGCGGGGCACGACAACAGTTTCGCCCTGTGCGAACGGGTTGGGTTGCACCGCAATTGGTGCCTCCTCAACTGTAAGGGTCAGATTGCCCTGTGAGACAGCCACACGTGAAATGCGCACATCCTGCCCCATAACGATGGTGCCAGAGCGTTGATCCACAACCACGCGCGCCTTGCTTTCCGGCTCAATCAGGATGTTCTCGATGCGACCGATTGCATGGGCCGTGGACAGGGCCTGAGTCGCTTGGATATTGAGTTCAACGGTTCCTGAGTCGCGCATGATTGCAACGGGACGGTTGAATTCGGTGTTGATCGCAACCTCAATACGGCCCGCCGTTGTGAAATCCGGTTCCCGCAAGGCCAGACGCATTTGTGTCAGATCGGCAAGTTCGAAACCGACTTCGCGTTCGACCCGCGCACCCGACGGGATCACACCCGAGGTGGGCACGCCGCGAACTACCGAAGCGGCCTCTCCCTCCGCCGCTGCGCCGCCGGCCAGAACAGTGCCCTGCGCAACCGCGTATATCTGGCCATCGGCGGCATTCAGAGGAGTCATAATGAGGGTCCCGCCCAGCAAGCCCTTGGAGTCTCCGATGGCAGAAACGGTCACATCGATTTGCCCGCCAACCCGTGCGAAGGGTGGCAGACTGGCCGTGACCAGAACAGCCGCTACATTCTTGGGTCGAAAATCCTCTCCGTTCACGTTTACGCCCAATCGCTCGAGGATATTGGTCATGATTTCCTCGGTAAAAGGAGAGTTTCTCAACCCGTCCCCTGTTCCGTTCAGGCCGACCACCAGCCCATAGCCGACAAGGTCGTTGCCCCGAACACCATCGAAATCCACCAGATCCTTCAGCCGAATTGCTCCGGCATGCGCCAGGCAGGGTAGCAGGAAAAACAGGAACGCCAGAAGTCTCATCTCAGGAAATTCACCAGTGAAAGGTTGGCATTGCGCACTGTGACCGCGTAGAGGCTTTCCAGCTGGAACTGTACCGTTTGCAACCGTGCGGCGGTTTCATACGGATCAGCAGCAATCAATTCGTTACGTGCGAACTCCGTGCTGGTGCGTGCCGCTGTGTTGCGCGTGTCTGCTTGCTCGATACGCGCCTCTGCGGTCCCGATCTCGCCGCGAAGTTTGACGAGCTCGTCTGTCGCGCCAGCGAGATCAACGCCGAGATCTTTGAACAATGCAGTTCGCTGGGACGGAGGGAAACCCAGGGCAGCATCAGCGACAAGCGCGGTAAGGGCGACGTCACGGATCGCGGCTTTTATCGCTGGATCAAGGGCCGTTATTGGAAGATCAATCTGTTCCCCGTCCGAAATCTGCATCGGGGCCAGAGCATTTGCCGACCCACCATAGATAACCGCGTCAAACTTGGTCGGATCGTTCATCCAGTTATCGGCGGCCTGACGGATCGCGCTGGTCGTGACCAACCCGGTCAGTTCGGATTGTAGCGAGCTCAAAATGCTGTCCGCATCCGGTAAGGGCGAGACATCGGTCGCCGTCCCTGAAAAAAGGCTTCGCCCGCCCGTGCGGGCGTTGAGAGCGGACACCATCGTATCCAACTGATTGCGTGCCTGAACCGAGGCTTGTTGATGAGTAACCGCCTGGTTCGATGTTCCGAAAGACAACAAATCTGCCGACATATCCGAGGTCGATTCTGCAATAGTCTTCACGCTTGTCTGCATCGCTTCGGTAAACAGTCGCGCTTCGGTTGTCGCGATCGCATAGGCGTCCAGCCGTTCCAGACCGCGATCTAGTTCCAGCAGATAGGCGTAATCGCCACCTAATCGGCCCGAGATATCCTGAACCCGCCCTGTCGACATTTCATGAGACAGGGTTTCGATCTGAGTTTTGATGTCAGTGCTGCGCGCGCGCAGGGTCAAACCACGCGCCAGATCGCCGATGGAAGTCAGTGTCATGTTCAAAGCCTCAGCAAAGTGTCCATAAGTTCATCAACCACGGCGACAATTCTGGCGTTTGCGGCATAGGATTGTTCAATTAGTATCAACCGCTGAAGCTCGGCATCGCTGTCAACACCTTGCTCTGCTTCAATCTTTTGCATTTGCAGCTGAGCGTTTGCGGCAAACGCCCTGCGTTCCGTCGCCGTATGGGCTTTGGCTCCCGCGAACGACTGCAGCGCCCGAAACAGATCGGACATTCGCATATCTCCGGTCCCCAGGCCGGGCCCAGAAATTGGTCGTGCGGTCGTGAGAATTGCGCCAAATGCCTGCAGCTGGGCGGCGGTCCCGGGGTCGCCCGGGCCTGTGGCCCCCAGTCCGGTACGCAGCCGCCAGCTGTCACCGCCTTGGTTGGGAACGACAATCTCATTCACTTCGATCCTTGATGCAAGACCGGGAGGCGCGAGGGGATCAAACCGGGTGCCGCGATCGGTGAAAAGACCAGGATCCGAAGGCAAGGCTGTCGGGTCCAGACCCGGAGTTTCAAATCGTTCGATCAGATCGCGCGCGATGGTATCCAGATTAATCTGAGCCTCTACGGCCAGTTCGTCGCGTATTTTGAACTGCGCGGCCAACGCGCCACCTCGAATCTGCGCGAAATCTCCACTGACACGCACGGGCTGACCGTTGAGCGAAAGACCCGATAGCAAACCGTTAGCGACCGTCATATGGGGTTTGGTGTCCCCGGTGGTCGAGAATGCGAACTCGGCGGCAGTGCCTTCCAGAAGGATCAAGCCGCCATCGGAATAAAGTGACACCTGATTGTTGTCGCGGGCCACCACATTGACCGGAATCAACGTATTGATCTGATCGATCAGCCTTTGACGCTGATCCAGCATTGCGCCGACATCTCCACCGGAATTCTGAACGGCGACGATACGGGCATTCAGATTCTCGACATCTTGCAGAGTCTCATTCAAAGACGCCACCTGAGTGCCAATCGTCCGATCCGCGTCCGAGCGCACGTGGCGCAAGCCTTCGGAGGCTTTGTTTAGTGCGATACTGACCTCTTGTGCCGCCTGGACGGCCTGATCCAGACGCTGGGCCGAATCTGGAAGGCTTGCAGCCGTTATCAAACTGCTCTCGAACGTGGCCAAGCGCGAAGATACCGAGGCCGGGTCGTCCGCGGTTCCAACCAGCTTTTCGAAGCCGACATAAAAATCCGACATCACGCTGGCATGTGAGAGTTCCGCGTCCGTTTCACGCCGGTTCGCAACCAGGACAGGATCCTGATGTCTGGTGACGCCGACAATTCGTACGCCATTGCCCGAAACCGTACTGGTCGTCAGTTCCAGCGTGCGGCGGGCGTAACCTGGCGTCAGAGCATTTGCGATGTTGCCTGAAACAACCGCAGCCCCCCGGCTGGCGGCGTTCAGGCCACCTATGGCGTTGTTCAGCGCGGTTGAAATGCTCATTGAAAGGCTCCTTTCTTCAGGTCAGCGCGGCGATCAGCGTTTGATATTGGTGGTTTCCTGCAGCATCTCGTCCACTGTCTGGATGACCTTTGCGCTGGAGGAATAAGCGCGCTGCGTTTGGATCATTGAAGTCAGTTCCGTGGCCACGTCGGTTGTTGATTCTTCGCGCGCAAATGAAATCAGATCACCGGTCGGACCTTCGCCTGCGTTCCACAGAAAGAACGTCCCACTTTCGCGTGACGGTGCGTAGGTTTGACTATCCAGTGCAGTCAGCCCGTTCGGATTTGGCACATCTGCAAGAGGAATCTGGAACATGCGACGGCTGACACCGGTATCGTAGAAGGCGTAGACATATCCGTTCTCATCCACCTGCACGCTTGTCATCGTGCCTACGGCGGAGCCGTCGCGCGTGATGGAAACGGGGGCGAACGTATCCGAAAGCTGGGTAATGCCATCGGAATCCCCGATCTGGCCGATGTTGATCTCCATGGGTCCGCCTGCAACGTTGACCACGACACTGCCGGTCACCGGATCATATGCCCCGCCCGATATCGCTGTGACACTGGCCAATGTTCCCCCGGACGCGCGGCTGTTGGTGAAGGTTAACGTGTATTCACCTATGATCGCCCCGCCCGACGCGGAATCGCGCAGGGTCATGGTCCAGGTGTTGCTGGACCCCGTTGCCGGTACTGTGGGCGTTAACTCGATATCCACGCTTTCCGACTTGCCCAGATTGTCAAAATACTCGACCGAAAGCGGTTGAATGTCACCAGGAGCGCCGGCGTCGGTGGCAGTGGCGGGCAGATTCATGCGCAGGTTCATCTGGGTCGTTGGCGCCCCGGACAATTGGTTGACGCTCAGCTGGATCGGTTCCAGGGCGGCTGGCGTGTCGCGGGGCACCGACGGGATCGAGCCGTCAGGTGCGGCGCGCCATCCCAGCAGAACCAGACCTGATTCCGTGACGAGATAGCCTTCCTCATTCGTACGAAAGGACCCGGTTGTAGTCAGCAGCATCTCATTCGAGCCGCCCGCGATTTGCGAACTGGGCCGTACGGGCAGCATTCCGCGCCCACGTACGGCCAGATCAGTGGAATTGTTCGTCGTCACCAATGACCCGCGCTGGTCGATCAGGCGCTGGCTGGTGGTTCTGACACCGCCCGCCGAATAGCTGCCACCCTGACCAGAGGTGACCATGGAATGAAAATCCGTTTCGACCCGTTTGTATCCAAAGGTTGAGGAATTGGCGATGTTGTCCGAGATCGAGGCCAGCCGGTTGGCATTGGCCTTCAACGCCGCCACACCGGCATTCAGCGAAGAGGAAATGGTCATTGGCGCGCCTTTCTGTTGCGTCACTTATCGGTGCAACAGCTAACGCGTGGGGTCTTAACAGCGGGCTAACATCTAAAATCCGTCCAATATTAAGAGGGTTAAGGGTTGCGAAGAAAGACGATCTCGATCCGGTTGTTGCGTACAGCCATGGGGTTTGGAACGGACAATTCCCGGTCAGCATGGCCGGTGACACGGGCCATGCGATGATCCGGAATGCCCTTGTTTTCAAGAATTTTGCGCACGACACGCGCACGCGTTGTCGACAGCGCCCAAACCGGTTTTTCCGCCAGAACAACCGGAGCAGAGCGGACATGGCCTTCGACCGAAATGGCATTGGTCACCAGATCCGAGGAACGGGCTACCAAAAGAATCAGCGCCCGCATCATCTGGGTTGGCTTGTCGGAATCGGGCTCGAACAGCGGCTGATCCTCGGTGTCGAACAGTTCGACCACCAATCCTTCTTCTGTGACGCGGGTGACAATATGCTTGCGCAGCTTGTCAGACACCATGCTCTCTCCGGTTCGGCCAAGGAGGTGTGCTTCGAGTGTCGAAAAGTCCTCGGAAATCTTTTTGCCGCCCTGATCATTCACACCGATTGATCCACGCGCCTGTTGCGCGCGGGTTGGACTGCGGTTGCTTGCTCCCGATCCGTCCATCACCATGGTTTTTTCCGAGAACATGTTGTCGCCGCCAAAGGCCCCGTCCCCCCCGCCTGACACGGGATTCACGGGAATGGTCGGCGAGAAGTAATCTGCCAAACCTTTGCGTTGTTTTTCCGTCGTTGCGTTCAGCAGCCACATCAACATGAAGAACGCCATCATGGCCGTGACAAAGTCTGCATACGCGACCTTCCACGCACCACCGTGATGACCATCGCCACCCGTTACACGTTTCTTCTTGATGATGATCGGCGCCGCATTGGATTGCGCACCCATCTCCACCACCTTTTCTATCACCCGAAAACAGGAGTAACCGGGCAGGTCTTAAGGCGGGTTTAACGTTTAAAACTGTCTCGATTTTTTCATGCGGGCAACTTGGTGCCGGCGCGCCGCAGAATCAACTGCAAACGGTTGAAGCTATTTTGAATGTCGTCTGTTTCCGCCTTGCCGAAAAAGGCGTCCAATTCATCATGCACGCGCACTGCCTGGTCCAGAAGAAGGTCTGACCCCTCGGTGTATAGCCCCGCTTTGATCATCACCTCGGATTGTTCGTAACTTCCGACCAGTTTGCGGGTTTCCGTAATCATCCGGTTTTCGTCCTCGGTCGCAGCACCAGGCAGGCTGCGCGAGACGGAGCGGCTGAGGTCGATGGCAGGAAACCGGCCACGTTCAGCGATTTCGCGGCTCAGGACAATATGCCCGTCCAGCACGCCGCGCAGAATGTCGGCGATCGGTTCTTCCATGTCCGATCCGGCGACCAGAACGCTGAAAACGGCGGTGATATCGCCCTGATTGGCAATGCCGGGGCCAGCACGTTCGCACAAGTTGGCGATGAGTGGCGTGACGGAAGGCGGGAAGCCGCGCAACGATGAAGTTTCGCCCATGGCGACGGCGATTTCGCGATGTGCCTCGGCAAATCGGGTGACGGAATCCGCCAGAAACAGGACATTCAGTCCCTGATCACGAAGATATTCCGCAACTGACATCGCCGACCAGGCGCACCGCCTGCGCGCCAGCGCTGACTGATCCGAGGTTGCCGCCACGATAACCGCGCGTTTCAACCCGTCTGCGCCCAATGCGTGTTCGACAAACTCATTCACCTCACGCCCGCGCTCTCCGATCAGCGCAACGACGACGACTTCGGCCTGTACCGACCGTGCCAGCGTGGCAAGCAAGGTGGATTTTCCGACGCCAGAGCCAGCAAACAGGCCGATCCGTTGTCCCTGAACGAGGGGCAGCAAAGTATTGAGCATGGCCAGCCCGGTTTCAATCCTCTTGCCCAGTGGTTTGCGCGCAACGGCAGGTGGTGGGGGGGTCATGATGTCTCGATCTTGGGTGCCGGGTAGCAAAGGCTTGCCATCCAGCGGTTTGCCAAAAGGGTCGACCACGCGCCCCAACCAGTGCATTCCCGGCGCAAAGGCAGGCGTA
Source organism: Ruegeria sp. AL1 (assembly GCF_056540905.1). Lineage (NCBI taxonomy): Bacteria > Pseudomonadati > Pseudomonadota > Alphaproteobacteria > Rhodobacterales > Roseobacteraceae > Ruegeria > Ruegeria sp. AL1. The sequence continues at coordinate 45,077 of NZ_JBQFXP010000013.1, forward strand.
TGCTCGAGAATCACCTGATCGCCAAGACACACTCCGTCGGCCGCCGCCGCTGGCAGCATGTGAATGTATTTTGCTTCGACTTGTAGAACCTCTCCGTCCAGATCGGGCCCTGTGCGGCGGCGTAGGGTCAAGTGATCTCCGATCCGCGCATGACCTTCCAGCCCTTCAATTTCTATGGCTCCACGTCCGACGCCGGACACACGGCCCGTGTGATGCACGGCGGAAAGCCGGTCGAGCTGGCATTTCAGAAGAATCGGATCGAGAGCGGACATCTTTAGGCCTCCAGAGAGTTTCTGAAAACGGTTTCTAAAGGAATCGGGGTTAAGCCTTGATTGAAATTGATCGAGGGAGAAGCCCCGATGTTCTATGACCTGAACGTCTTTAAGACAGCGTACGCAATGGCAACCCATGCCGGACAACGGCAGGCGGTGATTGCGCGCAACATGGCCAATGCGGATACGCCGGGCTATCAACCCCGCGATCTTGAGGCTTTTCAGAAGGCCTTCGAAAAGTCTGGCCGCGAATCCGGCATGATCTCCACGCGTATGGGGCATTTGAACGGATCCGTCACCACCCGCCCCTGGACAGAATATGAGGCTACGCCCTCAGGTGATCCAAACGGAAACGGTGTCTCGTTGGAAGAGGAGATGCTGAAAGCGGTCGAAGTCAAACGCCAGCATGACCGCGCGCTGGCGATCTACAAGTCTTCCATCGGCATTCTGCGCACCTCTTTGGGCCGGGCATAAGGAAGGGATGACATGAGCGATTTTTCCCATTCCCTTACCGCGTCGGCCAGCGCGTTGCGTGCGCAGGCCGCGCGCCTGCGACATGTGTCGGAAAACATCTCGAACGCTGACACGCCCGGTTATCGGCGTAAGACCGTACCTTTTGAGTCGATCGAAAGAGATGGGCGCGAGATTGTGCAGGCCGGGCAGGTAAAGCTGGATCGTCGCGCGCTTTCTCGGATCTACGATCCCGGCCATGCGATGGCGGATGAGACCGGCCACTACCGCGGCTCGAACGTCGATCTGATGATCGAGATCGCTGACGCGCGCGAAGCGCAACGCAGCTACGAGGCCAATCTCAAGATGTTCGACCAGACACGCCAGATGTCGTCGAGCCTGATGGAACTTCTCAGAAAATAAAGGACACCAGAATGGATATCCGAGCCCTGAATGCCGCTCAGAATTATGCCGGCGCACGCCCTGCGACGCAGGCCGATCCTGGTCACGCCGGACTGTCGCAAGGGACGCGTTCGGCTTTTCAGGATTTTGCCGCAACGCTGAAACAGTCTGAACATATGTCGCAGGCCGCGATGACGGGGCAAGCCGATCCCCATGCGCTGGTTCAGGCGCTGGCACAAACCGAACTGGCTGTGGAAACGGCCGTAATCGTACGCAACAAGGTTGTCGAGGCGTATCAGGAAATCTTGCGGATGCCGGTCTGACAGGATGCTGGGCGAAGGACTTTTCTATGACATCGTGCGTCAGGCGCTGTGGGTCGCGGTGATCACTTCGGTCCCCATTCTGACCGTGGCGCTGGTATCGGGACTGGTTGTCGGCCTGTTTCAGGCCCTGACCTCGGTGCAGGAGATGACGCTGACCTTCGTGCCAAAGCTGATCGCCATCGTCGTCGTGTTTTGGATTTCGATGGGTTTCATGACCCAGACACTGGTCACGTTCTTCACTGCCACCCTCATCCCCTTGATCGCCGGAGGTCGCTGATGGATACCGCTTATACAACTTTGTCCCGCCAAACGGGTCTGATGAATGAAATGCGGCTGGTCGCCAATAACATCGCCAATGCCAATACCACCGGGTATCGTCAGCAAGGGCTGGTTTTTTCTGAATTCGTCCGGGATATGCCGGGTAATCCCTCCCTCTCCATGGCGCGGGCCGAGGCGCGAAATACCTCGTTGCAACAAGGCGTGCTGACCGAGACCGGAGGGCAGTTCGATTTTGCCATCGAAGGCGATGGTTTTTTCATGGTTGAGACACCGGATGGCAACCGTCTTACCCGCGCGGGGGCTTTTTCGCCAAGCGCCGAAGGCGATCTGGTCACCATGGATGGCCATCGGGTTCTGGACAGCAACGGCGCGCCCGTTTTCATTCCGCCCGACGCGGCCTCAATCGATGTGGGCACGGACGGCACGCTCAGTGTCGAGGGGCAGGCGCTGGGCCAGATCGGGGTCTATCGCGTGGCTGATCCGTCAACACTGGTGCGCGAAGGCAGCACCCGGTTCCGGGCCGAGGGGGACATTGCGCCGGTTGATAACCCGCTGGTTGTGCACCGGTTCCTGGAGGGGTCGAACGTAAACGCAATCGGACAGGTCACGCGGCTGGTCGAGATCCAGCGCGCGTACGAGCTGGGCCAGAGTTTTCTGGAGACAGAAGACGAACGCCTGCGCGGAGCCCTCAAGGCGCTGATGCGCTGATTTAGGAACGGAGGATTTGACATGCGAGCTTTGAAAATTGCAGCGACGGGCATGACGGCGCAGCAGATGCGGGTTGAGACGATCTCGAACAACCTGGCGAACATGAACACCACCGGTTACAACGCGCGCCGGGCCGAGTTTGCCGATCTGCATTATCAGCAGATGGCGCGGGCCGGAACGGTGAATGCCAATGATGGCACTGTATTGCCGACCGGTATTCAACTGGGACTGGGTGTCCGGCCGGCCGCTGTCACTGTGCATCTGGAACAGGGGGCTTTGTCCGCGACAGGCAGTGATCTGGATATCGCAATCGAGGGGCGCGGGTACTTGGAAGTGACGATGCCCAATGGTCAGTCAGCGTTTACCCGCGATGGCAGTCTGAAACGCTCTGCGGAAGGTCTGATTGTGACATCCGATGGGTTTGCCGTGGCCCCGGAAGTCACCATTCCGGATGACGCCCGATCCATTTCGATCAATGCAGCGGGTGAGGTCTATGCCTATTTCGACGACACCGCGGAAGGTCAGTTGTTGGGTGAGTTGACACTGGCCAGTTTTTCGAACGCCAAAGGCCTGGAGGCGGTTGGGAATAACCTGTTCAAGGAAACCGAAGCCTCTGGCACACCCACAACAGGCACACCCGGTGAGGATGGGTTGGGCACATTGCGGCAGGGGTATCTTGAGGACAGTTCGGTTGATGCCGTACGCGAAGTGACAGAGTTGATCGAGGCGCAGCGCGGATATGAGATGAATGCCAAGGTCATATCCGCTGTCGATCAGATGATGGGTGCAACAACGCAGGTGCGCTGATGCGGGGACTGATTCTGATACTCATCATGGCTCCGGCCATTTTACAGGCCGAAATCGTCGTGCCCAATCGCACAATTCGCGCCAAAGAGGTGATTGCCGCTGCAGACCTGGTGGTCAAAGACATGTCTGCAACCGGCGCCATCCGTGACGCTGCCCGGCTGGTTGGCCAGGAGGCGCGGATTGCGCTTTATCCGGGTCGACCAATTCGCCCATCCGATGTCGGCCCCCCGGCGATTGTCGATCGCAATGAACTGGTCACATTGGTTTTTGTTAGACGCCCGATATCCATCAAAACCGAAGGTCGCGCGCTGGGACGGGGGGCAGAAGGCGAGAGAATTCGGGTGATGAATCTGTCCTCTCGCACGACCGTGACCGGGGTTGTCCGCCCGGACGGGCAGATAGAGGTAAAGTGATGCGAAACATGACAAAAACCATCTTGATGGGAGTTGTGACCCTGTCTGCCTGCGCTCGCCTGGATCATCTGGGGAAGCCGCCCAGCCTGACACCCAATACGGAATCGCCTGAACATGTGGCAATGCTTTGGCCGGGCCTGCCGCTTCACGCGCAATCTCAGCGTACGGTCGATCAATCATCGCTTTGGCGTGGGGGGCAGCACTCTTTGCTCGGAGACCAGCGGGCGATGAAGAAAGGGGACATTCTGACTGTGGTGATCGAGCTGGATGAAAAGGCCGAAATCTCAAATGACACCAACCGCTCACGTTCGGGATCCGAGAGCCTGGAGGTGCCAGGCTTGTTTGGCCTGCCGCAGCGGGCAGCCGAACGTTTGCCGGATGGTGCTTCGCTGGATGATGCGGTCTCCATCGATTCATCGTCGGTCAGCAAAGGCAAAGGGTCGGTCAAACGGAAGGAGAAACTGACCTTAAGGGTTGCGGCAACCGTCGTTGACGTGCTGCCCAACGGGGTGCTTTCGATTGCCGGGTCGCAAGAGTTGCGGGTTAACTTCGAACTCCGCGAGCTGTTGGTGGCCGGATACGTCCGCCCCGAGGATATCTCGCGCCAGAATGAGATCACCTATGACAAGATCGCCTCGGCGCGGGTGTCATATGGTGGGCGTGGTCAAATCAGCGACGTTCAGCAGCCCCGATATGGGCAACAAATCCTTGATAGCCTGCTGCCATTTTAAGGTGTTGCAATGATTAAGAAGCTTCTGCCTGTTGTGTTGCTTGTCGCAGGGCTTGCAGCTGGTGTGGGTGCAGGTATCGTGCTTGCCCCGAAGGACGGCACAAAGGCTGATCCGCCCACGGTTTCCGCTGAGGAGAAACCTGGCGAAAGCACATCCAAGGACGATAGTATCAAGAAATCCATGGATGAGTCTGGTGCCCATGATTACTTCAAATTGTCCAAGCAATTTGTTGTGCCAATCGTGGAACATGATCGGATTTCGGCGCTGGTTACGATGTCGCTGAGTCTGGAGACCCGACCAGGATTGGAGGAAGAAATCTACAAGATCGAACCCAAGCTGAGAGATGGATTCCTTCAGGTATTGTTCGATCACGCCAATACCGGTGGGTTTGATGGCGCGTTCACCGAGTCCGGCAATCTTGAGACCTTGCGCCGGTCGCTGTTGGACGTTGCCAAACAGGATATGGGTGATGATGTCTCGGGTGTTCTGATCATGAGCGTCAGCCGTCAGGATACCTGAAACGGCTGGCGTATCGCTGTCATTCGCATGATCCTGCTTGTCAGGCGTTTCCCAGCCGGTCTTTGGGACGGGTTTTCTCTGCCAGAGAAGCCACGGCCTGTTTTCGCCCGAAGGTTTGGCGCAGCGTGTCCAACGCATCCAGCTTTTGCGCCCGCGCGCGCGCGAGTTCGATATTCAGCCTCCGACGTGCCGTGGCCTCCCAACTGTGCCACATCAAGTCCGCACCGGTCAGAAGGTATTCCTGCGATTGCGCCTCTGCGGTCCGAACCTCTGCCATCTGACTGTCCAATTGCGCCAGCTGTCCGAGAATGCGGGCTTCGTCGAGCAGGATCGGACGCAATCGTTCGTATTCGCGCTGAAACGCCAGTTCAGTCACTTTTGCAAGTTTGGACAATTGTTTCTGGGTCACGACACTTGCTCCTTGGCGCGTTTTCGCATCGCTTCGGCAAAACGAATGGCAGCGGCAACGGGGCGGTAATGGGCTTCGTCAATCTCAGCTCCAATTTCGACCGTTGCGTGCAGAGCACGCGCTGTTGGTGGGTCAGAATGGATCGGAACGCCTGCGTCACTGGCCTTGGTCCGGATCGCTGCGGCCACCTCATCCACGCCTTTTGCAACGCAGACGGGGGCTGTTCCGGTGGCGCGGGACCATTTCAGGGCGACCGCGAAATGGGTTGGGTTGACAATCACAACGTCAGCCGCGGGAACTTCGGCCATCATTTGGTTGCTGGCGATGTCCTGTGCGCGCTGACGCCGTTGTTGTTTGACATGTGGGTCGCCTTCGGAATCTTTGGTTTCATCCTGAAGCTCTTTCCGCGACATTCGGTTTTTGCGCAGGTGTTCAGCATGTTGCCAAAGGTAATCGATCAGACCAATTGCCAGTGCAACAAGCGTGACGATGAACAAAAAACGCAAAAGCAGGGTTATCATGAGCAGTATTGACGACCGGGCAGGAGCCGCGCTGGCCGTGAGAATCTCGGGCAGGTTCCAGTGGAGATACAAGGCCAGGCAGGCGCTGTAGACCAAAAGCTTGACGCTGCTCTTGGCAAACTCGAACAACCCGCCGCGCCCGAATTTGTTTTTGGCATTCGAGATCAGAGAGATACGCGAGGCACGCGGTTTCAACTTTTCCGGCGCGAAGATCAAGGCACGTTGCGCGATCAGATTGAGCAGAACTGCAAGGGCCGGAAGTACAAATAAGGGTGCGATGGATACGAGAGCTGACAAAAACAGGCCCCCGACCACACCCGTCGATGGGCCGGTGATCAGGAGGGCTCCGATTTCGTCGGACCGATCGATCAAGACCACAAATGACGTGCCCAGACTGCTGACCATGTGATGCCCCGCCAGCAGAAGCGCAATCAGTACTCCTGCATACGCGGCCACGACTGAAAGGTCGTTGGACTTGGCCACTTCGCCTTTCTTGCGTGCTTTTTCGAGTTTCTGAGGTGTTGCTTCAAAGGACTTGTCGCTGTCGTCGTCCTGCGTGCTCATGGTCCGACCTCAATCGGATTCAACAGAAAGGTCGAAAAGGCGTCAGACCAAACCGATAACACCAGCGGCGCCCCCGCGAATAACAGGAACAATCCCGCGAAAGTTATTGCCGGGGCGCCAACAAAGGCCACCATCAGTTGCGGCATCGCGCGATTGATCACGCCAAGCGCCAAATTGTAGATCAGCGAGGCGATGACAAACGGAGTGGCCAGCGCGAATGCCAATCCGAAACTGCGCGCGACTTGCTGAACGCCCCATTGTGACAGATTTGACGCGATGGGCAGCATTCCCATCGGCAGCAGAGTATAGCTGTGGATCAGAAACTGAGCGGCGTGCACGTGCAGCCCCATCGACGCGGCCAGCGCCAATCCCGCCATGGTCAGAAAATACCCCATGGCCGGAACCGGTTCCGTCGCTGCGCCCCCAAGGATTTGTGACAATGAGGTTGCCTGCGCGGCAATCGAGCCAGCGGTTTGCAATGCGAGAACAAACAAGCGCAGCCCGATGCCAAGAGCCAGTCCAACCAGAATCTCGGTTCCGATCAGGAGAAGGCTGACGTCAAAGCCATAGGAAGGGGCCGGGCCAGAGATCGCAGGCGCAACAATCAGGGTAAAGGCAGTCGCCACGCCGAATTTCACCCGTGTCGGGATGCTGCGCTCCCCAAAAGCGGGCATCAGCGAGACGATGGCCGAGACCCGCAAAAAAACGGCAAAACCAAGCCACAAACCTTCGCCGAGTTGCGACAATAGAGCGGTTGGCAGACTGATCACGCGGGCACCGTTCCAACCAAAGCGGGTCGCGCGTCCAGCCCGATCTCTTCGAAGGAAAGAACCGGATTGGCCACGCCACGAGCCTGCATGATCGTGCGCAACAATCTGCGGCGGCGGGTAGAGGTCACAACCGCAGGGAACAGGCCGTGGTCGGCCGATTGCGCGACCGTCGTGCTTACGCCATCCGCCAGTTTGTTGAACAAATTGGGCGGCAGTGCCACGTCCAACGAGGCATTTGGGGCATCAATCTGGTAGGTTGCAAAGGTATCTTCCCACTCTGGTGCTAGCTGGATGAGAGGGATCGAGCCGTCTTCGCGCTTCATGTCGGCGATCAGTTGGAAGCCCAGCCTTTGGCGCACCAATTCACAGATACCTTCGGGTTGGGTCGTGGTCAGCCGCGCTTCGGCAACCGTTTCAAGGATCAGCGCCATATTCCGGATCGATACTTTTTCATCCAGCAGTAGCCGCAGCACAGCGTGCAAGGTGTCGATCGGAACCTTGTCGGGTATGAGTTCGTCCAGCAGTTTACGGTTGGCCTCAGCCCTTGTCGGATCGCTTAGCCGCGTCATCTCGGACAGAAGGCGTCGCAGGGATTTCAGCGTTAGCAGGCGCGAGAAGTTCTGTTTGATGATCTCCAACAGGTGTGTCGCCAGAATTTCGGGCGGGGTGACAATCGTGGCCCCGTTCAGCGCAGCGGCTTCCTGATCCTTGGGCAGAATCCAGCGGGCCGGAGCGCCGTAGACAGGTTCGGTGACATCATTGCCATCCGGAAGCAGGTCATGGCCATCCTGTACCAGCGCCAGAACCAGATCAGAGTTCAGAACTCCCCGCGCCTGTTCCACACCCTGAACCTTGATCACGTAAGTTCCCGTAGGCAGGTCAGCGCGGTCGGTCAGACGGATTTCGGGCAGGATCAGGCCAAAACTGGATGCCACATATGTCCGCATATTGGCGATCCGTGCATCCAGCCCGGTGCCCGGATTCAGGACCATGCTCACCAGATCGGGCGCGAATTCCAGATGCACGTCATCCAGGTCCAGAATGTCTCCGATCGCTTGTGGCGTGGAGTGATCGCTGACGGGACTAGGGGTTTCGGCGGCGACGGCCTGTGCCTTTTGTTTCTTCAAACCGCTGTATGCGGCAAAGCCCAGAACTCCGGCCCCCAATATGAACGGAACAAAGGGCAACCCGGGCACCAGTGCAAACAGGATCATCAGCACCGACACCGCGCCCAATGCAGCTGGATGCCGCCCCAACTGCGCAAAGATCGCACTGTCCGTGGCACCCTGAGTGCCACCGCGCGCCAGCAGCAATGCAGATGCGATCGAGATAATCACCGCCGGGATTTGCGAAACCAGCCCATCGCCCACCGTCAGGATTGCGTAGGTTTCGAATGCGGACCCCACCGGCATCCCGTGCACGATCACGCCCATAACGAGACCCATTACAAGGTTCAACAAAGTGATCAGTAGGCCGGCAACCGCATCGCCTTTGACGAATTTAGATGCTCCGTCCAACGAGCCGAAGAACGTGGTTTCCTGCTGTTCCCGTTCACGACGCTCTTTCGCCTGTTGGTGGTCGATGGCCCCGGCCGACATATCGCTGTCGATGGCCAGTTGTTTGCCGGGCATTCCGTCCAGCGCAAACCGAGCGCCCACCTCAGCCATACGGGTTGCGCCTTTGGTGATGACCATGAAATTCACGATCAGCAGCACACCGAACACAACCAGCCCCAGAAAAATACTGCCGCCCATGACAAACTGGGCGAACCCTTCGATCACATTGCCCGCAGCGCTGGTTCCCGTATGCCCTTGCCCTATGATCAGCTTGGTGGACGACACGTTAAGCGACAGTCGCAACATCAGGGACGCCAGAAGGATGGTCGGGAAGGAAGAGAAATCCAAAGGTCGTTCTATGAACAACGTCAGGGTGAAGATCAGTATAGCCAGAGCAAAGGAGGTGGCCAGGCCGATATCCAACACCCAGGCGGGCATCGGCAGGATCATCATCACGATGACTGCCATCAAAGCCATCGCCAGCAAAACCGTGGGGGAAAAGAGCGCGCGAATATCGATCCGGGGCACCTGGGCCTCCTAGTTGATGGGGATGAAAGGGACGGTGCGTTTGTTATCTGGAACCAGTGACCCCAAAGCGGTGGGCCGGGCATCTGCTTGCAACGGGATCAGCGGGTTCGGCCGGGCCAGTATGATTTCGGTATTTTCCAGTGGGTTTGCGCCGGGTGAGTCCAACCCGGCCAGAACATTCCGGAACCGCTCGGTGTACCGTTGTGCAAGTGATTGCGTTCGCGAATGGTACGCACCGGCAGCAGCGGGCCACGAGCCGAGCTCTACGTAGAGTTGCCTCAGAAATCGCGCTGCATATGTTGCATTTTCGTCCGGGTCGAACATGGCGTCGATGGATCGAAAAGCCTGCCCGTGCCAGCGATAGTTGATCTGGAAACAGCCCACATCAAAACTGCGCGCGCCGGTTCTGAAAACATCGAAGAGGTATGTCTTCGCCTCTGCCTCGGTCTTAAACCAGAACCCTTTGCCCTCAAGATTGACGGTCCAGGGCCAGGGTTCAAACTGTCCGCCCTGTGTTCTTCCGGTTTCCACCCGGGAAATCGCGCGAAGAACGTTCAACGGGACGTTTTCGGCCCGAGCCGCCCGCTCGGCCGCGCGATCGCATGGATTTGTCATTGCCCAAGCGCCTGACGCTGTGAAAACCAGCGCCACCGCGGCAAGCGATTGAAATGTAAGGTTCTGCATTCTGCCAACCCGGGGATTCTGACATCGTCCCGCAACGCTAGCCGGTTTTCGGTTTACAGACCGTTAGCGACGTCTATGTCCTGTCGATCTTTCGACCGAACACAACGCTTGTGTTGGTGCGCAAAACCCCGGGTATCTTGGCCAATTCGTCCACCAGAATATCCAGATCTTCCAGCCGTGGAGCCTCGGCAGTCAGCAACAGGTCAAAGTCGCCGTTGATCGAGAGGCACAGCCTAACTTCGGGATAGGCTTCGAGGCGCTTGATGATGCGGGTGGTCTCTTTCTGCTGGACTTCGAGCAAGACAATCACCTGAACCTTGGGCGTGTCTTCGGTTTCGCCGAGCACCACCGAGTATCCCTGAATGACGCCCCGCTCCTCCATCCGGTGAATGCGTTCGTGTACGGTTGTGCGCGCAACCCCAAGCGTGGCAGCGATGCGTGTGGTCGAGGCGCGGGCATTGTGCTGAAGGGCGGCGATAATGCGACGGTCGAGCGGGTCCATTTAAGCTCCGGTTCAGGCTGGTATCGCCCTGATTTTGGTCGGTTTGGCTGTCGCGCTCAAGACAGACGCGGGAAATTCGGGTGCAGATCGTCGATCACGATGGGATGCGCATGTGGCGCGGGTCCCGAAAGATGCGGATGCGTTCGGGGCAGTTCGGGATGATCGTGGATAATGGCACCTTGCGTGGGGCGCGGCCACACGATCAGGCCAAGGCCAAGGCCCAGAACGGCGGCAGTCGCCATGCCGGCCAGTGCCACGGTCGTGCCAAACTGCGTCATGAGCCAGCCGGCCAGAGGGTATAGGAACAGCCAGCATCCGTGGGACAAGGTGAACTGAGCGGCAAACACAGCTGGTCGATCCTCGGGATGGGCCGAACGTGTCAGAAGGCGGCCCGAAGGCGTCAGCGTGGCGGCATATCCAAACCCGACCAGAGCCCAGGTCCCGGTCAGTGTCGCCAAAGACGGAGGTATTACCGCCGAAAGGGCTGCGGCCAGGGACATGACTCCGGTGGCTATTGTGGCGCCACTCAGCATCACGCGGCGATCCGGGAAACGCTCCAATATCCGGGGCAGCGCAAATGCCGCCAGCATCGAACCGCCGCCGAACCCGGCCAGCGCGATGGCCACGGCGCTTTCCGACAGACCCATCTGCGCGCGCACGATCACCACCGTGTTGACGATGACCATCGCGCTCAGCGCCGCCGCCGTCCAACTCAATGCCAGCAGGCCACGCAAGCGCGGTGTTTTCAGGTAGATGCGGATGCCCCGTGTTGTGCGATCGTAGATGCCACGCCTCTGGGTGGGTTTTGGCGATGGCAACGTGACCGATACCACCAGTATGGCAGAGGCCACAAACCCCAGGCAGGTTCCCCAGAACAGGTTGTCGAAGCTGACAATCAGCAATAACGCCGCCGCCAGCATCGGGCTGAGCAGGCTTTCCAGATCATACGCCAGACGGGACAGAGACAATGCCTTGGTATATTCCTGCTCATCGGTCAGAACATCCGGGATGGTTGCCTGAAAAGCCGGGGTAAACCCGGCCGAGGCCGATTGCAGCACGAATATCAGCACATAGACTTGCCAGACCTCGGTGACGAAGGGCAGACACAGGGCAACAAGAGCCCGCACCAGATCCAGCGCCACCAGCATACGCCGCCGGTCCAACCGTTCAGCAAAAGCCGCGGCCAGAGGCGCAATCGTGACATAGGCCACCATTTTGATGGTCAGCGCCGTGCCCAAAACCAGGCCCGCAGCCCCTCCGGCCAGGTCGAAGGCCAGCAACCCGAGCGCCACTGTGGCCAGCCCCGTTCCGGTCAGGGCGACCACCTGCGCGGCCAGCAGATGGCGATATGTGCGGTTTTTCAGAACGCTGAACATGTCTCAGAGATACTTTGTTATTTCTTTGAAACCCTCAACCTCTTCGCCCTTGGAAGACAGGCAGTGGTCGATGTGGTCATGTATCAGCGCGCGTTTCGCGTTGGTAATCGCTTTTTCCACGGCAAAAAGCTGTTGCGCGATATCTGCGCAGGGGGCCTGGTTGTCGAGCATGTCGATAACCTTGGCCAGATGACCATGGGCACGCTTCAGTCGCGCCGTGATCTGCGTATGCGCCTGGTGAGGGTTGGTTTTCATTTCTTATCCCTATCCTCCCCATGGGGATACAGTCAAGCAAGTATGGGGGTCGCGTGTGTGGCGAAGAGACGGCGTTGAGTTTGTGAACAAAACCTCCTATTTCGGGGTCAAGACCGGACAAAGGAATGTCGCGTGGCGAACCATTTATACAAGAACGATCTGCCGGACGGGCTGGATCTGGGGCCTGTTGTGGCCATCGATTGCGAGACGATGGGGCTGAACCCGCATCGCGATCGCCTGTGCGTTATCCAGATGTCGGGCGGGGACGGCAACAGTCACATCGTTCAGGTGGAAAAGGGGCAGACGACGGCACCCAATCTGTGTGCGATGCTCGAGAATCCCGAAGTTCTGAAGTTATTCCACTTTGGCCGCTTCGATATTGCTGCCATGTATCACACGTTCGGAGCGCTCGCGGCACCCGTCTATTGCACCAAGATCGCCAGCCGTCTGGTGCGGACCTATACGGATCGGCACGGGCTGCGAAACCTGTGTCAGGAACTGATCAGTGTCGATATTTCGAAACAGCAGCAGATGAGCGATTGGGGCGCGGAAACCCTGACAGATGCGCAGTTGGAATACGCGGCTTCGGATGTTTTGTATCTGCATCGGCTGCGGGACGAATTGAACCTCAGACTGGCTCGTGAAGATAGGACTGACGTCGCGCAGGCTTGTTTTGAATTCCTGCCGACCCGCGCGAAACTGGACCTGGCTGGTTGGCCTGAAACGGATATCTTTGCACACTCATGACCGACAACGAATCATTTCTGAAAACCGCCCGACAGGTTGTGACCGACGAAGCCCGGGCACTGGATGTTCTGGCCGACAGTCTGGATGATCATTTTGCCGAGGCAGTTCATCTTATTCTGCAGGCGACGGGTCGCCTTATTGTAAGCGGAATCGGTAAATCCGGGCATATCGGGCACAAGATCGCGGCGACCTTGGCCAGCACCGGTACGCCTGCGTATTTCGTGCACCCCGCCGAGGCCAGCCACGGCGATCTGGGCATGGTGTCGAAGGGTGATGTTGTCCTGGCCATCTCGAATTCGGGCGAAGCGCCGGAACTTGCCAACCTGCTCGCCTTTACGCGCCGGTTCGACATCCCTCTGATCGGGTTGTCCAGCAAGCCTGAAAGCACGTTGATGACGCAGGCGGATGTCCATCTGCTGATCCCGTCTCTGGGTGAAGCCTGCGGGTATGGCATGGTGCCCTCGATCTCGACCACGCTGACTTTGGCGATGGGTGATGCGTTGGCAATCGCGCTCATGAAATATCGCGACTTCAAACCAGAAAACTTCCGAGACTTTCATCCCGGCGGGAAGCTCGGAGCACAGCTGAGCAAAGTGCGCGACCTGATGCACAGGGACACCCCAGTGGTTCCATCCGGCACCCCCATGAGCGAGGCGCTTTTGGTAATGAGTCAAAAGGGCTTTGGTGTCGTCGGTGTTGAAAACGAAGATCATCGTATGCTGGGCATTGTGACCGACGGTGACCTTCGGCGGCATATGGACGGGCTGCTGAACCTGACGGTCGATCAGGTCATGACCACAAATCCCCGCACCATCGGCCCGGACGAGCTTGCCGAGGGCGCGGTGTCGCTCATGACGATGCAAGATCCCAAGATCACCTGCCTTTTTGTCATCGACCCGGAAAAAGACGGCCGCGCCGAGGGTATTCTGCACATTCATGACTGCCTGCGGGCTGGTTTGGGATAGGGGGCTGACGTGGATCGTTATTCCCGCATGGTGCAGTTCCTCAAGGTTCTGCTGCCGCTTGCGGCGATATTGCTGCTGTCCACGGTCTTTCTGCTTTCGCGCAGTGTCGACACCAATGTGAATGTCCCGTTTTCGGGTCAGGAAATCGATGAGCGCCTGTCCAATCAGGTCGTCACCCGCCCAAACTACAAGGGCGTGACCCGGGATGGTGAAGAGATTCAGGTTGTCGCGCGCCAGGCGCGTCAGGGGGCCGAGGCCACTGACCCGACCGCTTCCGAGTTGCAGGGCCGGTTCGGATTGCGCAACGGCGGTGAAATCACGCTGGAATCCAATTCCGGCAGAATTCGCCCCGACAAGGGCACTGCAACCTTTGTCGGCGATGTGGTGATCACCACAGCCGATGGAATTCAGGTGACAACCGATCTGTTGAATACGTCACTTAATGAGATCCGTGGGGATACGCCCGGTCAGATCAATGGCACCGGCCCCATCGGTGATTTTACAGCCGGACGAATGACATTCGGAACGGAAAAAAAGGACGGACCTGTCCATATTCTTTTTACAGATGGCGTGAAGCTGATATACGAACCTCAGAAAGCAGAAAGATAACCTGTGTATGATTTCCGTGTAGCCCTTGTTTGTATTGCCCTGACTCTGTCCGCTCTGCCATCGCTGGCGCAAGAGGCGCAGGTCGCCTTTGGGGCGGTCAAGGCCGACCCGACGCAACCGGTCGAAGTGACGTCCGAGTCGCTGAATGTGAATCAAGAGGATGGCTCGGCCGAATTTCTGGGCAATGTCATCGTCATCCAGGGCGAAATGCGTCTTACGGCGGAACGCGTGCTGGTGATTTACAATCAGGAACAATCGGCGATTGAGCGGATGGAGGCCACCGAGAATGTCGTTCTGGTCAGCCCTCCGGATGCGGCGGAAGGGGATTGGGCGGAATACACCATTGATACCGGCGTCATCGAGATGCGGGGCAATGTCTTGCTGACGCAGGGGCCCAGTGTCATCAGTGGCGATCAGATGACCGCGAACCTGACCACGGGCACCGCGACGATGACGGGTAACGTCAAAACCATCCTGCAGCAGGGGCAGAACTGATGGCACGCCCAAAGCTCTCGGTGGCCGAAGGGTCCTCGGGCCTGCGGATCGAGAAGCTGCGCAAATCCTATCGCAAGAAAACGGTCATCCGCGATGTCTCGATGACGCTGGATCGCTCAGAAGTGGTTGCGTTGCTGGGGCCGAACGGATCAGGCAAGACGACGACCTTCTATTCCGTGGCCGGGCTGGTGTTCCCCGAGGCGGGAACCGTCACCATTGATGGCCAGACCGTCACGACCTTGCCGATGTACCGCCGCGCCCGCTTGGGAATTGGCTATCTGCCACAGGAGATGTCAATCTTTCGCGGCATGAGCGTGGAAGACAACATCGCCGCTGTACTGGATATCACCGTCGATCACGCCCATCGCCGCAAGGAACGTCTGGAAGAGCTGCTTTCGGACTTCTCGATCGAACATTTGCGCCGCGCCCCGGCGCTGGCCTTGTCCGGCGGAGAGCGCCGCCGGGTCGAAATCGCGCGCTGCCTTGCAGCGGACCCGAAATACCTGCTGTTAGATGAACCTTTTGCGGGTGTTGATCCGATCAGCGTTGGCGATATCCGGCATCTGGTGGCCGATCTGAAAAAACGAGGTATCGGTGTCTTGATTACCGACCACAATGTGCGCGAAACGCTTGAGATCGTGGATCGCGCCTACATTCTGCATGACGGACAGGTCCTGATGTCCGGAACCCCCGACGAGGTTGTCGAAAACGAAAATGTACGCCGTGTCTATCTGGGCGAAAATTTCAGGATTTCATGAGGTTGCGCAGAATTGCGTCGGCTGCATGGCGGAAATCGCGTATATACACGGCTGTTTTGATTGACTTTTCCGCTGTGTCTTGCCTCAATTGGTTCATGGCATTTCTACGGTTCCAACCTGGATCGGATGGCTCCTTCATCGAAGGGCCGGGACGGGGACAACCGCAGCATATGTCGCGACCCCCCACCCGATAAAAAACAGGCGCATCTATTCGGATGACGTCAATAAGGGTGTGAATTGTGAAGGAGATCACATGCGTTACCAAATCAGCGGAAAACAGATCGACATCGGCGCGGCTCTGCAGACTCACGTGCAGACCGAACTGGGCGAGGTCGTTGGCAAATATGCCCAGCGACCGACAGATGCCAATGTCGTCTTTTCCCGTTCGGCGCATGAATATGTATGCGAAACCACCGTCCATCTGTCGACCGGTCTGACGGCGCAGGCCAAGGCCCATGCCACCGAGATTTACGCGGCCTTCGAGGGATGCTGTGACAAGATGGAAACACAGTTGCGGCGTTACAAACGTCGCCTGAAGGACCATCACAAGGATCGGTCCGAACCGGTTGAACTCTTTGGTGCGTCGTCTTATATCCTCGCCTCTGACGAATCGGATACAGCGGACGAGCCCGATTCTCTGCAGCCTATGATTGTGGCAGAGATGGAGACTAAGATTCCGTCGCTGAGTGTCGGTGAAGCTGTTATGCAGATGGAACTGGCCGGTGCCCCGGTGCTGGTGTTTCGAAATGAGAACAAGGATGGGTTGAATGTCGTATACCGTCGCGAGGACGGCAATATCGGCTGGATCGATCCTTAACAGGCAGGAAATTTTGGCCCGTCCCCGTGACAGTCGGGGGCGGCGCGCAGGAGCAAATCAATGGAGCTTTCGAGCATTCTAAAGCCCGAAGCGGTGCGCGTGTTGTCCGCGGCTTCCAGTAAAAAACGTTTGTTTCAGGAAATTGGCGATGTTGCTGCCGTAACTCTGGGTCTGGATGCGCAAACTGTCGTCGACAGTTTGCTCGAGCGTGAGAGTCTTGGTCCAACTGGCGTCGGGCACGGCGTAGCCTTGCCACACGCGCGCCTGACCGAGCTTGAGGCAGTGACCGGTGTATTCGTCATGCTGGAAAAGCCGATTGATTTCGGTGCGGTTGACCGCCAGCCCGTCGACATTGCGTTTTCCCTGTTCGCACCCGAAGAGGCCGGTGTCGATCATCTGAAGGCACTGGCACTGGTGTCACGCACGTTGCGCGAGCAGTCGGTCTGCGCAAAGCTGCGCGCCAACCCTGATCCGGTCAAGCTGTATGCAATACTGACCGAAGCGCAATCGGTTCAGGCCGCTTAACGCCGAAACAAAAAAGCCCCCGGTTTTCGGGGGCTTTTACGGGTGGCGACCGAGATCAGCCGCCGGTTCCCATCTCCAGCGTCCACCAGATTTTCCCGCCGTTTTCCTGGTGCCAGGCGAATCCCATTTGTGTCGCTTTCGGGTCCATGATGACCGACCGGGGCCCGGGCTCCTGCATCCACGCGGCGAGGGTTTCGGTCTCGGTTTCAAAGGTTTCCGAGATTGCCTCGCCCAGGAACGTGCCGAAATACCCAACGCGGGCAACCCGATCTATCGGTGACGAGCCGTCTGAACCAAAGTGCCACGGACGGTTCTGACGGGCCATGTCCTTGGAGTGGGTCGCGGCCGCCGCGTTGAGTTGTGCGTTCAATTGCACCGGCTGCAACCCGGAGGCCTGACGCAACGCATTGACAGAATCCAACATGCGAAACTGCAGTTTTTCGGGGTTGCCCCGGATCTTGTAAACCGTCGGCAGCGGTCTGCCATCCGCCCCCAACGTGCTGGTGCGCGAATCGGTACATGCCGCCAGCGCGACAAGACAAATCAGGATCAGGGAAAAAATGCGTGTCATGATGGGCCTTAAATCAGAGTTAACACGGGAAATACCTTGCCTCAGGGCGCAGGGCAAATGCCCATTGGGTCCGCCTTGCATGATTTTGCCGGTTTGATTTGCGACTGAAGCATTCTGGCCATAGAATGCCTCAGATTTCGCTTCTTTTCTTATCAAAGGACCGCACATCATGGTCAATAAACGCATACTCGTTCCGTCGCGCCGAGGATTTATGGCAGGCGCTGCCGCGAGTCTGGCGTCTCCGGCGATCGCGCAATACATCCCCGGAGACCCATTGCGTCCCGCGCCCGAGCCGGAAGCGCCGGTGCGCCGCAACGTATCGGGATTCCGGGCGCAGGACTGGCAACCTTACTTTTCGAACACAAAAAACGGGGCCATTCTGGTCGATACCGTGTCACGGGCGCTGCATTATTGGTCAGAAGATGAATCTGTCTATAAACTCTATCCCTCATCGGTGCCTTTGACCGAAGAACTGACCAGACGCGGACGCACCAGTGTTATCCGCAAGGTCGAAGGCCCAAGCTGGTCGCCGACACCATCTATGAAAAAGCGAAATCCGGAATGGCCGGATCATATTCCGCCGGGCCCCGATAACCCGTTGGGAACACACGCTTTGTACCTTAGCTGGAAGTACTACCGCATACACGGTACCCATGACACGCGCAAAATCGGACGTCGGTCTTCGAATGGCTGCATCGGTCTGTTCAACGAAGATATCGCCGAGCTTTTCGCGATGGCCGAGGTTGGCACGCAAGTGTTGCTAATTTGACGACATTTTCGCGCACGAACCCGCTTGTTTCGTAAGTAATAATTGCATTCCATCAGGATAGCTGATTAGAAAAAAACACGAGGTAAGTCTTAGATGTGCGGTTTCGCCAAATGAAACCGTGCAAATTCTGGAGGTTAATTATGAAGAAACTCGTTCTCGCCGCCGCACTGACCGCTGCTGCTTCGACTGCGTATGCTGGCAACCTGGAAGAGCCGGTTGTTGAAGCACCTGTCGTTGTTGAAGAGACTCAGGGTTCGTCGCAGGGCATCATCCTGCCGCTGATCCTGCTGGTTGTTGTTGCTGCTGCTGTTGCCGCAGGCTAATTCGACGAGCGATATCAAAAGAAAAGGCGGTGGGGCAATCCACCGCCTTTTTTCGTTCCCGGATGAAGGGCCGGATCAGTCCAGCCAGCCTTTCAAATTGGTCTCGATCACCTTGCTTAGCGCGGCAATGTGCGAATCATCATCGTTGAGGCATGGGATATAGGTGAAGGTCTCGCCGCCTGCTTCTTCAAAGCTTTCCTTGATCTCTTCGTTGATCTCTTCCAGCGTCTCGATGCAATCGGCTGAGAACGCGGGCGCGATGACGGCGATATTCTTTTTGCCCTGACGGGCCAGGTCGGCGACGTGATCGACTGTATAGGGTTTCAGCCACTCTTCGGGGCCAAATCGTGATTGGAAGGTGGACACCAGTTGATCATCTGACCAGCCCAGCCGCTCTTTCAGCAGCCGTGTCGTTTTAGCACACTGGCAATGATAGGGATCGCCTTGCTGCAAATACCGTTCCGGCATGCCGTGGTAAGAACAGACCAGAATGTCCGGCTTTGTGTCCATCTTGGCATACGCGGCCTCGACAGATCCGGCCAGTGCATCGATATAGGCCGGCTCATCGAAATAGGCCGGTACCGTGCGGCTGGCGGGCTGCCAGGCTTCCTCCATCAGGGCGCGGAAAAACTGATCGTTGGCGGTGGCGGTCGTAGCTCCGGCATATTGCGGGTACAGCGGGAAAAACAGGATGCGGTCACAACCAGCGGCAACCATCTCGCGCACTTTGGATTTGGTTGACGGGTTGCCATAGCGCATACAGAAATCAACCATAACCTGACCGCCATACCGGGCTTTCATCGCGTCATGCAGCTTGGCCGTCTGGTCCTTTGTAATGGTCATCAAGGGGCTTTCGCCCTTGTCATGATTCCAAATCGATTTGTAGGCTTCGCCCGAGCTGAAGGGGCGTTTGCTCAGGATGATGCCCTGCAGGATGGGCTGCCATTTCCACTTTGGATAGTCGATCACGCGCTGATCGGACAGGAACTCGTTCAGGTAGCGGCGCATCGGCCAATAGGTATAGTCGTCGGGGGTGCCCAGATTGGCCAGCAGAATGCCGACGCGGCCCATTTTGACCTTAGGATGGTCGGCAGGCGCATGAGCGGGGCGGAGGGCGTCAAACATATCGTGCTTCCTGAAAGTTTGCGTTCTGGGCTGAGATAAACGGAATTGGTGCGCCGTCAATCGGACAGTTTGCCTTCTTTGGTGCCCAGAGCGTCCGCAAGTCGTGTTTGTGCCGATCCGGGACGCAACGGTTTTTGCTGGCTGGCATCCGGCGACCAGCCGGTCAGGCAGATCAGGTCGAACGTGGCCGTCAACCGCCCGCTGGCTGTGCTGAAATGCTCGGAATAGATTTGCTGGGCCCGATCAAAAACCTGTCGCCGTGTCAGATGCTTCACACGCGCAGACAGGCAGTTGCTTTCACCCATGGCGCGCAAGTCATGCATCAGGTGCGACAGGTCTCGGTACTCTGCCGTCAGGCGCGCCGTGTCCGCCACAGGCAGCGCCAGCCCGGCGCGTTGCAACAAACCGCCCAAGTCGCGCAGCTCGGCCATCGGGGCGATGCGAGGGCTGAGCCCGCCGGTGACCTCGATCTCGGCTTGTCCGAGTGACGCGCGCAGCTCATTCAGCGTCTCGCCGCCCAGACAGATCACCAGCAACAGCCCGTCGGGGCGCAATGCACGGTGGCATTGAATCAATTGACCGACCGGGTCATTTGCCCAATGCAGCCCCATGGCATGGATCACCAGATCATGCGCGCCGGGGGTCAGCGCCAGCACCTCATCATCCCTTACGACCTGTGCCGTAGGAAACACACCCTGCCAGATTTGCGGGAAGGGGGTCACCACACCCGGTGCCGTAAAGGATTTGTTTACCATCAACAACCGATCCTGCACTTCGTCGATGGCAGCATGGTGCAGAAACAGGGCGTCATCCCGTGCGCGGGTGCGGTGCAGGGCAAGAGCTGGGCGATCAAACAGTGAGGGTGTGTTGGACTCGGGCAGTTTCATGAGGCGCAGTTACCGCAAATGGCCGCGGATTCAAACTGCGATAAAGCTGATCTACCCACCGCGATGCATGGGGTGTGGCGCGTTGACTGAATCCGATTTCGGTCTGTGCGGGTCCTGCTGGCGCGATACGCCGTTTATTGGTGGAGTGGTTTGCGAAAGTTGCGGGATACCCTTGCCGGGTGAGGCCGACGGGTATCGCACCGAATGCGATGACTGCATGAAATCGCCGCGCCCCTGGGCCGATGGACGTTCTGCCCTTTTATATGGCGGCAAGGCGCGGGCTTTGATCCTGGCGCTGAAACACGGCGACCGACCGGAACTGGCCCGCCCGGCGGCGCAGTGGATGGCGCTCGCCGGGCGAGACCTGTTGCGCGACGATGTGCTGATCGCTCCGGTGCCGCTGCATTGGTCGCGCCTGCTGAAACGGCGGTATAACCAATCGGCTCTGCTGGTCAGGCAACTGGGGCGGTTGACGGGGCTTGAGATATGCCCGGACTTATTGACCCGGCGGATAAGAACACCGGTTCTGGACGGTAAGACCGCGAAGGAACGTGCCGAGGTGCTGGAAAAGGCGATTGCGGTACATCCCGGACGCAAACACCGGATGCGGGGTCGGGATGTGGTGCTGGTGGACGACGTGATGACCTCGGGCGCGACGCTGACGGCCTGCGCCCGTGTTTGCAAAGAGGCAGGGGCAAATCATATTTTCGTGTTGACCCTAGCGCGCGTTGCCAAGGATGCCTAATTCCCGGAAGATCACGCGAAACCCGAAGGGACGGATTATGAAACCGGTAGAAATCTATACCTCACCGCTATGCGGCTTTTGCCACGCGGCCAAGCGGCTGCTGAAACAGAAGGGCGTCGAGTTCAAAGAGGTCGATGTGCTGATGCATCCCAAACGCAAGCCTGAGATGATTAAACGCGCGGGTGGCAAACGCACCGTGCCGCAGATTTTTATTGGCGCGCAGCATGTGGGCGGCTGTGATGACCTCTATGAACTGGACCGCCAAGGCAAGCTGGACCGCCTGCTGGCGGCATGAAGACAGCCCTGCTGCAGATCACCGCTTCGGACGATCCGGCCGAAAATCTGGACATGGTGCGCGACCTGATGGCCCAGGCGGCTGATCAGGGCGCGCGCTTTATCCTGACGCCTGAGGTGACGAATTGTGTCTCCACCAGCACCACACGGCAGCGCGCGGTTCTGCAGTTTGAGGAAGACGACTTCACGCTAGCGGGCCTGCGCGATCAGGCCGCTGCGCTGGGCGTCTGGCTGCTGATCGGCTCGCTGGCGGTCAAGACCCATGACACCGATGGGCGCTTTGCCAATCGCTGTTTCATGATCGACCCGCAGGGGCAGATCGTGGCGCGCTATGACAAGATCCATATGTTCGATGTGCAGGTCACTGAAACCGAGACCTTTCGCGAATCGAAGAACTACCGCCCCGGCGACCGGGCTGTGATTGCCGAAACCGAATTCGGCAAGGTCGGCCTCACCATCTGTTACGATATCCGCTTTCCGCATCTTTACGCTGCGTTGGCGCAGGCCGGTGCGCGAATCCTGACGGTCCCGGCGGCGTTTTCGCCGGTGACAGGGGCCGCGCATTGGGAATCGCTGTTGCGCGCGCGGGCGATTGAGACCGGCTGTTGGGTTCTGGCCCCGGCCCAGACCGGAGAGCACCCGAAAACGCGCGGCAAGACGCGGTACACCTATGGTCACAGCATGGTTGTCGCCCCGTGGGGAGAGGTGCTGATCGACGCAGGTACCGATCCGGGCATTCACATTTTCGATTTGGATGATAGTTCTGTGTCCGAGGCGCGCCGCCGGGTGCCCTCGCTGACCCATGTGCGGGCCTTCGACGGCCCCTGAACCAGAACCGGACTATGGCAGACGATACCAATGCCCTTGCGGTCACGCTGTTCAGCGAGATCCTGACCGCCGACCAATTGTTGCGCAACCGGCTGAGCCGGGTGCTGCCCAAGGGCATGGAAATCTCGCATTTTTCGGTGCTGAACCATCTTGTGTATGTGGGCGACGAACGCACCCCGGCCCAACTGGCCAGCACCTTCCACGTCACGCGCGGAGCAATGACCAACACCTTGGCCAAGCTGGAATGGGCCGGCTACATCCACATCCGCCCCGACTGGGACGATGCCCGCCGCAAGATGGTCGCCATCAGCCCCGCCGGCCGCCGCGCGCGCGATCAGGCGATTTCTTCGATTGCGCCGCTGATCAACCGAGTGGTCGGAGAGCTAGGGCTCGAGCGGGTCCGCAGCACGTTGCCCGTACTGCGGGATTTGCGGTTGCAGTTGGAGGGGGAGTAGCCTCAGGCGGGTTTCACACTCGCCGTCACATAGTTCACGCTCAAATCCCGATCCGAGATCGACCAACTCCAGAGGATCGGGTTGAACACGAACCCCTTGCGGTCCACCGGCTCCAGCCCGGCTTGGCGTAGCAGGTCGAACAGCTCATCGGGCGTGATGAACTTGTTCCACTCATGCGTGCCGCGGGGTAGCCAGCGCATGACGACCTCGGCCCCGAAAATGGCCATCGCATAGGATTTCGGGTTGCGGTTGATGGTGGAACACACCTGCAACCCGCCGGGTTTCAGCAAGTGTTGCGTGGCGGTGAGATAACCAAGTGGATCGGCCACATGCTCGACCACCTCCATGTTCAGCACCACATCAAACTGTTCACCCGCGGCGGCCATATCCTCGGCGGTGGTGTGGCGATAGTCGATCTGTAGGCCCGATTGTTCCGCATGGATGCGGGCGACGGGTAGGTTGCGTTCGGCGGCGTCAGCACCCACGACCGTCGCGCCCAAGCGTGCCATCGGTTCGCTCAGCAGCCCGCCGCCACAGCCGATATCCAGCAGGCGCAGGCCCTCGAAGGGGTTCGGAGCGGTCAGGTCGCGGTCAAACTCACCCGCGATTTGCTGGGTGATATAGTCCAGACGACAGGGGTTCAGCATGTGCAGCGGCTTGAATTTCCCGTGAGGATCCCACCATTCCGCCGCCATCGCCTCAAATTTTGCGATCTCGGACGGGTCAACCGTGTTCGGATGCGCTTGCATTCCTGTCTCCGTATGCTCTTTTACGTCTTAAGGACTATATAGGGCCATAATGGACAAGTACCCGGACCAAAAGCGCGCAGTTCAATATCTGTACCCGCCGATCGATCCTTTCGATCAGCGCATGGTCGATGTTGGCGACGGGCATCGTATCTATGTGGAACAATGCGGCAATCCTGATGGGATACCGGTGGTGATTCTGCATGGTGGGCCGGGGGGTGGCTGCAGCCCGGCGATGCGGCGGTATTTTGATCCGCGCCATTACCGGGTGATTCTGTTCGATCAGCGCGGCTGCGGGCGGTCGCGGCCCACGGCCTCGGTCGAGAACAACACGACATGGGATCTTGTGGCGGATATTGAGCGGCTGCGGGTCCTGTTCGATATCGACGAATGGATCGCCTTTGGCGGCAGCTGGGGCGCGACGCTGGCCCTGATCTATGCGCAGACGCATCCCGACCGGGTCAGCCGGTTGGTGCTGCGCGGCGTGTTTCTGGCCACGCAGGCCGAGCTGGATTGGTTCTATGGCGGCGGCGCGGGCAAGTTCTGGCCCGAGCAATGGGCCAAGTTCACCTCGCTTCTGTCTGAGGGCGAGATGGGCGACACCATCGCCGCGTATCACAAGCGCCTGTTTTCCGGCGACCGCGCAACCGAGGTTCTTTATGCCCGCGCCTGGTCGCATTGGGAGAACGCTCTGGCCTCGATCCACACGAACGGGTCGGTGGGGGAAAGCCCGGGGGAATATGCGCGGACCTTCGCGCGGTTGGAGAATCACTATTTCACCAACAAGGCGTTTCTGGAAAAGGACGGTCAGATTCTGGACCAGATGGATCGGATCGCCCATATCCCCGGACATATCGTGCAAGGCCGGTATGACATGATCTGCCCGCCTCAGGCCGCGTGGTCGCTGGCTGAGCGTTGGCCGAATGTCGAGCTTAAAATGGTCCGCCATGCAGGTCACGCATTGTCTGAACCCGGCATCAGCGCCGAACTGGTCCGCATCATGGACCGTGTAGCCGAGGAGAGCGCATGACCCGGATCGACCGCCGTGCTCTGTTTGCTTCGGGTGCCGCCGCTGCACTGCTGGCGGCCACGGGGGCTTCGCTGGCGGATACGCCCAAGACAGGCGGCACGTTGCGTCTGGCGGTGCCGCGCGATGACAGTCTGGACCGGGTGGCGCGCGGTGCGGTGTTTGACACCCTGACCGAAATTGCGCCAGACGGTACCCTGCGCGGAGAGCTTGCGTCGGGTTGGCAAACCGACGAACGGGCGCGGGTCTGGAGTTTCGATCTGCGCGACGATGCCCGGTTCCATGATGGCGCTGCCTTGAATGTTCAGGATGTGATCGCCGTTTTGCACGACGTTGGCCGGGCCGAGGCACTGGGCCCCAACCGCTTCCGTATGGAACTCGCCGAGGCGAATCCGGGCCTGCCCTTCCTGCTGGCCGACAGCCGGTTTGTTATCACGCGCGCGGGACAGGACGTCTCACCGCTGCACGAGGCCAACGGCACTGGCAGCTACAAGGTCGAACGGGCCGAGGATTCGCGTCATTTCCTGGGCCGCAGGGTTGAGGATCATTACAAGACCGGGCAGGCCGGATGGGCGGACCGTTTCGAGGTGATCGTCATCCCCGATCCGCATGTCCGGGCCGAGGCGTTGCGCGATGGTTATGTGGACGTCGCGGCGTTGCCTGACGCGGATGGTCTGAAAGATCAACGCGGTCTGCGCTACCACCCCAGTCAGACAGATATGGCGCTGGCCGTGGCGGCGCATGTCGGTATGCCGCGGCAGATTGGCAAAGCGACACTGGATGACGGGCGCATCGCGGAAAGGTGGTGGCTGGCCTGATTTGATCACGTTTTACGCCGGGGGTTGCAGACTCGGGAACTCCTGCGTATATGCATCTGCAACAGCGGCGCGTTGGACTTCTGGTCCAAGGCTCCACCGGAAAATTCGACGGGCCGCGCGCCCGTTTTTTTGTGCCCGATAGCAGGGTAGAGACCCGAATGACAAACGACCTGATAGCCAAAGCAGCCATCGACCGGCGACTGGCCGAGATTATCACCCCCGTGATCGAAGATCTGGGGTATGAGCTTGTACGCATCCGTCTGATGAGCGGCAAGACCACAACGATGCAGATCATGGCGGACAAGCCCGATGGCGGTATCGAGGTGGACGATTGCGCCGAGATTTCCAACGCGGTCAGTGCCACGCTGGATGTCGAGGACCCGATCTTGGACGCCTATACGCTGGAAGTATCCAGCCCCGGTATCGACCGGCCTTTGACCCGTCTCAAAGACTTTGAGACGTTTGAAGGGTATGAGGCCAAGATCGAAACCGCTGAATTGATCGATGGCCGCCGCCGCTTCAAGGGCGAATTGGCCGGAATCGAAGGGGACGAGGTTCTGATCAACATCCCCGAGGGGGACGAGACCATCACCATCGGTCTGCAATTCGACTGGCTGAGCGACGCCAAGCTGGTCCTGACCGATGACCTGATCAAGGAAATGCTGCGCCAGCGCAAAGACGCCGGTGCCCTGAACGAAAACGCTTTCGACGAGATTGAGACCGAAGGGTCCGAAGAGGAGACGAACTGATGGCAATCACCTCAGCCAACCAGCTGGAGCTGCTGCAGACCGCCGAGGCCGTGGCCCGCGAAAAGATGATCGACCCCGGTCTGGTTGTCGAAGCGATGGAGGAATCGCTCGCGCGAGCCGCCAAGAGCCGCTATGGCGCGGAAATGGACATCCGTGTCAGCATCGACCGGAAGACCGGTAAGGCGACATTCACCCGCGTCCGCACCGTGGTCGAGGATGAAGAGCTTGAGAACTACCAGTCCGAGTTCACCGTCGAACAGGCCAAGCAGTACATGGAAAACCCCGAGGTCGGTGACGTTTTCGTGGAAGAAGTCCCGCCGGTCGAAATGGGCCGGATTGCCGCCCAATCCGCAAAGCAGGTGATCCTGCAGAAGGTTCGCGAAGCCGAGCGGGATCGTCAGTACGAAGAATTCAAGGATCGCGCAGGCACCATCATCAACGGTGCGGTCAAGCGCGAGGAATTTGGCAACGTCATCGTCGATCTGGGCGGGGCCGAGGCCGTTCTGCGCCGCAATGACAAGATCGGCCGCGAAAGCTATCGCCCGAATGACCGCGTGCGCGCGTATATCAAGGAAGTGCGTCGCGAGGTGCGTGGCCACCAGATCTTCCTGTCGCGCACCGCGCCGGAATTCATGGCCGAGCTGTTCAAGATGGAAGTGCCGGAAATCTATGACGGCATCATCGAGGTCAAGGCTGTGGCCCGTGACCCCGGCTCGCGCGCGAAGATTGCCGTGATTTCCTATGATGGCTCGATTGATCCCGTCGGTGCCTGCGTTGGTATGCGCGGCAGCCGCGTGCAGGCTGTCGTGAACGAGCTGCAAGGTGAGAAAATCGACATCATCCCATGGAACGAAGATCAGCCGACCTTCCTTGTGAACGCTCTGCAACCCGCCGAGGTCTCCAAGGTGGTTCTGGACGAAGAGGCCGGCAAGATCGAAGTTGTGGTGCCCGAGGAACAGCTATCGCTGGCAATCGGCCGCCGCGGTCAGAACGTTCGTCTGGCCAGCCAGTTGACCGGTCTGGACATCGACATCATGACCGAGGCCGAAGAATCGGCGCGCCGTCAGAAGGAATTCGAAGCCCGCACCCAGCTGTTCATGGAAACGCTGGATCTGGACGAGTTCTTTGCCCAGCTGCTGGTCTCGGAAGGCTTCACCAACCTCGAAGAGGTGGCCTATGTTGAGATCGACGAACTGCTGGTCATCGACGGTGTCGACGAAGGCACCGCGCAGGAGTTGCAGACCCGCGCGCGCGAATTCCTGGAAGCACAGGCCAAAGCAGCGCTTGATGCGGCGCGTGCATTGGGCGCCGAGGACAGCCTTATTGACTTTGAAGGCCTGACGCCCCAGATGGTAGAGGCGCTGGCCAAGGACGACGTGAAGACGCTGGAAGACTTCGCAACCTGTGCCGACTGGGAACTGGCCGGCGGCTGGACCACAGTTGATGGCGAGCGCATCAAGGATGATGGTGTTCTGGAACCTTTCGGCGTGACGCTGGAAGAGGCTCAGGACTTGGTCATGACGGCGCGCATCATGTTGGGCTGGGTTGATCCGGCCGAACTGGAGCAGGCCGAAGAAGACGGCGAAGCAACCGACGAGGAGGTCGAGGCCTGATCTCAGGCCTCGGGTGGCTGACATGGGTCGCGGTGGCGTCCATAAGGATCGGTCGGAAGGCCCTGAGCGCAAGTGCATCGCCACGGGCGAGGTTCAGCCCAAATTCGGGCTGATCCGCTTTGTGACGGGGCCGGATGGTCAGGTCTATCCGGATGTCGCGGCGAAATTGCCGGGGCGCGGGGTTTATGTTGCGGCGGATCGCGCCGCGCTGGACAAAGCCGTTGGCAAGAAACTGTTCTCGCGCGGGTTCAAGGCGCAGGTGAGCGCGTCGAAGGACCTGACCGACGAGGTCGAAAAACAGATCGCGCGCCGTGTGGTTGAATTGCTCAGCCTGGCGCGCAAGTCCGGTGACGCGGTTGCCGGGTATGAAAAGGTCAAGACGTGGCTGGACCGGGAAGAAGCAAGCGTGCTGATTCAGGCCAGCGATGGATCGGGGCGCGGTAAGTCGAAACTCAGCACGCCGCACTTCGGCAAATACATCGGCTGGTTGACTGCGGACGAGCTTGGGGCAGCATTTGGGCGCCAAACCGTGATTCATGCGGCCTTGGCCTCTGGCGGACTCGCCAAACGTGTTGTAGAGGAAGCGCAGCGCCTGCGTGGCTTGCGCGAAAAGGATGACGGCGGCAAGGGCCGCGCGGAAGGGTAAGAAGCTTTATGAGCGATACTGACGGCAAAAAGACATTGGGTCTTCGTGGCGGGGCACGCCCCGGAAATGTGAAACAGAGTTTCAGCCACGGACGCACCAAGAATGTCGTGGTGGAAACCAAACGCAAACGCGTGGTGGTCCCCAAGCCGGGTGCCGGAAAGCCGAGCGGCGGTGCAACGCCTTCGGGTGATCCGTCGCGCCGTCCTGCCGGGATTTCCGACGCCGAGATGAACCGCCGCCTGAAGGCCCTGCAAGCCGCCAAGGCGCGTGAGGCCGAAGAGACCGCCGCCCGTGAGGCGGAAGAAAAGGCGCGTGAAGAAGAACGCGCCCGTCGTCGAGCCGAGCAAGAGGCCAAAGAGCGCGAGCAGCGCGAGGCTGAAGAAAAAGCCCGCGCCAAGGCCGAAGAAGAAGAACGCAAGCGCGTTGAGGCAGAAGAAGCTGCCAAACGTGCCGCTGCGGCCCCTGCGCCGGAAGAGCCTAAAGCCGCACGCGCCCCAGCCAATAAACCGGCCCCCGCAGCGACCCCGCGCAAGCAGGATCGCGAGCGTGAGCAGCGTGGTCGTGGCAAGGGCCGTGACGACAACCGCCGCTCGGGCAAGCTGACACTGGGTCAGGCCACCGGTGGGGAAGGCAATCGACAGCGGTCCATGGCCGCGATGAAGCGCAAGCAGGAGCGTGCGCGTCAGAAGGCCATGGGCGGCACGGTCGAGCGGGAAAAGGTGATCCGCGACGTGCAGCTGCCCGAGGCGATCATGGTTTCGGAACTGGCCAACCGTATGGCCGAGCGTGTGGCTGACGTTGTCAAATCGCTGATGCAAATGGGCATGATGGTTACGCAAAACCAGACCATCGACGCAGACACCGCCGAACTGATTATCGAAGAATTCGGCCACAAGGTGACCCGCGTCTCCGATTCGGACGTGGAAGACGTCATCAAAGAGGTCGAAGACAGTGAAGACGATCTGCAGCCGCGTCCGCCGGTCATCACCATCATGGGTCACGTTGACCACGGTAAGACCTCGCTGCTGGATGCGATCCGCGACGCCCGCGTTGTGGCGGGCGAGGCCGGTGGCATCACCCAGCATATCGGTGCCTATCAGGTGAAAACCGATGGCGGCACCACGCTGACCTTCCTGGACACGCCGGGCCACGCGGCCTTTACGTCGATGCGGTCGCGCGGGGCGCAGGTCACGGATATCGTGGTTCTGGTTGTGGCTGCCGACGATGCGGTGATGCCGCAGACGATCGAGGCGATCAACCACGCCAAGGCGGCCGGAGTGCCGATGATCGTGGCGATCAACAAGGTTGATAAGCCGGATGCGAATCCCGACAAGGTCCGTACCGATCTGCTGCAGCACGAAGTCATCGTCGAGAAAATGTCGGGTGAGGTTCAGGACGTCGAAGTGTCCGCCATCACCGGTCAAGGTCTCGATGAACTGCTGGAAGCCATCGCGCTGCAGGCCGAGATTCTGGAACTGAAAGCCAACCCCGACCGCGCCGCCCAAGGTGCCGTGATTGAGGCGCAGCTGGATGTGGGCCGCGGTCCCGTGGCCACCGTTCTGGTTCAGAACGGCACGCTGCGTCAGGGCGATATCTTCGTTGTGGGTGAGCAATACGGTAAGGTCCGTGCGCTGATCAACGACAAGGGTGACCGCGTTAAGGAAGCCGGGCCTTCCGTTCCGGTCGAGGTTCTAGGTCTGAATGGTACACCCGAGGCCGGTGACGTTCTGAACGTGACCGAGACCGAAGCGCAGGCCCGGGAGATTGCCGCGTATCGCGAACAAGCCGCCAAGGACAAACGCGCCGCCGCCGGTGCCGCGACCACCCTTGAACAGTTGATGCAGAAGGCCAAGGAAGACGAAAACGTCACCGAGCTGCCGATTCTGATGAAAGCGGATGTGCAGGGCTCTGCTGAAGCGATCGTTCAGGCGATGGAGAAGATCGGCAATGACGAAGTGCGCGTGCGCGTGCTGCATTCGGGCGTTGGTGCGATTACCGAAACGGATGTGGGTCTGGCCGAAGCGTCTGGCGCACCGATCTTTGGCTTCAACGTCCGTGCCAACGCCTCGGCGCGGAACACAGCGAACCAGAAGGGCGTTGAGATTCGCTATTACTCGGTGATCTATGACCTCGTGGACGACGTCAAAGCCGCCGCATCCGGCCTGCTGAGCGCCGAGATCCGCGAAAAGTTCATCGGTTACGCCGAAATTCGCGAAGTCTTCAAGGTCACTGGCGTCGGCAAGGTTGCTGGCTGTCTGGTCACCGAAGGTGTGGCGCGTCGTTCCGCAGGTGTCCGCCTGCTGCGCGACAACGTGGTGATTCACGAAGGCACGCTGAAGACGCTGAAGCGCTTCAAGGACGAAGTGGCCGAGGTTCAGTCGGGTCAGGAATGCGGTATGGCGTTCGAGAACTACGACGATATCCGCCAAGGCGACGTGATCGAGATTTTCGAACGCGAAGAGGTCACCCGGACGCTGGACTGACCCGGGTTCAAATTTAAACAGGAAGCAGCGGCTCAATTGGGCCGCTGTTTTTGCTGTGAAACCTTACGGCCTTTGATTTTCGAAATTTAGTTTGAAAGTCAGTATTTTACAGGTTTGATAGTCTTTCCTGTTCCATCCGTTGACTTGGAGCCCAACGGGCGCACTTTTTTGTGCTACCGCCATATTCGCTCCACAATTCATTCGCCCTATAGGTGATGAACCACCACTTGATTCAATGTTTCGTTTAGGAAGACTAAGAGATGCTTCGCAATCTTTTCAAATCCCGCCAGCACCGCCATGAGATATTTGTTCCTGCATCTGTGCTCGCAAAGGACGCGAAAGAATACGCTTTTGTTGGCTCAGTTGTCAGTTGGGTGAACGCCGTGCGTGATCGGGGTGCCTACTCCGCCAATGAGATCGTGGAGGAGGCTCAAGAAGCATACAATGCCGACTATTACTACGCACAGGTATGCAATGGGGGTCATTCCCAATTCCGGCACAATTCACAGATGGACCCTATGACGCTGGCTTATGCGCAGAATGGCTTGAAAAACGCAGGCCTGTCGGAGCTGGCGGCATGTTTGGATGCGCTTATCGAAGCCCCAGAGATGGAAGGCGCCGTCTTGGAAGCGCTGGATTCCCGGTTTTTTGCGTCCTATTCGGACTACCACAAACGGATCAATGCCTGGCTTCAGCCGCGCGTGCATGTGGTGCCGGATGGGGATTACCCCGCGAAATTGGAACAATTCCTGAAACTGGACGGAGCCCGAGGTCAACGTTTTCGGGACCGCGAAGCTGTGGGCCTTCAGGCCAAGATTGAGAATGCTCAACTCGCGGGCTACGCACAGGTAGCATATGAGGTTACGGGTGGCCTATTCCTTGGTGTGCGTCCTGGTAGTTTTGCAAGCGTTTTTGGCCAGCAAACAGTGATCTGGGGTATCCCTGTGCGTACCGAGCAGGGAGAAGAAATCGTCTTCAACGGGATAGAAGTGGCCGAGAGGTTTCTGCTTGTCCCGAAAATGCCGAAAGAGACCGTGGAAACAGAAGAGCAGCTACTAGCACTGTTTAACTCTGGTCGCAATTTGAAGAAGGAAGTCGTAGTCCAATATTGCGAACTTGCACGAAAAGAGCGTCTGGGCCTGATCGCTGCGCTCTTGCTTGACATGGCGCCTGATCTGTCATCCCAAGATGTTGTCGCCCTGCACCTGATGATCGACAATGACCCTGAAAGGAAAGAGCGCTATGTGGCGATCCACTGCGCAAGTCACAACAGGCCTTTCGTCCTACGTATCGATGATTCCAAAACGATGATCATCAGCTTGGCTGACAAGGCGGCCATAGCTGTCTTGAGCAATCGCGAGGTAAAGAAAGCGCTGCGTCAGTTTGATGCTCGGAATCGTGTACACTAACTTTTCTGGCTTTGAAGGGGTGCAAATTACGAGACTGCCTCTGACGCAAGCAAATATCAGTTGCATCGCAAGCTGCCCCGGAGTTTGATCTCGAATCTGATATTTTCCGGGGATGCTACGGCTCTACGTTCGTAGGACTTGAGTCGGTTTGTGAAACCAGGGTCAGATTTGTCCGAGGTCAAACCCCCGACTACTGCGATCCCGCCAGGAACGTGCCCGGATGCATGATGATGTCGAAATGCTGCATTCCCTTTTGCAGATCGAAACTAACCGAATGCCCGCCTTTGCGCAGCAGCTCGGCGTAGTCCCGGCTTTGGCGGATAAACTCGGGCGTGTCGCGCTCGGCGACTGTCACCCGGTATCGTGGGCCGGGGGCGGGCAGGTGCAGGATCGGGGACAGATCATGTATCTCGACCGGAGTCAGCTGCAAGGGATCGTTCACCGGCGTCAGGCTGATTGGCTCCAGATCATATACTCCGCTGATCAGGATAACGTCGCGCACACGCAGCCCAGCACGGGCCAGCGCATCAGCCGAAGTCGCCATGACCATACTTGCCAGATGTCCGCCTGCGCTGTGGCCTGACAGGGTGATGCGGGTCGGGTCGAATCCTAAATCAAACGCGTTGTCGGCCAGCCACAACAAGGCCTTGCGGCATTCCGCAATCATGTCGCCGATGCGCGCATTCGGGGCGAGCGTGTAGTTCAGTGTGGCAAAGGACTGTTCCGCCTCGATAATGGCGGGGGCGACCATCGCCGATTCCCGCTGACTGAGGGCCTGCCAGTACCCGCCGTGGATAAACACATGCAACGGCGCGCCAGCGCCCTTTGCAGGAAAGAAATCCAGAACTTGTGCCGGACCGTCGCCATACGCCAGATTTTCGCGGCATTTCATCTGCGCCCGGTGTTGTGCACTCAGCGCGGCGTAACTTTCAACATAGGGTGTCAGATCGCCGCCAATCATCGATCGGGGAGAGTATTCCCGATCCAGTTCATCCTGCGTGAAACCCCGATACAACATGGCTTACTCCTGTTCGGAATACATCAGTTCAGTGCGCATGTCGTACAGATCATGGAAAAAGCGCAAATCCAAGGCTTTGCGCAGGAAAGACACGCCGCTGGACCCTCCGGTGCCGGGTTGATTGCCGATCACCCGTTCGACCGCTGTGACGTGATCGAAGCGCCAACGCTGGAACAGCGACTCGACGTCCATCAGCTTTTCTGCCAGCGCATAGAGGTCCCAGTATTTCCCGGTGTTGCGGAACACCTCGACCCAGATTTTCACAATCCGCGGATCGCCGGAATAGGGCATGGCATAGTCGCGTTCAAGAAGGTCCTGAGGTACATCGAAACCCTGTCGCGCCAACATGTGCAGCACCTCGTCATAAAGCGAGGGTTTGGTCAGCGCGGCGTTCAGCAGACCCATAATTTCAGGGTCATGCTCGTGCACTTTCAGGGTCGAGGCATCCTTGTTGCCCAGAATGAATTCGATCTGACGGTAGCCATAGCTTTGGAAACCCGAGGAATTGCCCAGCGCCTGCCGAAAGGTCATGTAATCGGCCGGCGTCATGGTCAGCAAGGTTTCCCATGCGGCGATCAATTGCCTCTGGATGGCCTTGATCCGGTCGAGATTCTTCATCGCCGGGCCAAACTCGTCCTGTTGCAGAAAGCGGCGCACCTCGACCAGTTGGTGATGCATCAGTTTCAGCCACAACTCGCTGACCTGATGGATGATGATGAACAGCATCTCGTCCGGTTGCGCCGGATCCTGAAAGGTCTTTTGCAGGTTCAGCAGCGTCTTGAGCTGAAGAAAATCGCCATAGCTTTTACGGTGCGTTTCCGCGAAATCGGTGACCAGAGAATCCTCGATTCCGCGTTCCAGAAACCGGTCTGTCTTGTCGCTCATGTGGCCTCTTTGATGTGCAGTTTACATCTGTGTATGGCCTGCTTTTGCAACTTTCCAGTGCCTTACGTCCAGTCCAGCACCACCTTACCGGATTGGCCGGACTTCATTGCCGCAAAGCCCTGTGCGAAATCGTCGACCCCGAAACGGTGCGTGATCACGCGGGTGACGTCCAGACCATTTTGCAACATGGCGATCATCTTGTACCAGGTCTCGAACATCTCGCGCCCGTAGACGCCTTTGATGGTGATCGCCTTGAACACGATGCGCGACCAGTCGACCGGGGATTTGCCCGGCGGAATGCCCAGCAGCGCGATTTTGCCGCCCATTACCAACGCCTCGACCATCTGGTCCAGTGCGGCCTGAGAGCCCGACATCTCAAGCCCCACATCAAAACCCTGCGACATACCCAACGCGACGATGACGTCCTGCAGGTCTTCTTTCGAAACATCGACCGTGCGCACGGTTGGCACCACATGCTCGGCTAGCGACAGGCGGTCCGGGTTGATGTCCGTGATCACCACATGCCGCGCCCCAGCGTGGCGAGCGACGGCGGCGGCCATGATGCCGATGGGGCCGGCGCCGGTGATCAGCACATCCTCGCCCAGCAGATCAAAGCTGAGCGCGGTGTGCACGGCGTTGCCCAGTGGATCGAGGATGGCTCCGATCTCGTCGGGGATATCGTCGGGCAGCGGTACAACGTTGAAGGCGGGCAGTTTCAGGTATTGCGCAAACGCGCCCTGTTCATTGACCCCGATCCCGCGCGTGCCGGGATCGAGATGGAACTTGCCCGCCCGGCTCTGACGGCTGTCATTGGTGATCAGGTGCCCCTCGCCGGAACACCGCTGGCCGATCTCAAGCCCGGTCACGTTGCGGCCCATTTCGACGATCTCCCCGGCGAATTCGTGCCCGGTGATCGTCGGCACCGGGACCGTCGCGGCGGCCCACTCGTCCCAGTTCCAGATATGAATATCGGTGCCGCAGATGCCGGTTTTATGGATGCGGATCAGAACCTCGTCGGGTCCGATTTCCGGGACCGGGGCCTGAATCATCCACAACCCCTCTTTGGGATGAGATTTTTCAAGGGCTTTCATGGTGTTGGGTCGCATCAGATCACTCCCACAAATCGGTGGACAGGTATTTCAGCCCGCTGTCACACATTACAATGGCGACGCAGCCGCCTTTTTCGGGTCCGCGCAGAAGATCGATGGCTGCGGAAAGATTGGCGCCTGCGGAATACCCCGCGAATATCCCCTCGGCCCGGGCCAGCAACCGGGCACCTTCGCGCGCGGCGTCGCCGGACACCGACATATGGCCAGCCAACGTGGTTCTGTTCAGATGAACAAGGTCTCCCATAGCATATCCACCGCCCTGGATGGGATGATCGGGGGTACTGATGGTTTCTCCGGCCAATGCGCGTGCGCCTTCAGGTTCGACAGCATAACAGCGCACGCCAAGGGGGGTCAGATAAGCGGCCGCTCCGGCTAGCGTACCGCCGGACCCGGCAAAGTCGCAAAAGGATGTGACGCTGCCACCGGACTGTTCCCAGATCTCAGGCCCCGTACCGGCGGCATGCGCCTTCGGGTTTCCTGCGTGACCGAACTGATCGGCGCGAAACGCCCGGCGTTCGGTCGTGATACGCTGTGCGGCGGCGTCGACCAAAGCCAGATCGACCCCCGAGACTTCGCCGGGTTTGCTGCCTTCGGCTTGCGGAACGATGACAACCTCGGCCCCGAGGGCGCGCATCATGCGCGTACGCTCGACCGAGTTGCCTGCGCTCATCACTGCCACGAACGGGTGTCCCAGAATGCCGCAGACAATCGCCAGCCCGGTGCCCATATTGCCCGATGTCAGCTCGACCACCGTCTGGCCGGGCGACAACGTGCCATCCGCGCGGGCCAGTTCAATTACGGATTTAGCGGCGCGGTCCTTTTTGGAGAAACCGGGCAACAGATAGTCCAGCTTGGCCAGAATGCGCCCGTCCAGATCGAGACGTTGGCAAATACGGGTAAGATCGACGAGGGGCGTGTTGCCAATCGCGTCGATGACGGACGGCAAGATCATGCGATCACACCCAGGTCTTTGCCGACCTTGCCGAACGCGGCCAGCGCACGGTCCAACTCGTTACGCGTCAGGGCGGCGTTCATCTGGGTTCTGATCCGCGCCTGTCCGCGCGGGACCACGGGGAAGAAAAAGCCCGAGACATAGACACCTTCCTCAAACAATTTGGCGGCCATGTCCTGCGCCAGTTGCGCCTCGCCAAGCATCACCGGGATGATCGGGTGCTCACCTGGAAGCAGGTCAAAGCCCAGTTTCTCCAACCCGGCGCGCCAGTATTTGGCGTTGCCGAACAGTTGCGCGCGCAGCATGTTGCCCTCTTCCACCAGTCGGATCGCTTCCAATCCGGCTGCGACGATGGATGGCGGCAGCGAATTCGAGAACAGGTAGGGCCGCGCCCGCTGCCGCAGCAGGTCGATTACTGGCTGAGGTCCGGCGATGTAGCCGCCGATGGCTCCGCCCAATGCCTTGCCCAAAGTTCCCGTCAGAATGTCCACATCGACGTCGAAATGATCCGGCGTGCCCGCGCCGCGCGGCCCCATGAAGCCGGTGGCGTGGCAATCATCCACCATGACGATGGCGTCGTATTTGTCGGCCAACTCGCGGATTTTTGGCAGGTTGGCCAGATAGCCATCCATCGAGAAAACGCCATCAGTGGCGATCATGATGTGCCGCGCGCCGTCCTCGCGCGCCTGTTTCAGCCAGGCTTCGAGATCGTTCATGTCGTTGTTCAGATAGCGATAGCGCTTGGCTTTGCACAACCGTACCCCGTCGATGATCGAGGCGTGGTTCAGGCTGTCCGATATGATGGCGTCTTCGGGTCCCAGAAGCGGTTCGAACAACCCGCCATTGGCGTCGAAACAGGCGGCGAACAGGATCGCGTCGTCCTTGTTCAGAAACTTTGCCAAGCGCTGTTCCAACTCTCGATGAATGTCCTGAGT
This sequence comes from Ruegeria sp. AL1, assembly GCF_056540905.1. Lineage (NCBI taxonomy): Bacteria > Pseudomonadati > Pseudomonadota > Alphaproteobacteria > Rhodobacterales > Roseobacteraceae > Ruegeria > Ruegeria sp. AL1. Next base: position 82,449 of record NZ_JBQFXP010000013.1, read on the forward strand.
GCCGCAGATGAAACGAACCGAGGCCATGCCGAAGCCCTTGGGTTCCATCGCACCCTTGGCGGCGTCGATCAACGCCGGGTGGTCGGCCAATCCCAGATAGTTGTTGGCGCACAGGTTGATGACCTGCCGGTCGCCCACTGTGATCTCTCCGCCCTGAGGCGAGGTGATCATTCGTTCGCGTTTGTAAAGACCCTCGGATTCGATCTGCGCGAGTGTGTCCGAGATATGGGACAGGAATGCATCTGCCATGGCGGCCTCCGTTTACCTGAGTCGTGCATCTAACATAACGGAGGTAATTCCCAAATAGGGGAATTACAGTATGAAGGAAAAATATCCGTGAAGATGGATTTTTTACGTATGTCAGGCGTTCTTGACGATCAGGAAGACCCGCGCCGGTTCGGCGGCGGATATGGAATGAGCGATGTCCGCAGCATAGCGGGCGGTGTCACCGTGGCCAAGTTCAGAGACCGCAGTTCCGGATGTGACGCGAACCGACCCTTCCAGCACAGTCAGTTGTTCGCGCGCGCCACGGGCATGAGGTTGACTGTTCAAAGCACCGCCAGCGTCGAACTGAATGTCATAGACCTCGTGCCCGCCCGCTTCTTCGGGTGGCGACAGGATGCGGATCCTGCATCTCTGGCCCATATTGTCGATGCTGGGCACTTCGGATTTTTGCAATACCTCGATCCGATCTGTGGATTTTGAGTCTTCGAGCAGACCCGCGAAATCCACCTGCAAGGCGCGGGTCAGGTTCCACAGGGTCGAGATGGTCGGGCTGCTCTCGCCGCGCTCGATCTGACTGACCATTGAACGAGACACGCCGCTGAGGTTGGCAACAGCTTCTAATGACAGCCCCTTTGCGCGACGGGCCTCTTTCAGGCGGGCGGGCAAGCGGTTCAGGATATCGTCTGTGTTTTCCGTCATGACGGAAAACACATGTGCGAGGCGCACCGGTTTGTCAATTCCGGGCGTGACAGAGAGTCCAATATGCAACTTATGCTGCAAGTGCATAATGCGCGCAAATTCAGGAGGAGTAAGACATGACTGACGTAGTGATTCTGGACGGTGCACGGACCGCCATCGGAACATTTGGCGGCGCTTTGGCATCCACTGCACCTATTGATCTGGCGACTGTTGCCACCGAGGCGGCGCTGGAGCGGTCCGGGGTCGAAGGCGGTCAGATCGGGCATGTTGTCTTCGGTCATGTCATCAACACCGAGCCGCGCGACATGTACCTGTCGCGGGCAGCGGCAAAACAGGCCGGTATACCTGATGAGACACCCGCGATGAATGTGAACCGCCTGTGCGGGTCCGGGGCGCAGGCGATTGTTTCGGCAACGCAGTCTCTGATGCTGGGGGATGCGGATTTCGCTCTTGCTGGCGGTGCGGAAAGCATGTCGCGCGGACCTTACATCATGCAGCAGGCACGCTGGGGCGCAAAGATGGGCGATATCAAATCGCTGGACATGATGGTCGGTGCCCTGAACTGCCCGTTTGGGACGGGGCATATGGGTGTCACAGCCGAAAACGTGGCGGATGAGCATCAGATTACCCGTGAGCAGATGGATGAGTTTGCTGTGGTCAGCCAGACTCGGGCCGCGGCGGCGATCGAGGCGGGGTATTTCCAAAGCCAGATCACGCCGGTTCAGGTCAAGGTCAAGCGCGACATGGTCGATTTCATGGTGGATGAGCACCCCAAAGCGACCACCGCAGAGGTGCTGGCCGGTCTGCGCCCGGTCTTCAAGAAAGAGGGTCGCGTGACAGCGGGCAATGCCTCGGGAATCAATGATGGTGCGGCGGCGATGGTTTTGGCGACTGCGGATGCGGCCGAAAAGGCAGGTTTAAAGCCCAAGGCACGCATTCTGGGTTATGCTCATGCCGGTGTACGCCCCGAGGTGATGGGGATCGGGCCCGTTCCGGCAGTTCAGAACCTGTTGGCCAAGACTGGCTTGTCGATTTCGGATTTTGACGTGATTGAAAGCAATGAAGCCTTTGCGGCGCAGGCGTTGGCGGTGAACAAGGAATTGGGTCTTGACGCAGCCAGAGTGAACCCCAATGGGGGCGCAATTGCTCTGGGTCATCCGGTCGGCGCGACCGGTGCCATTATCACGCTGAAAGCGCTGTACGAACTTGAACGCACCGGTGGCTCCAAAGGGCTGGTCACCATGTGCATAGGTGGTGGTCAGGGCATCGCAATCGCTATCGAGCGGCTCTGATCCGGGATCGGGTAACGGGGGGGCTGTCCGCCCCCCATCGCGCCTGGTGGCGCGATTCCCCCCGAGGATATTTTTGGCCAGATGAAGCTGCGGGCTTGTGATTAACTGAGAGCGACAAGCAGGGCCGTGACTGTGGCGCCGACCAGGGCGCCTATGGCGGCAGGCCATATCACTTGCGACAGTCGGGCGCCTTGGGGCTCATCCTTCAAGGTTTGGGAAATCAAGGCGCTTTCGACCAACCCGGGCAGACGAGGGCCGAAGCGGGCCAGGACCAGCGCGGTTTTGCCCAGATCGTGCAGGGCCGCGCGGGGGCCGATGGATTTCTTGATGTAGTCCTCGACGACCGGGCGAGCGACTTCCCAGATGTTCATGTGAGGGTCAAGCGAGCGCGCGACGCCTTCGACCACCACCATCGTGCGTTGCAGCAGGATCAGTTCTGTGCGGGTTTCCATGCCGAAGCGTTCGGTAACCTCGAACAGGTAGTTCAGCAGGCGGCCCATCGAGATGTGGGTGGCATCCATGCCGAAGATCGGCTCTCCCACGGCGCGCAGGGCGCGGGCGAATTCGTCCACGTCTTGATTGGCGGGGACGTAACCGGCTTCGAAATGCACCTCGGCCACACGTTTATAGTCGCGGCGGATGAAGCCGAAGAGGATCTCGGCATAGACCCGGCGGGTATATTCGTCGATATGGCCCATGATGCCATAGTCATAGGCGATGATGTCTCCGTTCGCGGCGACCTTGAGGTTGCCCTGATGCATGTCGGCGTGGAAATAGCCATCGCGCAGGGCATGCAGCAGGAACAGGCGCAGGACGCGTTCCGCCAGATCGCGGCGGTTGTGGCCGGCGGCGTCCAGTGCATCGTTGTCGCCCAGTGGAATGCCGTCCGCCCAGCTGAGCGTCATGACGCGGCGCGCGGACAGGGACCAGACCACGGGGGGCAGCCAGAAGCCTGCGTCGTCCTTGGTGTTGGCGGCGTATTCCGAGGCGGCGGCGCTTTCCAGACGCAGGTCAAGCTCGCCGCGCACTACGCCGTCGAAATGCTCGATCACCTCCATCGGGCGCAGGCGGCGTGCGCCGGGGGCGCAGAGGGAAACGATGCGAGCAGCGAAATAAAAGGCGTCGACGTCCTTGCGGAAGGCACGCTCGATGCCGGGGCGCAGGACTTTGACGGCGACATCCTCGCCTGTGCTGGTTAGCTTGGCCTTGTGGACCTGTGCGATTGAGGCGGCGGCGATGGGTTCGCTGAAATCGCTGAAGATTTCTGACACCGGTTGGCCTAGCTCCCGTTCGACCTCTGCCATGGCTTCGGCCTTCGAGAAGGGCGGCAGTTTGTCCTGCAGCACACGCAATTGCGCGGCCAGTTCGTCGCCGACCACATCGGGGCGGGTCGAGAGCACCTGACCGAATTTGATATAGGCCGGTCCCAGCGCGGTCAGCGCGCGGGTTGCGGGCGGCATCTCGGGGTCGCCCTTGTAGCCGAGCCATTGGAAGGGTTTGCCCAAGCTATGCGCCACGATGCGCAGGGTGCGGGGCGCTTCGAACGCGTCCAGCACCACGTTCATGGCACCGGTGCGCTCCAAAGTGGCACCCGTGCGTATCAGGCGGATGATGTTGTGAGGGCCACGCATCTAGATTTTCCAGCCGGAATGCAGCGCGGCGATGCCCATGCTCAGGTTGCGGTATTTGGCGTTTTCGAATCCGGCGGTGCGGACCATCGACAGGAAAGTGTCCTGATCGGGGAAGTTGCGGATCGACTCGACCAGATACTGATAGCTGTCGTAATCGTTGGCGATCAGCTTGCCCATGCGCGGGATGACGTTGAAGCTGTAGAGGTCGTAAAGTTTCTGCAACCCGTCATTGGGCAGCTGGCTGAATTCCAGCACCATCAGGCGGCCACCGGGTTTCAGCACACGGTAAGCCTCGTTCAGCGCCTCTTGCGGGCGAGTCACGTTCCGGATGCCGAAGGAGATTGTGTAGACGTCGAATGTGTTGTCCTCGAACGGCAGGGCCATCGCGTCGCCCACCACCCAGTTCAGGCTGTCGGCCATCTGGTCGGCCTCAGCCCGTTGGCGGCCTTCGACCAGCATCGGCTCGGTCAGGTCCAGAACGGTGGCGTGGCCGTGGCCTGCTCGTTTGAGGAAGCGAAAGGAGATGTCTCCGGTGCCGCCCGCCACATCCAGCAGACGCTGCCCGGGGCGCGGGGCCAACCAGTCCATCATCGCGTCTTTCCAGACCCGGTGGATGCCCATCGACATGACATCGTTCATCACGTCGTATTTCGAGGCGACCGAGTTGAATACGCCCTGCACGCGCCCGGCCTTTTCAGCCTCGCGCACGGTTTCGAACCCGAAATGAGTGGTCTTGTCGCTGTTGTCGGACATTTGCCTTGCCGTTCGTCGAATTTCGCCTCTGTTATAGGGCCAAGAGAGGCGGGCACAATGCGGCCCTTTGGAATAGGAGCCATCTAATGCCCGAATTGCCCGAGGTCGAGACAGTAAGACGCGGCCTGTCCCCGGCGATGGAGGGGGTGGTGATCGAACGGGCAGATGTGAACCGGCCCGATCTGCGCTGGCCCTTTCCCGCGCGGATGGCCGAGCGGCTGACCGGGCAGCAGGTTCAGCGGCTGCGGCGGCGGTCGAAATACATCTTGGCCGATCTCAGCAGCGGTGAAACCCTTTTGATCCATCTGGGCATGTCCGGGCGGATGACGGTGTCTGGTGACCCTCTGGGGCAGTTCGTGCATGATCATCCGGCGGCGCAAAAGCATGACCATGTGGTGTTCCACATGGCTAACGGTGCGCGCGTCACCTTCAACGATCCACGCCGGTTCGGAGCGATGGATTTGCTTCCCACAGCCACGGCTGAGCAGCACAAGCTGCTCTCGGTCTTGGGGCCGGAGCCTTTGGGGAACGACTTTCATGAACAACACCTGATCGATGCGTTCAAAGGCAAGAACTCCCCGATCAAATCGGCGCTTCTGGATCAGGGAATCGTTGCCGGTCTGGGCAATATCTACGTTTGCGAGGCGCTTTATCGCGGCAAGGTGTCGCCACGTCGCAAGGCGGGGCAGATTTCTGCGCCGCGCGTTGCGGCACTTGTGCCGATCATCCGGCAGGTGCTGCAGGATGCCATCGAGGCCGGAGGATCGTCGCTGAGGGATTTCCGTCAAGCCGATGGAGAACTTGGATATTTTCAGCACAGCTTCGACGTCTACGGGCGCGAAGGCGAGCCCTGCCGGACCGAAGGATGCGGCGCGTCGATCAAGAGAATCACCCAGTCCGGTCGCTCATCCTTCTACTGTGCGCAATGCCAAAGATAGCTTGATCCAGCTTTTGCGCGTGATAATGAATCGTATCTGAACGGAACAACCGGAAGCTTACACCTCATGGCTTTTGAGACGATCATCGTCGAAATTGAAGACCACGTCGCCCTCATCAAACTCGACAGACCCGACGCAATGAATGCGCTGAACACCCAGCTGCTGGGTGAGCTGTGCGAGGCGTTGGAGGATGCCGACAAGAACGACAAGGTGCGCTGCATCGTCATCACCGGCTCGGAAAAGGCTTTCGCTGCTGGCGCGGATATCAAAGAGATGTCCGAGATGAGCTTTGTTGACGTCTTCGACATCAACCTGTTCGCGGATGCCAATGATCGCATCTCGGCCATTCGCAAGCCGATCATTGCGGCCGTGGCAGGCTATGCGCTGGGTGGCGGGTGCGAGTTGGCGATGTTGTGCGACTTCATCATCGCCGCCGATACCGCCAAGTTCGGTCAGCCCGAGATCAATCTGGGCGTCATTGCCGGGCTGGGTGGCAGCCAGCGCCTGACCCGTTTCGTGGGCAAGTCCAAATCGATGGACATGAACCTGACCGGGCGTTTTATGGATGCTGAAGAAGCTGAACGTGCCGGGCTGGTCAGCCGTGTGGTCCCCGCCAAGAAACTGATCGAAGAGGCGACCGGTGCCGCCCAGAAGATTGCGGAGAAATCCCAGATCTCGACCCTGGCGGCAAAAGAGGCGGTGAACCGCAGCTATGAGCTGCCGCTGAGCGAGGGCATGCTGTTCGAACGGCGCGTGTTCCATTCGATGTTCGCCACCGAGGATCAGAAAGAGGGCATGGCCGCGTTTCTGGAAAAACGCGCCGCGCAGTTCCGCGACAAGTAAGCGGCCTTCACGAGGGGCAACCGGGCGGGCTTTTGCCCGCCTTTTTCTTGCCGGATCCGCACAGTCAAGATTCCGCTTGGCAAACCCGCACAACTTGGATAGTAAGCGCCGTCATACATGCGCGTGCGGCCCGCCTGGCCCGACTCACACTCGTGATTTCTGATCCGGTGCGGATAATTCCCGTGGCGCGCAACCCAAGATAACCGTACCGAACAAAGGTCAGAGACACATGGCAAATTCGCCCCAGGCAAAGAAACGCGCCCGTCAGAACGAAAAGCGTTTCGCCGTAAACAAAGCGCGCCGTTCGCGCATCCGCACCTATCTGCGTAAAGTTGAAGAAGCGATCGCATCCGGCGACAAGGACGCGGCCACCGCAGCCCTGCGCGCCGCTCAGCCCGAGCTGATGCGCGGCGTCACCAAAGGTGTCTTCCACAAGAACACCGCAGCCCGCAAAATGTCGCGCCTGTCGGCCCGCGTCAAAGCGCTGGGCTAAGCAGTACGTGACCCATGGTCACGTCAGCAAAGCTGAATTATTTTGAAAGGCGTCGCCCCGTGCGGCGCCTTTTCTAATGTTGCCGGAAAGTCGCGCCTTCACGAAACCGAGAGATTCTTTCGGGTCCAGACACGAGTCAATATCAGAGTTTCGTTGCCGCAACCGCCGACCTGTTGTTACCACTGATATCAGCGATTCACTCGCTTGGGGGGACAGGCGGTTTCTGCGTTCCAACTGACGGGCATCAGTTGATCCGGAGACGAATGTTCGTTCGCTGGCTTTCGAGCCGGCTGGCGACCTGCAAAAGGTACCGGGCTGCCCGGATACCCGAGCCCTGTCGGAAATTGGGATTTGGACCTGTGGCCCGGCTTTTCGGGACATGTCTTGTTGCGGGACGATGTCTGCGCTGCAGTGTGCTGAATTTCCAAGTTGTACCCGCCAGACCATTGGTCTGGCGAAACGGTACCCTTGTGCGTGAACGTCATACACCCGGGAAACCGGGCCATATTGAATAAGGCCGAAGGGCCAATAAAGAATGGGATGCGTGAGGCGCTGGATGACACAAGAGAAATGGGGACAACTGCGAAGCAAGTTGATCAAGGCCGTTGGACAAAACAATTACACCACCTGGATCGAACCTCTGGAGTTCAAAGAGCTTCAGGACGGGGTGGCGGTGTTTTCTGCGCCGACGAACTTTATGGGCAATTACGTCAGTCAGAACTTTGCCGACCATATTCTCTATGAGCTGAAAACATCCGGTGAAACCGTGCAACGATTGGCGTTTCGCACGGCGGCCAACTCCTCGGCGCGCCCTGCCGCCACACGCGCGCCTGTGCAGGACTCTGTCACAGAACCGAGCCCTGCTGTGGCAGCCGATACAGGCGCGAGTGCGCTGGAATCGCTTCAGGCGGCGCCTTTGGATGCGCGTTTTACCTTTGACAGTTTCGTTGTGGGTAAGCCCAATGAATTGGCCCATGCCGCAGCCCGCCGTGTGTCCGAGGGCGGTCCGGTCACATTCAATCCGCTGGTGCTGTATGGCGGTGTCGGTCTGGGTAAAACCCACCTGATGCACGCCATCGCGTGGGAATTGAAGACCAAGCATCCCGAACTGAATGTTCTGTATCTGTCGGCAGAGCAATTCATGTACCGCTTTGTGCAGGCCCTGCGTGAACGCCGGATGATGGATTTCAAACACCTGTTCCGGTCGGTCGATGTGCTGATGGTGGATGACGTGCAATTCATCGCAGGCAAAGATTCCACGCAGGAAGAGTTCTTTCATACGTTCAACGCGCTTGTGGATCAGAACAAGCAGATCATTATTTCTGCCGACCGTGCGCCGGGTGAGATCAAGGATCTGGAAGATCGCGTGAAGTCCCGCTTGCAATGTGGCCTTGTGGTCGACCTGCACCCCACCGATTATGAGCTGCGGTTGGGTATCCTGCAAAACAAGGTGCAGCACTACAGCGCCACCTATCCGGACCTCAGCATCGCGGATGGCGTTCTGGAATTTCTCGCGCAGCGTATCTCGACCAATGTGCGGGTGCTTGAGGGGGCTCTGACCCGGTTGTTTGCCTTTGCCTCGCTGGTGGGGCGCGAGATCGACATGGAGCTGACTCAGGATTGCCTGGCGGATGTGCTGCGTATGTCCGAGCGCAAGATCACGGTCGAGGAGATTCAGCGCAAAGTGTCCGAGTACTACAATATCCGTCTGTCGGACATCGTCGGCCCCAAGCGGCTGCGCTCTTATGCCCGCCCGCGTCAGATCGCGATGTATCTGTGCAAGCAGTTGACCAGCCGGTCGTTGCCCGAGATCGGTCGGCGGTTCGGTGGCCGTGACCATACGACGGTCATGCACGGCGTTAAACGCATTGAAGAGCTGAAGCTGACAGATGGCCAGATTGCGGAGGATGTCGAGATTCTGCGTCGCGCTCTCGAAGCCTGAGTTTTTAGTCGGGTGTTTTTGCTATGCCCCGGGCCGACAGGTCTGGGGCGTTCGCTTGTGCGCTATCGTCCACAATCTGCAGTGATCTGTGTCAGATAGACCACGCGACCCTTGACGCACCGGTCAATCCGGCTGAGAAATCGATAGAAAGTCCTTGTGCCTCGGGGCAGAGCCGCTAACGTGCCAGTCCCGCCCATTTCGGCACGAAAGTCAAAGGAATTGAGGGTATGAAGATCAGCATCGAACGCGGCACCCTTCTCAAGGCCGTTTCGCAGGCCCAATCTGTTGTTGAACGTCGCAATACGATCCCGATACTTGCCAACGTTTTGATCGAGGCCGAAGGCGATCAGGCTCAGTTCCGCGCCACCGATCTGGATATCGAAGTGGTGGACAAGGCCCCGGCACAGGTGGAAAAGGCTGGTGCAACAACGGTGGCTGCGACCACGTTGCATGAAATCGTCCGCAAGTTGCCGGACGGTGCGCTGGTCACCCTGACCGCGGACAGTGCGGCAGGGCGTCTGACGGTCGAGGCCGGGCGGTCGAATTTTTCGTTGGCGACCTTGCCGAAAGAGGATTTCCCGGTCATGGCCTCCTCGGAATACCAGTCGAATTTCAAAGCGTCTGCTGCGCTGCTTCGGCGGCTGTTTGACAAATCCAAATTTGCCATTTCGACAGAAGAGACGCGGTACTATCTGAATGGCGTCTATATGCATGTGGCTGACGGATCAGATGGCGGAAAAGTACTGCGCTGTGTGGCCACGGATGGCCACCGTTTGGCGCGTATCGATGCCGATTTGCCGGAAGGCGCAACAGGCATGCCGGGTGTTATTGTCCCCCGCAAAACCGTGGGTGAATTGCGTAAGCTGCTGGATGATGACGAGATGGAGATCGCGGTTTCGGTCAGCGAAACCAAGGTGCGGTTCGCGACGCCTGACATAACGCTGACGTCCAAGGTGATCGATGGCACGTTTCCGGACTATACACGCGTTATTCCGCAAGGGAACACGCGTCAGCTGGAAGTGGATGCGGCTGAGTTCGCTCAGGCCGTGGATCGGGTTGCGACCGTGTCCTCCGAGCGGTCGCGAGCGGTAAAGCTGCAACTGGATGCGGACAAGCTGGTGCTGTCGGTCAATGCGCCCGACAGTGGCGCCGCCGAAGAAGAGCTGGCTGTTGCTTATGGTGACGAGCGGCTGGAGATCGGGTTCAACGCAAAATACCTGTTGGAGATTGCATCTCAGGTGGATCGTGAGAATGCGGTATTTCTGTTCAATTCCGCAGGTGACCCGACCCTGATGCGCGAAGGCAATGATCAGAGCGCGGTTTACGTTGTCATGCCGATGCGCGTCTGATCGCGCTGACGCGCGATGCCTCCCCTAACGGCGGCAAAGCCGCCTGCCGGGCAGAGGGACGGGAGTATTTTTGAAAAGATGAAGGGAGGGGTCATGGGATTGGCCCTGACCGAGCTTACGGTCTCGCATTTTCGGTCTCATAAGCTGGCGCGGTTGTCCTTGGACGGGCGACCGGTGGCGCTCCATGGGCCAAACGGGGCCGGGAAGACCAACATTCTTGAAGCGGTGTCGTTGTTTTCGCCCGGTCGCGGGATGCGGCGGGCCAGCGCGGCGGAGATGACCCGGCGGCCCGAGGCCTTGGGCTGGAAGCTTTCCGGCCTGCTGAGCGCGCAGGGCGGGCGGTATGAGATCGAGACATGGTCCGAAGGTGGCGCGGCGCGTCAGGTTCGGATTGATGACAAGGCCGCGAGTCAGATTGATCTGGGCAAGCTTGCGCGGGTGGTCTGGCTGATCCCGTCAATGGACCGGCTCTGGATTGAGGGGGCGGAGGGGCGGCGGCGGTTTCTGGACCGCATCGCGCTGAGCTTTGATCCGTCGCACGCCGAGGCATCTCTGACTTATGAAAAATCCATGCGCGAACGCAACCGCCTGCTGAAAGAGCAGGTGCGGGATGCGCATTGGTATGCTGCGCTAGAGGGGCAGATGGCCGAGATGGGGCATCGCATTCATGCGTCCCGTTTGGCGGCGTTGGAGCATTTGCGTACGGCGCAGGATCAGGCGGAAACGGCGTTTCCCTCTGCCGAGCTAGAGTTGGTGCAGTCTGAGGGTGCGATGCCGGAGACTGCGGGCGACTTGCGCGAGGCGTTGAATGAAAGCCGGTTTCGGGACCTGGCGGCGGGGCGCACGTTGGTGGGGCCGCATCGGTCGGATTTATTTGGCGTCTTTGCGGCCAAGGGCGTACCTGCCAAGGATTGCTCGACCGGAGAACAGAAGGCGCTGCTGGTCTCGTTGATCCTGTCGAATGCGCGGGCTTTGGCGGGGATGGTCGGCGCCCCGCCGATCGTGCTGCTGGACGAGGTGGCGGCCCATCTCGATGCCGAGCGACGTGCGGCGCTCTATGACGAGATTTGCGCGCTGGGCGCTCAGGCCTGGATGACGGGCACCGGGCCTGAGCTGTTTGAAGAATTGGAGGGTCGGGCCCAGACGCTGACTGTCACTGACAGCGGTGAAGGCTCGGTCGTGGCTTAGGCAGGCTCGCCGACTTTGCGTTCCCACAGGAAGCCGCGCATCACTTCGTCGACCGGGGTTTGTGCCATGTGGTTGACGTAATTCGACATGGTTTTCTGCGCCAGCCCCAACACCACGTCCAGAACTGCCCGATGAGAGTAACCTGCGTCAAAGAAGGCCTGCAGCTGCGCGTCTGTGACATTGCCGCGGCTCTGCATCAGTTGCAGGGTAAAGCTGCGCAATGCTTCAAGTTTGGCGGAAGGGAGCGGGGTTTCATTGCGCAACGCCTCGGTGATATCATCCGACACCTTCATCATCTTGGCGATGCCGGTATGGGCGGGAACGCAGTAGTGGCACTCGTTTTCCACGTTGATGGTCTGCCAGACGACGGTTTTTTCGTCGTTGTCGAAATCGGTTTGTAAGAACAGGTGGTGCAGCAGCTGATAGGCCTCAAGATGTTGCGGGCTTTCGGACATCACCTTGTGCAGGCCGGGCAGACGGCCAAAGGCGGCCTGCGATTTCTCCAGCAGCGGTTTGGATCCTTCTGGGGCGGTTTCGAGGTCGTGGGAGGGGAAATTTGCCATATCAAAACTCCTGTTTCTGGCGCGATGAGTCGTATTTAGGCTTTCTTGAGCGATCACTCAAGTATATATTTGAGCAAACGTTCAAAAATTGGTGACGCTGATGCCTCGCAAACCCTCATACGACCGCGATGCGCTGATCGGGCAGGCGCGGGATATCTTCTGGCGACAGGGTTGGGCTGGGACATCGTTGAAAGACCTGGAGCGGGAGTTGAAGCTGAAGCCCGGAAGTTTCTATGCGGCTTTTGGGTCCAAGGATGCGCTGTATGCGCTGGCGCTGGAGAAATACGCCGAAGAGGGGGTGGCGCGTTTGATGGCGCTGGCGGATGATCTGGGGCCGCTTGGCGCGCTCAAGGCGCAGCCGGGCATTGTTGTGGCTGGATCGGGCGCACCGGCCAAGGCCTGTATGCTGGCCAAAACCTATGCCGAGCTTTGGGCCAGAGATCATGAGCTTGCGGCCCTTGCCAGCACGCATTTGGCCGAGATGATGACTTGTTTTTCGACCCTTTTCCAACAAGCCCAACAACGTGGCGAGATCGGGGCGTCGAGCGATCCGGATCGTCTCGCGGCGCGGTATCAGTCTGACCTTCTGGGCTTGCGGCTGTCGGCGGAACGCAAGGATGTGGATGCGCAACAGATTGCTGCAGATATCGCCGCCGATCTGGATCGATTGTAACCGGTTGGAGAGCGGTTTCCAAAACGGTTGGAAAGCACGGTTGGGAACACAAAATGTTGGGGGACCGCGTGACATTCCCCACCAGAGAACGTATAAGTTACCAAAATAATATAGGTACTGACTGAATGTCCGAAGACACACAGGCTCCACAGGAATACGGCGCTGATTCCATCAAAGTTCTCAAAGGGTTGGAAGCTGTTCGCAAGCGCCCCGGCATGTATATCGGGGATACGGATGATGGCTCGGGTCTGCACCATATGGTGTACGAGGTCGTGGACAACGGAATTGATGAGGCGTTGGCCGGTCATGCCGACCATGTGACGGTGAAAATCCACGCCGATTCCAGCGTTTCAGTTAGCGATAACGGGCGTGGGATTCCGGTGGATATCCACCCCGAAGAGGGCGTTTCCGCCGCCGAGGTCATCATGACCCAACTGCATGCGGGCGGGAAGTTCGACAGCAACTCGTACAAAGTGTCGGGCGGTCTGCACGGAGTGGGTGTTTCGGTGGTGAATGCGCTGTCCGATTGGCTGGAGCTGCGCATCTGGCGTGCCGGCAAGGAACACGTGGCCCGGTTCGAAGGCGGCGAGACGGCAGAGCATTTGAAGGTGGTCGGGGATTGCGGTGATCAGACGGGAACCGAGGTGCGGTTCCTGGCCTCGACCAACACATTCTCGAACCTCGAGTATTCTTTCGAGACGCTGGAGAAGCGCCTGCGCGAACTGGCGTTCCTGAACTCGGGCGTGCGGATTATCCTGATCGACGAACGCCCCGCAGAACGGTTGGAAACCGAGCTGTTCTATGAGGGCGGGGTCAAAGAGTTCGTTAAATATCTCGACCGGTCGAAAACCCCGGCCATGCCCGAACCGATCTATATCAAAGGCGAACGTGACGATATCGGCGTTGAAATCGCCATGTGGTGGAATGACAGCTATCATGAGACGGTCCTGCCCTTCACCAACAACATCCCTCAGCGGGACGGCGGGACGCATGTGGCGGGGTTCCGGGGCGCTCTGACCCGGACGATCAACAACTATGCGCAATCCAGCGGGATCGCGAAAAAGGAAAAGGTCAGCTTTACCGGCGATGACGCGCGCGAAGGTCTGACCTGTGTGTTGTCGGTCAAGGTGCCCGATCCCAAGTTCTCATCCCAGACCAAGGACAAGCTGGTGTCGTCCGAGGTGCGTCCGGCTGTTGAGGGCCTGATGAACGAAAAGCTGGCCGAATGGTTCGAGGAAAACCCGAACGAGGCCAAGGGAATTGTCGGCAAGATTATCGAGGCGGCCTTGGCCCGCGAGGCTGCGCGCAAGGCCCGCGAGTTGACCCGCCGCAAGACGGCGATGGATGTGAACTATCTGGCGGGTAAGCTGAAAGATTGTTCCGAGAAGGACCCATCCAAAACCGAAGTTTTCCTCGTCGAGGGTGACTCGGCTGGTGGGTCCGCGCAGACGGGTCGGGACCGGCTGACTCAGGCCGTATTGCCCCTGCGCGGGAAAATCCTGAACGTGGAACGGGCTCGGTTTGACCGGATGCTGTCGTCGCAGGAAATCGGCAATCTGGTCATGGCGCTGGGCACCGGCATTGGCCGGGACGAGTTCAACATCGAAAAACTGCGCTACCACAAGATCGTTATCATGACCGACGCGGACGTGGACGGCGCGCATATCCGAACCTTGCTGCTGACCTTCTTCTACCGCCAGATGCCTGAGCTGATCGAGGGCGGGTATCTCTATATCGCGCAACCGCCGCTTTATAAGGTTTCGCGCGGCAAATCAGAGGTTTATCTCAAGGATCAGGCTGCTCTGGATGACTACCTGATCAATCAAGGGGTCGAGGGCGCGGTGCTGAAACTGGGCTCGGGCGAGGAGATCATCGGGCAGGATCTGACCCGTGTGGTCGATGAGGCGCGGCAGTTGAAGCGCGTACTGGACGCCTTCCCAACGCATTATCCGCGCCATATTCTGGAACAGGCCGCCGTTGCAGGCGCTTTCGTTCCGGGGGCGGTCGATGCCGACCTGCAAGGCGTTGCCGACAAGGTCGCTGCCCGCCTCGACCTGATTGCGCTTGAATATGAGCGCGGTTGGCAGGGCCGTATCACCCAGGACCACGGCATCCGTCTGGCTCGCATCCTGCGTGGCGTTGAAGAGGTCCGCACGCTGGACGGCCCCATGCTGCGTTCGGGCGAGGCGCGCAAGACCGGCAGCTTTACCCAAAGCCTGCAAGAGGTCTACAACTCGCCCGCAACCCTGATCCGCCGGGATCGGTCGCAGGCCATCCACGGGCCTTTGGATTTGCTGCGCGCCATTCTTGAGGAAGGTGAAAAGGGCCTGTCTCTGCAACGTTACAAGGGTTTGGGTGAGATGAACCCGGACCAGCTTTGGGAAACCACACTGGACCCGGACGCCCGTACACTCTTGCAGGTGCGCGTTAACGACATGGTCGAGGCCGACGATTTATTCACCAAACTGATGGGCGACGTCGTCGAACCCCGCCGCGAATTCATTCAGCAAAATGCGCTGAGCGTCGAGAACCTGGATTTTTAGGCTCATGTACGATTGCCCAAAAACGTTCGCGAACCTACTGTGGCCAGTTTTTTGGTTTTGGGAGTAGCTACAACTGACACCGACGCATTCTTGCAATAAGAATGGTCCAAACTTCGCTTGAAATTTCTCGCTGCAGATACGAGAGATACAATAGCCCGCGGCCAAAGCAGACAATCATCCACATACTTGGTAAGGGCTCAGTTATTTCCTCAAATCTAAGAGCTTGCCGAGGCTGGTATGCTGCGGCGAATTCGCGTTGGATGAAAGACAGGTCTCAAACCGCTTGCCTGGATATGACGCTGTGTTCAGCAAAACGCTAAGAGAGCTGTTGAATGCCTTGACCTGGCACCAAACGGTAGCTTCATTGAAAAAGAACATGACCTTATAGTTCGACAAATGAGCCACCGGTTATTTGGCGGATTAAGTTAACAAGGAGATGCTTGCTGTTAGAGCGCATGTAGAGATCATGTTGCTACCGCAAGCAAAACTTATTGATGTCCGATACAGCGTCCTGGCTAAAGAAAAATGGGTTGTCCAAGTATGCTGCTGCTTTTGCTGAACACGAGGTCGAATTCGGCGAACTGTCTGAATTAACTGACGCAGACCTTGTCGTCATCGGCCTCCCTCTGGGTCCGCGGAGGCGTTTCCTGAAAGCCGTTCGCGCCAGGTCGGAAAATGGGTTGCACCCGCCCGTCATATCCGGCGGTCCCGAGATCGTGGCGGAGCGGCGACAGCTTACGGTCATGTTTATCGATCTCGTTGGGTCAACGGAAATAGCGCAACGCGTTGATCCGGAGGATCTGGCCGATGTTCTGCGACTTTTCAAAGAAACCTGTGCCACGGCTGTTGCTGCGTTTGATGGCCATATTGCCAGCTATTATGGCGACGGGATCATGGTATTTTTTGGATTTCCACATGCGCATGAAGACGATGCCGAACGGGCCATTCGCGCGGGCCTGCGGATCATCGATGAGGTTCCGGCTATCCGAACCCACGCGAAACTCAATGTTCGAATAGGGATTGCAACCGGATTGGTCGTCGTCGGCGATCTGCGGGGCGAAAAAATGTTCGAAGACGGCACGGCGATGGGCGAGACGCCCAATCTGGCCGCACGCCTTCAGGCAATGGCGGACCCGGGCACAATGATCGTCGCCCCAACCACTCATCAGTTGGCCGGAGATGCTTTCGAGTATGTCCTGCGAGGCGCGTTCAAGCTCAAGGGCTTTGTCAAAGAAGTCGAAGGTTGGCAAGTGACCGAGGCACGAGAGACGGTCAGCCGCTTCATGGCGATAGATGACGTGATGCTCAAACCGTTGATCGGGCGAACGGCCGAACTGGAAGACCTGAACGACAAGTGGGACCTTGCAAATAGTGGCCAGGGGCAAGTTGTGCTGGTGTCAGGTGAACCAGGCATTGGCAAGTCGCGCCTGATTGAAGAATTTAGGCAGAACATTTCGGAGTTGCCCCACAAACAAGCGCGGTATCAGTGTTCTCCATACCATTTTGCGACCACACTCTATCCCGTTATTCGGCGTCTCGAAGGGGCCGCTGGTCTTCGATCCGACGAGGCAGACGAAGTCAGGCTTGAAAAAATCCGCGCCGTATTGAGTGATAAATCCGACGAAGCGTTGAAATTGGTGGCATCGCTTTTGTCGATACCTTTCGAAGATCGTCTGGGGCCTTTGGATTCGACACCACAACAGATCATGGATCAATCTCTGGATGTGTTGCTGAACAATCTGTCGTCCGAGGCCACGGATCATCCGGTTCTTGTCCTGTTTGAAGATGCACATTGGGTTGATCCGACGACCAAGCTGCTACTGGATCGGATCGTGGCCCGAATTCGTCATCTTCCCGTGCTTGTCATTATCACATTCCGGCCCGAGTTTGATCCGGGTTGGACGCTGCAGTCGAACCTTAAAAAGGTCGTTTTGAAACCGTTGGATTTTCAGCATGTCAAAAACATCGTGGACGAGGTCGCCAAGGGCGAGGCGATCGCCGATGAGATGTACGATCTGGTCGCGGCAAGATCGGATGGTGTGCCGCTATACGTGGAAGAGGTGACCAAGGACCTCCTTGAATCGGGCCTCCTGATCAAGGGTAGGGACACCTACACGTTGGGTGGGGCATCGCCGGCAAATTCTGTTCCGAGCACCTTGCATGATGCACTGATGGCGCGCCTGGACCGCTTGAGCTCGGCCAAAGAGGTCGCACAGATCGGCGCTGTTATTGGGCCTCAATTTACCTATCCGTTGATTTCAAAGGTGGCTGGCATCAGCGACAAAGCGTTGCGTGCCAATCTGGATCTTTTGGTAGAGGCAGGCATCGTTTCAGTTGATCGGACCGCCGATTTTGAAACGTTCAGCTATTGCCACGCTCTCATTCGTGACACTGCCTATAATAGTCTGCTGAAACGGGAGCGGCGAATTCTGCACGCGAGTGTCGCGCAACATCTGGGTGATGTGTCAGTACACACTGGTGATGCAAGCCCGGAAATTCTGGCGCACCATTACACTATGGCGGGCATGAACAAGGAAGCCGTCGATTATCGATACCTTGCAGGTCAGCGGGCAGTCCAGCGATCTGCCAATACGGAAGCAAGCACCCAATTGTCCCTTGCGATAGAGCAGCTTTGGAAGCTTGATCAGAGTGTTGAAAGGGACAGAAGGGAAATCGAGGTTCAGGTTCTCAAAGCTGGTGTTCTGCGATCGACTGCGGGAATCGCTGCCGATGAAACCGGTTCCGTTTACGCAAGAATACGTGACTTATGCGAGCGTGTCGGAGAAACGGAGCAACTGTTCCCGGTTCTCAATGGATTGTATTCCTTTCATTTGGTGCGTGCAGAATATGATTTGGCCAGAACTGTTGCTGCGCAATTGCTGAAGTTGGCGACCGCGACGCGTGAAACGCAGCATCAGATGGTCGCACATCGCGCGATGGGTGCGGTACTGTTCCATATCGGAGAGCTGAGACCGGCCCACAAGCATTTGAGCAAAGCGCTAGACCTCTACAGCCGGGAGCGCGATGGGCATCTGGCCTTCATTCACGGTTCGGATCATGCGGCCATCACCTCATGTTTTCTGAGTTTGGCTGTCTGGATGCAGGGAGACCCGGACAAAGCCCTGGATATCCAGAATCGAGCTGTGGCTGGTGCAAAAGAGCTGGAGCACGCGCATAGCATTGCACAGTCTTTGACCTATCTATGCATGATTCACCTACTGCGTCGTGAGCCAGAGAAAGTGCTGGAAGTGGTAGAACAGCTTGAAGAGCTGTCCATTAAACACTCCTTCGGATTCATGAAATTGACTGCGAGCCTGTGGCGAAGTTGGGTGAACGCCGATGTCTCGCCAAATCAGGAAACGATCAGCGCATTACACGAAGCGTCGATAGCCTGGTGGGAAAGTGGTGCAGGAAACTACAAACCGTTCTTTATAACTTTAGTTGCCGAGCTCACTCTGAAAATAGGTGACCGTGAAGGGGCCTTGAGCTTGTTGGCTCAGGCGCGTGAGCAACAGCATTCGACAAATGAAGGGTGGGCCCGATCCGAGACGCTTCGAGTCTACGCGCTCGCACGTTGCGAGAACGAGCTGGCGGAAAAGGAATTTCTTGAAGCTTTGGCCGCTGCCAGAGAGCAGAACGCAAAGATGTTTGAACTCCGAACGTCGGTAGATTACGCAGAGCAATGTAAACTGTTTGGGCAGATGCACAGGGCAATATCTGATCTTCGTACTGCTTTGAATGGCATTGCAGGAGGTGAGTCTACGATCGATGTGACGGATGCATCCAAGCTCCTGGATTGAAGACCACTAAACTAAACCTCATATTTTTCCAGGCATCCTGATCTACTCCCCAAAACTCCCGCGCTGCATGTCAAGTGTTGGAAGTTCAGCTGCAAAACGCGTGCAATAACAACGTGAGCCGCGCAATAGCGCGCTTTCTGTGTAGTATGAAACGCATCGTGGGGTGTACTTGAAAACGCGGCCGGGATTTCGGGTATCCAGAAAGATCGCGCACCAAATTCAGTAACCAGATATGCCTTTTGTTTAACCCATTAGGCAATTTGGACGGTGATAACCGCTTCACGGACACTGATTTTTGTATAAGAAGAACTTCACAAAGCGTTCACGCATTCTAAACTTGAAACTGGCACTGCTGGTTTTTTAGCTGGCGCATACGAAGATCAATGACGTCAACGACCCAGAGGATGAGCATATGAAACCCCTCCTGCCCGCACTGCGTATTTCGTCTCTTCGGCCCTGGGTGACAGGGTTTGGTGTTTCGGCGTTGCTGGCGCTTGGCGCCGGAAGCGGGGCGATTGCGGCAGAAGACAAGATCACCCGCAGCCATGGCTATTCCTATTTTGGCAACCTCGACTATTCCGCTGATTACCCGCATCTGGATTACGTCAACCCGGATGCGCCAAAAGGTGGACAGTTGTCGCTGGCCGGATCTGGCACATTTGACTCGTTGAATCCCTATTCACGCAAAGGGCGGGCCGGGGCGCTGACAACGCTGCAATATGACTCGCTGATCGACAGCACAGCAGACAGTGTCGGGCAGTATTATGGCGTGTTGGCCGAAAGCATGGAGTATGATGAAGGGCGCAACTATGTGATTTTTCACATGCGTCCCGAAGCGACCTTTTGGGACGGAACGCCGGTGACGGCCGAGGATGTGGTTTTCAGCCACCGTTTGTTCATTGAACAGGGCCTGCCTTCATATGCGCAAGCCGTGGGCCGCATGGTCCAAAACGCCGAGGCGCTGGATGATCACACCGTCAAATTCAGTTTCAGCCCCGAAGTAACCCGTCGGGGACTGATCGAGACCGTCGGCTCAACCCCTGTGTTTTCCAAGGCCTGGTTCGAAGCGGATGAAAGCCGTCGTCTGGATGAACCCCGGCTTGAGGTGGCAATTGGTTCGGGGCCTTATAAGCTGGACAGCTACGACATCAACCGCCGGATCGTTTACAAGCGACGTGATGATTACTGGGGGCAGGACCTGCCGATCAATGTGGGTCGTAACAATTATGATGTTATCCGGGTCGAGTATTTCGCCGATCAGACAGCGGCGTTCGAAGGATTCAAGGCCGGTGAATACACCATGCGGATCGAAAGCGACCCCAAGCTTTGGGCGTCAAGCTATGACTTCCCGAAACTGAACGAAGGCACGGTTGTACAAGACGAGATTGCGGATGGCAGCCCGCCCACGCCATCGGGATTTGTTTTCAATCTGGGCAAACCGCAATTTGCCGACAAAAACGTCCGCAAAGCCATTGCGCTGGCGTTCAACTTTGAATGGGCCAACGAGTCGCTGATGTTTGGTCTGAACACTCCACGCAGTTCGTTTGTGCAGGGCACGCATCTTGAGGCCACTGGCGCACCTGAAGGAGCCGAGCTGGCATTTCTGCAAACTTTGGGCGACGTTGTTCCGCCAGAGGTGCTCAGTGAACCGGCGCTGGTGACTCATGAATCCAATCCGGCACGTCTGAATGACCGTCGCAACCTGCGCAAGGCGTCGAAACTTCTGGATGAGGCCGGCTGGCCGGTCGGAGACGGGAATCTGCGCCGCAACGCGGAAGGCCAGACTTTGAAGATCAACATCCCTTATGCATCCAGTATTCCGACATCGACCGCGACGATGATCGAGACTTTTGTGCAGAATTTGCAATCCATCGGTGTAGATGCCTCGGCGGAAAAGGTGGATCCGTCACAGTTCACCCTGCGCCGCCGCGAGCGGGATTATGACATGGTGTATTCGACACGTTACGGATCATTCCTGTCCACCGGTGGCGGTCTGAGCCAGATGTATGGCTCGGAAGAGGCCGCGTTCAGCCTGTTCAACCCGGCCGGTCTGGCCAGCCCCTTGGTGGACGCGGTGATCGAAGCATCCTTCGATACCACAAATCAGGCGGAACAGGATGCGGCCCTTATGGCGTTGGATCGCGTGTTGCGTTATGAGTTCTTCGTCATACCGGACGGGTATGTCGCGGACTACTGGACAGCCTATTACGACATGTATGAATACCCCGAAAACCTGCCGCCCTTCACGCTCGGCTATCTGGACCTGTGGTGGGTGAACCCCGAAAAAGAGGCCGCTTTGAAAGCGAAAGGCGCGCTGCGATAATATGGGCGCCTATATTCTAAGACGCCTGTTGCTGGTCATTCCGACCCTTCTTGGCATCATGATCGTCAATTTCACTTTGGTGCAGTTCGTGCCGGGTGGACCGATTGAGCAGATTATCGCGCAGATCGAAGGTCAAGGCGACGTGTTTGCGGGTTTCGCGGGCAGTGGCGATGCGGGTGCTGCCGCAGAGCCCGCCGTTGGAGGGTTCGACGACAAATATGTCGGCGCGCGTGGTCTGCCGCCAGAATTCATCGCAGAGCTTGAGAAAGAGTTCGGGTTCGACAAACCGCCATTGGAGCGGTTCCTGTCGATGATGGGCAACTACCTGACGCTGGATTTTGGCGAGAGTTATTTCCGCTCGATCAGCGTGATTGATCTGGTGCTGGAAAAGATGCCTGTGTCGATCTCGCTGGGTCTTTGGTCCACGCTGATCGCCTATCTGGTGTCGATCCCGCTGGGTATTCGCAAGGCGATCAAGGATGGCTCGACCTTTGATACCTGGACCAGCGGAGCGATCATTGTCGCCTATGCCATTCCCGGTTTCCTGTTCGCGATCCTGCTGCTGGTGCTGTTCGCCGGTGGCTCCTATTGGCAGATTTTCCCGCTGCGGGGGCTGACCTCGGACAACTGGGACAGCCTTAGCCTGTTCGGTAAGATCACGGATTACTTCTGGCACATCGCGCTGCCGATCATCGCGCTAACCATCTCGGCCTTTGCGACGCTGACGCTGCTGACCAAAAACTCGTTTCTGGATGAGATCAAGAAGCAATACGTCATGACCGCCCGCGCCAAAGGCCTGAGTGAGGGCCGCGTGCTGTATGGCCATGTGTTCCGCAACGCGATGCTGATCGTGATCGCGGGTTTCCCGGCGGTGTTCATCGGCGTGTTCTTTGGCGGGTCTATCATCATCGAGACCATCTTCTCGCTGGATGGTCTGGGCCGTCTGGGCTTCGAGGCCGCCGTGGCGCGTGATTATCCGGTGATCTTTGGCACGCTGTTCATCTTTGGCCTGATGGGGCTGGTCGTCGGCATCATCAGCGACCTGATGTATGTGCTGGTCGACCCACGCATCGATTTCGAAAAGCGGGAGGGATAAATGGCGCTTTCCCCCCTCAACCAGCGCCGCTGGCGCAACTTTCGGCGCAATGGCCGGGCGTTCTGGTCGCTGATCATCTTCTCGGTGCTGTTCGGCCTGTCGCTGTTTGCTGAGTTCATCGCCAACGACAAGCCGATCCTGGTGAAGTACCGGGGTGAGTTCTACACGCCCGTCTTCAGCTTCTATGCCGAGACTGAATTTGGCGGCGATTTCCAGACCGAGGCGATCTATCGCGACCCCGAGGTTATGTGTCTGATCGATAGCGGCGGGCTGGATCAGTGTTTCGACGACCCCGAAGGCATCATCGACGAGATCAAGGCAGGCACATTCGAAGCCGAAGGCTATGAACGCGGCTGGGCGATCTGGCCTCTGATCCCCTATTCCTTCAACACCAGCGTGGATCGCCCCGGGGCCGCGCCACTTCCGCCCAACGGTCAGAACCTGTTGGGTACAGACGACACCAAACGCGATGTGCTGGCACGGGTGATCTACGGCTTCCGCCTGTCGATCCTGTTCACGCTGATCGTCACCGGGGCCGCCAGTCTGATCGGCATCTTCGCCGGGGCCATTCAGGGCTTTTTCGGTGGCTGGCTGGACCTGATTTTTCAGCGCATCATCGAGATCTGGTCCTCC
This sequence comes from Ruegeria sp. AL1, assembly GCF_056540905.1. Classification (NCBI taxonomy): domain Bacteria; kingdom Pseudomonadati; phylum Pseudomonadota; class Alphaproteobacteria; order Rhodobacterales; family Roseobacteraceae; genus Ruegeria; species Ruegeria sp. AL1. The sequence goes on from NZ_JBQFXP010000013.1 coordinate 105,433, forward strand.
ACGCCCTCGCTTTACGTCATCATCATCATGTTCGCGATTCTGGGGCGAAGTTTCTGGCTGCTGGTCATCCTGATGATCCTGTTCAGTTGGACCGGATTGGTGGGCGTTGTCCGCGCCGAATTCTTGCGCGCGCGGAATCTTGAATATGTCCGCGCCGCGCGGGCGCTGGGCGTCGGCAACATGACCATCATGTTCCGCCACATGCTGCCCAACGCGATGGTTGCCACGCTGACGTTCATGCCCTTCATCGTCACCGGCACCATCGGCGGGCTGGCCTCGCTGGATTTCCTTGGCTTTGGTCTGCCGTCCTCGGCCCCGTCGTTGGGGGAGCTGACCTTGCAAGCGAAACAGAACCTGCAAGCGCCGTGGCTGGCCTTCACCGCATTCTTCACCTTTGCCATCATGCTATCGCTGCTGGTCTTCATCTTCGAAGGCGTGCGCGATGCGTTTGATCCCAGAAAGACCTTTTCATGAGCCTGTTGGATGTGAACAACCTCAAGGTCTCGTTCCGGCAGGACGGGCAGGTGTCGGCGGCGGTCAAAGGCGTGTCCTTCACCGTGGATCGGGGTGAGACGGTGGCGTTGGTGGGCGAATCCGGCTCGGGCAAATCCGTGACCGCGCTCAGCACGGTGTCGCTGCTGGGCGACAGTGCGATTGTCGAAGGGTCCGTTACTTATGACGGGCAAGAGATGATCGGCGCGTCCGACGACAAGTTGATGGATGTGCGCGGCAACGATATCAGCTTTATCTTTCAGGAGCCGATGACCTCATTGAACCCGCTGCACACGATCCAGAAACAGATGGCGGAATCGCTGGCGCTGCATCAAAACGTTTCCGGGGATGGTGCGCGGGATCGGATTATCGAACTGCTCACCAAGGTCGGCATTCGTGATCCTCAGGATCGGCTGGACAGCTATCCGCACCAGTTGTCCGGCGGGCAGCGCCAACGGGTGATGATCGCCATGGCGCTGGCCAACAAGCCGGACATTCTGATTGCGGATGAGCCGACCACTGCGCTGGACGTGACCATTCAGGCACAGATTCTGGAACTGCTGGCCGAGCTGCAGAAATCCGAGAATATGGGGATGCTGTTCATCACCCATGACCTTGGAATTGTACGCCGGATAGCCGACCGGGTCTGTGTGATGAAAGACGGCGAGATTGTCGAAACCGGTGTCACCACTGACATCTTCGACAACCCGCAACATCCCTATACGCAAAAGCTCCTGGCGGCTGAGCCCTCGGGTCACCCCGATCCGGTTGCGACCGACGCCGAAGAGGTCGCCCGCACTGATCACCTCAAGGTCTGGTTCCCGATCCAGCGCGGGTTTCTGAAACGCACCGTCGGCCATGTGAAAGCGGTCAATGACGCGACGCTCAGCGTCCGCGCAGGCGAGACGCTGGGCATTGTCGGCGAAAGCGGCTCGGGCAAGACGACGCTTGCCTTGGCCATCATGCGGCTGATCGCGTCCGAGGGCGGGATCACCTTCCGCGATCAGGACGTGCGTCGTTGGTCCACGCGTGAGTTGCGGCGACTGCGCAAGGATATGCAGATCGTGTTTCAGGACCCGTTCGGCAGCCTCAGCCCGCGTATGACCTGCATGCAGATCATTGCCGAAGGGCTGGCGATCCATAAAATCGACCCCCACCGCGCCCCTCGTGAGCTTGTGGCCGAAGTCATGACCGAGGTGGGTCTGGACCCCGAGGCGATGGATCGCTATCCGCACGAGTTCTCAGGCGGGCAGCGCCAACGGATTGCAATCGCGCGCGCCATGGTTCTGCGCCCCAAACTGTTGGTGCTTGACGAGCCCACCAGTGCGCTGGACATGACCGTGCAGGTGCAGATCGTCGATCTGCTGCGCGATCTGCAGCGGAAATACGGGCTGGCCTATCTTTTTATCAGCCACGACCTCAAGGTCGTGCGGGCGATGTCCCACAACGTCATCGTCATGCGAAACGGCGACGTGATCGAAATGGGCAAAGCCGACGATCTGTTCGAAAATGCCCAGACCGATTACACCCGCGAACTGATTGCAGCGGCGGGATAGGGCGGGTCTGACCCCGCCCTAAAAGGCATTAAAGGCCCAAATCTTTCGAAATCTTGTTGAATTTCGATTTGGCTGCGTCCCCGTTGACCTGTTTTTCCGGTTTGTGCCGGTACCACTCGGTCTTGTCGGGCATGTATCTTTCCCAAATCTGACCATCCGGCGCGGTCACGAATTCCCAGCATTCCTCGTAGGGGTCGGACTTGGTTTGTCCATTTTCGGACCAATACCATGTGGTCTCGTTACAAAGCCGCCCCCGCGTGGTGACAAACCACTTACCGATTCCGACCGCGTCACCCTTTTTGTTGATGCCCTTGTACTGCCCGCCCGGACCCCAATAGGCATGGCCACCACCGTTCCAGTTCGACGTTTTTCCGTTATAGAGCTGGGCGATGACCTGCGGGTCGGTTTTCTCGGCCCCTTTGGGTTTGCCCTTGGCGGCGGCTTGGCCCGCCCCCGCAGCGATCAGGGCGCAAATTGCCAGCGCTCGAAACGCTGTGTTTGAAATTGTCATCATAAACTCTCCTACAAAAAATGGGCTGAAATAGCCCGAAACAACCTAGGCCCCTGAATGCCCGGGGCCCAGGATTACGGATCAGGTCAGTGCGAATGCGCCAGTTTTTCTTTGTTCTGGGCATTTGGCACAGGCCCGCGCAATTCTTCGTAATGATCAAAGCTCAACTTGACCCAGCCGGTGCCGCGTGTTGCGCTGGCCAGGGTCCGGTGTAACTCGTCTTCGGCGACAGCGGGCAGTTGGGCGTTGAAAATCTCCCATCCCGAGGCGTTGGGATTGCCTTCGAAACCCAGTACCTGCCCTTGCAGAGAGCTGATGGTCGGCACCAGATCGCCCACGAAATCCGAGGGCAAGTGGATCTCGGCATTGAGAATCGGCTGCAGGACAACGGGTTTCGCCTGCGGCAGCGCCTCGCGCACCGCGTTCTTGCCTGCGGTGCGGAATGCATAGTCCGAGCTGTCGACATTGTGGTGCTTGCCATCACTTAAAGTGACTTTGACATCGACCACCGGAAAGCCTTCGGGGCCTTGCTCCAGCGCGTCCTTGGCACCGTGTTCAACCGACGGGATATAGTTGCGGGGCACCGCGCCGCCCTTGACGATTTCTTCGAACTGAAAGCCCGACCCGCGTGGCATCGGAGCGATTGTGATCACCACATCCGCGAATTGTCCCGCACCGCCCGATTGCTTGCGGTGCCTATGGCGGTGCTCGATCGGCGCGCGGATGGTTTCACGATAGGCGGTTTCGACCGCGTCGGTGGCGATCTCGATCCCGAAATCCTCGGCCAGTTTCGCGGCGACCCGGCGCATATGCTGCGGGCCTTGCGAGCCCAGCACCGCGTGACCGCTGAGTTCATCCTGCTCCAGATGCAGGCCCGGGTCGATCTCGACCAGACGGGACAGCGCGTTTGACAGGCGCACGTCATCGCGTTCATGCGCCGGCATCACCACCTGCCGGTGCGCTGCCGGGTGCGAAGACGCCCATTCCGGCAGCGGCGTCGCCGTGCTGCTGTCATAGAGGTTGCCGGGATTGAGGTGGTCGGATTTCACCGCCAGCCCAATCTGCCCGGCTTCCAGCGCGCCAATCTGCGTCTTGGCGTCCAGCGTGGTCAGATTGCCGACCGTCTCGCCACCCAGATCAGCGTGGGCTTTGACACCCTCGCCCAGACCGCGCAGGACGGTGATCTTGCCGATATGCTTCTTCACATCCGCAAAACCGGCAATGGCACGCGCGTTTTCGGCGGCCTCGTCACGCCCGGCGGCGATGTCGAACTCGGGCGCTTCGTGGCGCAGGGCTTTCATCAGCCGGGTCAGGCCGTTGCCATGGCTGGCGGCCCCAAGACAGGCCGGGATCAGCTGGTGGTTCTGCAGGACTTGCGCCGCCAGATCATAGACCTCGGCGCTGGGGGGCTGCTTGTCTTCGATCAGTTGCTCCAGCAGATGATCGTCGAAATCCGACAGGGTCTCCAGCAACTCGGTGCGTGCTTCTTGTTCGCGATCTTCGACCGATTGCGGCAGTTCGATCAGGGCCGAGGGCTGCCCTTCCTGATACTTCCACGCCCGCTCCGAGATAAGATCGACCGCGCCGATGATCGTGTCGCCTTCGCGGATGGGAACCTGCCGCAGCGCGATGTGATGAGTGCAATAGGTCTGCAGCGCCGAGATGATGTCGCGGATACGTCCGTTGGGATTGTCCATGCGATTGATGAACAGGAAACAGGGGATGCCAGCCTCTTCCACCAGCCGCAGATAAGGCGCGCACAGAACGGCGGCATCCGGGTCCGGGGGTACAACCACCACAGCCGCGTCAGATATGGCCATGGCAGGGCCGACATAGGCCAGATTGTCGCCGCCCCCGTCCACATCAATGGCGCACCACGGTTCGTCCAAATAAGAAAAACCGTGCAAATGCACGGTTCCGGACACATCAAATGTTGTCGGCCGGGCGTCGAGGCGGCTGATGGCCTCGACCAGGGTTGTTTTGCCCGATTGGCTGGGGCCGAGGACGGTGAAAACGCGCATGGGTGCTGTCCCTCTTTCAGTTGCAATTTGGCTGCACGAAAGGGGTTGTCGAACGCGGATGCGTCGGCACGGTCTGTCTGGTACTCGGCCTGCCTCGGGCGGCGGAGAGATGCGGCTCTCCACCGCTCAAGTGTGGAGAATATCAGAGGCGGGCGTCAAGCCCCTCATGCAGGTTTGAGGTGAACCGGTCGAGTGGCCGACCGGTTCAAATAGGTCATATTGCCGAGCTGTGCCCCGCCTTGCTTAGGTCATAGGTGTCAAAGCTGCGGGCGATCATACGGGTCAGTGCGCGGGCTTCGGGCGGGATGAACAGGCCCTTGTCGGTGATGTTCAGCAGGTTCTCGAACGCCGCATTGGCCGAAAGATACATCTGCTGCAACTCGCTGGCCGAGATGTCGTGGTCTCTCAGAATCTCGGCGGTGTCGATCTGGAAATCGCACATCAAGGCCTCGATCAGGCGTGAACGCAGAATGTCCTGCCCTTTGAACAGATGTCCGCGTGCCGTCGAGAACTGACCATCGCGAATGGATTTGGTATACGCGGACGTAGCTGACGCGTTCTGCGCGTAGCCCTGTGGAAACCGAGAGATCGAGCTTGCGCCCAGACCGACCAGAACGTCTGCCTGATCGTCAGTATAGCCCTGAAAATTCCGCTTGAGCTGTCCGGCCTGCAGCGCCCGTGTCAGGCCGTCTTCCTGCGTGGCGAAGTGGTCAATGCCGATTTCTGCGTATTTATCCCACAGGAACAGGCGTCGCGCCGTTTCGAACAGCTCCAACCGTTGTTCCGGCGTTGGAAGGGCGTCTGACGGGATCATCTGCTGCCGTTTTGCCATCCATGGCACATGGGCATAGCCGTACAGTGCCACGCGATCCGGTGTCAGCGACAACAACTTTTGCACACTTTCCGTCATGCGCGCCTTGGTCTGATGTGGCAGACCGTAAAGGATGTCGGCATTCAGGCTGGTGATGCCGCGGGCGCGGATCATGTCCACGGCCTTGCGAGTGACGTCATATCCCTGAATGCGACCGATGACTTTCTGGATTTCATCATCGAAATCCTGAACTCCGATCGAAGCGCGGTTCATTCCGGCTTCTGCAAGCGCATCAAGACGGGCCTCATCGATCTCATTCGGATCAATTTCGACCGAGAACTCGGCATCCGGGCCCAGCGGCACCACGTCGAGGATGCACGCGGCCAAATCGCGCATCAGATCGGGATTCAGCAGCGTTGGCGTGCCGCCGCCCCAATGCAGACGCGACAGCGTCACGCCTTCGGGCAGGCGCGCCGCCAGCAGGTCCAGCTCGGCCTTAAGCACATCCACATAGGCAACCACCGGATTGTCGGTCTGCGTGCCCTGTGTGCGGCAGGCGCAGAACCAGCACAGCCTGCGGCAGAAAGGAACGTGGACATAAAGCGAAATGGAGCTTCCGGGAGTGATTCCGGATATCCAGTTTCCAAACAGGTCGGGGCCCACATCGTTGCTGAAATGGGGGGCGGTTGGATAGCTTGTATAACGCGGAACCTTCGCGTCAAAAAGTCCAAGCCGCGCCAATTGTGGTTTGATTGTCATAGCGCTACGGCTATAACAGGGAATGGGTCTGTTCTTTGACCGAGATCAAGTGGACGCGCGAATGAACTTGAAAGCTTTACTGGAGCATGGCAACTGCGGCGACTGTCCGATCAGACATCGGGCAGTATGTGCGCATTGCGATGCTGACGAGCTGGAAGAGCTTGAAGGCATTAAATATTATCGCAGCTTCGAAGCTGGTCAGACTGTCATCTGGTCTGGTGATCCGATGAATTTTGTCGGCTCTGTCGTATCCGGAATCGCCTCGTTGACGCAAACGATGGAAGATGGCCGCACGCAGATGGTAGGGCTGTTGCTGCCCAGCGATTTTGTGGGCCGTCCGGGGCGCGATTCTGCGCCTTATGACGTGATTGCGACCACTGATCTGGTCATGTGCTGTTTCCGCAAGAAGCCGTTCGAAGAGCTGATGATGAGTACGCCGCATATCGCGCAGCGCCTGCTTGAAATGACGCTGGATGAACTGGATGCGGCGCGTGAATGGATGCTGGTTCTGGGTCGCAAAACTGCACGTGAGAAAATCGCCAGCCTGCTGTCGATCATCGCGCGTCGTGATGCGTCAATCGCCAAGTCCGGCATGTCCGGCCCCATTGTGTTTGACCTGCCTCTGACCCGCGAGGCGATGGCCGATTACCTGGGTCTGACGCTTGAAACAGTCAGCCGCCAGATTTCAGCCTTGAAAAAAGATCAGGTCATCGCTCTGGAAGGCAAGCGCCACGTCACAATCCCGGATATGGGGCGCCTGATGGAAGAGGCCGGCGACGACACAGACGGTGGATTTCTGGTCTGAGACCTGATCTGATCCGCGCAAGCCCAATGTGATCAGGAGTGTAGCATGGTATTCAGCAGCGTTTTGGCGATGCTTTTCATCGGCGCGATTGCCGGGTGGCTGTCCGGGCGCATCATGGAAGGGCGCGGCTTCGGTCTGATCGGCAACATCATCGTCGGTGTTGTCGGCGCATTTCTGGCCGGTACAATCTTTCCCGCCTTGGGCTTTTCCGTCGGAGGTGGCTTCTTTTCTTCAGTCCTTTTCGCCACGATCGGTGCGGTGATCCTGTTGTTTGTGATCGGCTTGGTGCGCAGGGGCTAAACGAACCCAGCCGCCCTGACCACAGGGCAGCTGTTTCACTTTCATGCCCGCCGTTTAATGAGCCAGAAAGACGGGCACGGCGGATTGTTCCAGCATGTTGCGTGTCGCACCGCCCAGAATGGCCTCGCGGAAGCGCGAATGCCCATACGCCCCCATGACGATCATATCCGCCTCGGTATCCGCGGCGTGACGGTTGAGGATGTCCGATACACGGGTCATCGTCTTGCTAAGCACGTCAATCTCGCATTTGACGCCATGGCGCGCCAGCATTTGCGACAACATCCCACCCGGGTCCGAGCGATCCGGGCCATGCCGGGGCGGATCGATGACGACGATCCGCGCCAGATCGGCCTGTTTCAGGAAGGGCAGGGCGCAACGGATGGCACGCATGGCCTCGATGCTTTCGTTCCAGCCGATGATGACAGTACTGGGGCGCGAGATAGGGCGGGCGTCATCGGGAACCAGAAGAACCGGCGCGTGGCCCTCGAACATCGCAGCCTCGACAATCGGCTCAGCTTCGGCCTCTCGATCCTTGCCATAGGGCAGGGGCAGCACTACCAGATCCGAGAACCGCGCCCGCCGGGCGACGTGGCGGCTGAGGTCAGCGATTTGCGCCACACCATTCTCGGCCGACCAGCGTATGTCCGATTTGCCCAGATAATCTTTTGCAAAAGCCAGCACCTCTTCGGCTTCGGCATTCGCCCGGCTCAGCGTTTCCTGCAGGATCAGTGCGTTGGCTCCGGCGTAATAATACCCGGTCTGGCTGCGATCAACGCCCAGGCACAAGGCCTCGGCATGGGCATCCTGCGCGTTGGCAAGCGTTACAAGCTGAGCAAGGGCCGCCTTGGACAGCTCGGTTTCGGTCATGACCGTGAGAAGAGATTTATACGCCATGTCGCCCTCATTCCATTGCACGCCGCTGCGTGATCCGCGCGCGTGTTCACCTAAGATACCTGTCACAGAAAACAGCGCCTTGTCTTGACACAGATCAAAGCAGCAAACCCGCCGTTTCTGCATTACAGCATTCAGTCAAAAGGGCTCTGCACGACCGAAGAATCACGCGGGGCATGGCAAAGGGACGCAATATGTCAAATTACATCAAGCTGATCGTGCTTGGTCTGATCGCGATTTTTGCAGCGATCGGAACCAATTATGCACGCGATTTGGCGTATCAGGTGCATGCAATTCTGGTGATGTTGATCGCTATCGGATTGTTCATCTGGACGCTGAGAAACACAGATGAGCCAGATATTCTTGTAGATCGTTCAGGCGAGTACATGGATGGCGTGATCCGTTACGGGGTGATCGCAACCGCCTTTTGGGGTGTCGTTGGGTTCCTGGCAGGGACCTTTATTGCGTTCCAATTGGCCTTTCCGGTGCTGAACTTTGAATGGGCTCAGGGCTATCTGAACTTTGGCCGTTTGCGTCCGCTGCACACTTCGGCGGTGATTTTTGCCTTTGGCGGTAACGCGCTGCTGGCAACGTCCTTCTACGTCGTGCAACGCACCAGCGCCGCGCGCCTGTGGGGTGGCAACCTCGCGTGGTTCGTGTTCTGGGGCTATCAGCTGTTCATCGTCCTGGCCGCGACCGGCTATGTTCTGGGTGGTACACAATCCAAGGAATACGCGGAACCTGAATGGTATGTTGACCTGTGGCTGACCATCGTCTGGGTCGCGTATCTGGCCGTGTTCCTGGGCACCGTGGTCAAACGGAAAGAACCGCACATCTACGTGGCAAACTGGTTCTATCTGGCCTTTATCGTCACCGTTGCGATGCTGCATGTGGTCAACAACCTGACCATCCCGGTCAGCATCTGGGGGTCGAAATCGGTTATCGTCTGGTCGGGCGTTCAAGACGCCATGATTCAGTGGTGGTACGGCCACAACGCTGTGGGCTTCTTCCTGACTGCCGGTTTCCTGGGCATGATGTACTACTTCATCCCGAAACAGGCCGAGCGTCCGGTCTTCAGCTATAAGCTGTCGATCATCCACTTCTGGGCGCTGATCTTCCTGTATATCTGGGCTGGTCCGCACCACCTGCACTACACCGCGCTGCCAGACTGGGCCTCGACGCTGGGTATGGTGTTCTCGGTCGTGCTGTGGATGCCTTCGTGGGGTGGTATGATCAACGGTCTGATGACCCTGTCGGGCGCATGGGACAAGCTGCGCACCGACCCGGTGATCCGGATGATGGTGATCTCGGTCGGCTTCTACGGCATGTCCACCTTTGAAGGTCCGATGATGTCGATCCGCGCCGTGAACTCCTTGAGCCACTACACTGACTGGACCATCGGTCACGTGCACTCGGGCGCTCTGGGCTGGAACGGTATGATCACCTTTGGTGCGCTGTATTTCCTGGTGCCTGTGCTGTGGAAGCGCGAGCGTCTGTACTCGCTGCAACTGGTCAGCTGGCACTTCTGGCTCGCCACCATCGGCATCGTGCTTTACGCCGCGTCGATGTGGGTCACCGGTATCATGGAAGGCCTAATGTGGCGCGAAGTGGATGCCAACGGCTTCCTGGTGAACTCGTTCGCCGACACCGTGGCGGCCAAGTTCCCGATGTATGTGGTGCGTGCTCTGGGTGGCGTGATGTTCGTCGCTGGCTCGGTCATCATGTGCTACAACCTGTGGATGACTGTGCGGAAAGCGCCGGCCAAAGAGGCCAGCCTGACCGTCGCGGTCCCGGCTGAATAAGGAGGGCCGGAGCAATGGCAATTCTCGACAAACATAAAATCCTCGAGACCAACGCGACCCTCCTGCTGGTATTCAGCTTTTTGGTCGTAACCATCGGTGGCATCGTTCAGATCACCCCGCTGTTCTATCTTGAGAACACCATCGAGAAGGTGGAGGGCATGCGCCCTTACACCCCCTTGGAGATGGCGGGGCGTGAGATTTATCTGCGCGAAGGCTGCTATGTCTGCCACAGCCAGATGATCCGCCCGATGCGGGATGAGGTCGAACGCTATGGCCACTACTCGCTGGCGGCTGAATCGATGTATGACCACCCGTTCCAGTGGGGGTCCAAGCGGACCGGGCCTGATCTGGCCCGCGTCGGTGGCCGCTATTCGGATGACTGGCATGTACGCCACTTGCGCGACGCGCAATCGGTGGTGCCGGAATCGGTGATGCCAAAATATGGCTTCCTCGAAAACCGTAAGCTGAGCGGCAAATATATCGGCGACATCATGAAGGCCAACGCGGTTGTGGGCACGCCCTACAGCGAAGAGATGCTGGCCAATGCCGAGGCCGACTTCCGCGCGCAGGCCGATCCGGACAGCGATTATGACGGTCTGCTGGAACGCTATGGTGACAAGGTCAACGTACGCAACTTCGACGGTCAGTCCGATCTGACCGAAGCGGACGCGCTGATCGCTTATCTGCAGATGCTGGGCACGTTGGTCGACTTCTCGACCTTCACCCCGGATGCAAGCCGCTGAGGGAGGGTGAGATGGAACTTTACACACTTCTTCGACAGTTCGCGGACAGTTGGATGCTGCTGCTGCTCTTTACCTTCTTCATCGGCATCGTGATCTGGGTTTTCCGCCCCGGTGCCAGCAAGGAATACAAAGACACCGCCAACATCCCGTTCCGGCATCAAGATAAACCCGCCGAATCCAAGGAGGCGCGGCCATGAGCAAGACACCCGAAAAACTGCCGGGCGATCCCAAGACAACCGGCCACAGCTGGGACGGTCTGGAAGAGTTCGACAACCCGATGCCGCGCTGGTGGCTGTGGACCTTCTACGCCACGATCTTCTGGGGCGTGATCTACACCATCATGTATCCCGCATGGCCATTGGTTCAGTCCGCGACCGCAGGTGTGACCGGCTGGTCTTCGCGTGCCGAAGTGCAGCAGGATCTGGTGGCATTTCAGGAAGCCAATGCGCCCCTGAACGCCAAGCTGGTGGAAACGCCGCTGGAAGAGGTCGCAGCCGATGCCGAGTTGCAGCAATACGCCGTCAACGCAGGCAGCGCGGTGTTCCGCACCTGGTGCGCACAATGCCACGGTTCGGGTGCGCAGGGGGCTCCGGGTTTCCCGAACCTGCTGGACGACGCTTGGTTGTGGGGCGGATCGCTTGAGGATATCGAGTATTCGGTCGCCTATGGCATCCGCAACGAGGACAGCGACGATGCGCGTTATTCCGAGATGCCGGCCTTTGGCGAAATCCTCGAACATGACGAAATCACGCAAGTCGTCCAGTATGTCATGTCCCTGACCAACGCACAGACCGATGATGCGGTGGCCGAAGCTGGCAAAGTTGTTTTCGAAGACAACTGCGCGGCCTGCCATGGCGAGGACGGAACGGGCGACGTGTTTCAGGGTGCGCCGAACCTGACCGACGCGATCTGGCTCTATGGTGGCAGCGAAGAGGCTCTGACCGAGACGGTCACCAACAGCCGCTTCGGCGTCATGCCCGCATGGGAAAATCGTCTGACCGAGGCGCAAATTCGCGCCGTGACCGCTTATGTCCACCAGTTGGGTGGCGGTCAGTAAGGTCTGAAAAGAACACCTCCGGGCGGTCAACCGCCCGAAGGCTGAGGCACCGGCTGTTCCATCTGTTCGCGCGTTTCCAGAACGGCCGGTGCCGAATTTACCAAAAGATTTGTAAGGATGTGCCGCGGTCCAGAACCCGCGCATCGTCCACGTTCAAAGATTGTCCAGATCACCGGCGCGCGGATGTTCCTTCCACCAATGGCCCTCGGGCAACCAGCGTCTTTTGCGGCTGTCTGGTTTCTGGATGTCGCGAATATGCGGCGTATCAATCCGTGTGGCGGTCATGAAAGATCGGGCAAAAACGGTCAGCATGGTGTGCCTCCTGTATGATGGTGTTTCTGCCTAGAGGATTGACGTTCGGGCCGCGAAATGCGACTCAATAACTATTCCTTTGTGTAAGCGTGAATTACATATGGACTGGATTAACCTGCCACCTCTGACTGCGCTGCGCGCTTTTTCCGCCTTTGCCGAAAAGCGCAATGTGGTCGAGGCCGGTGCGGCGCTGAATGTCAGCCACGCTGCCATCAGTCAGCAGCTGCGCGCATTGGAAAAGCACCTTGGTGTCGCGCTGCTGGATCGTTCGGGGAAGGCGTTGACCCTGACCACCGACGGAGAGCATCTGGCCCGCGCCCTGCATCTGGGTTTTGGTGCGATTGAATCTGCGGTTCGCGATATCTCTCGATCCGGGGTCGAACGACCCGTACATGTTTCTCTGACGCCGTCTTTTGCCGCGTCCTGGCTAATGCCACGTTTGCCGATGTTTCGTGCTGCGCACCCGGAAATTGATCTGGTTCTGGATCCGTCACCCGAGGTGGTAGATTTGCGACCGGGCGGCGTGGATGTCGCAATCCGATATGGTGCAGGCCGGTGGACGGGTGTCGATGTCGATATGTTGCTGCAAACGCCAATGGTGATCGTCGCTGCGCCGCAGCTGCTGGGGGGCAAGACGGATTGGACTCCGACCGAACTGGCGCAATTGCCGTGGCTGGAAGAGATCGGAACAACCGAGGCAACCACTTGGCTGGCGCAGCATGATGCAGGTCCCGCGCGAGGGGCCGGGCGTACGGAATTGCCGGGCAATCTGGTGCTGGATGGATTGCGGGCAGGGCAAGGTGTCACGGTTACCGTGCGACATTTCGTCGAGCCTGATATCAAGGCGGGCCGGATCATCGAGCTGTATGCCGAGCCGGACACGCGCGGATACCACATTGTTACCGCAAAAACGCCCCTCAGACCCTCGGTTCGGGCATTTGTAGGTTGGTTGAAAAGGCTGGCACGCGCAGGTTGAGAAAAGATGTCTGTACGATGCGCGTTTTGACCCATGTCAAAGTCTCTGGGCTTGTGATCTGGAACAACACACACTCAGAAAAGCCAGATCTGGAGCCAGCCCGTGAGCGATTCCGACCCCGCCCCCAGTTTATACGCAGCAAGGGAACCGATTTTTCCCAGACGTGTGTCCGGTCCGTTCAGAAATCTGAAGTGGATCATCATGGCGGTGACGCTGGGCATCTACTACGTCACGCCCTGGATCAGATGGGATCGCGGTCCCAGCCTGCCTGATCAAGCGGTTCTGCTGGATCTGGCAAACCGGCGCTTTTACTTCTTCTGGATCGAAATCTGGCCGCACGAGTTCTATTTTGTTGCCGGCCTGTTGATCATGGCCGGGTTGGGCCTGTTCCTGTTTACCTCGGCGCTTGGACGTGTCTGGTGCGGCTATGCCTGTCCGCAAACGGTCTGGACCGATCTGTATATTCTGGTCGAACGCTGGATCGAGGGCGACCGCAACGCACGCCTGCGTCTGCATCGGCAGCAGAAGCTGGATTTGCGCAAAGCCCGGCTGCGGATAACGAAATGGGTGGTCTGGTTTCTGATCGGTCTGGCGACCGGCGGTGCCTGGGTGTTTTATTTCGCTGACGCGCCGACGCTGTTGCGCGAACTGGTGACCGGCAATGCACATCCGGTTGCCTATACGACCATGTTGATCCTGACCGGCACCACCTTCCTGTTCGGCGGCTTTGCCCGCGAACAGATCTGTATCTATGCCTGCCCCTGGCCGCGCATCCAGGCCGCGATGATGGACGAGGACACTCTGGTCGTCGGCTACCGTGAATGGCGCGGCGAGCCGCGTGGCAAGGGCAAACGGACGGCAGACAGTGATCTGGGCGATTGTATCGACTGCATGGCCTGCGTGAACGTTTGCCCCGTGGGCATCGACATCCGGGACGGCCAGCAACTGGAATGCATCACATGCGCGCTTTGTATCGACGCCTGTGACGATATGATGGCCAAGATCGGTAAGCCTCGCGGACTGATTGACTACATGGCGCTGAGTGATGAAACCCTCGAACGCGAAGGACATCCGCCCAAGAATGTCTGGAAACACATCCTGCGGCCGCGCACCATCATGTATACCGCGCTGTGGTCGCTGGTCGGGTTTGCCTTGCTGTTCGCGCTGTTCATACGCTCGGATATCGATCTGACCGTTGCGCCGGTGCGCAACCCGACATTCGTGACCCTGTCTGATGGAACGATCCGCAACACCTACGATGTACGCCTGCGCAACAAGCACGGCGAGGAGCGGCCCTTTAAACTGACACTGACCGGTGATCCCGCGTTGCAGATCGAAATTGAAGGGCTCGAAGGTGAGACTGTCAATGTGGCCGCAGATACGGCACAATTGACACGTGTCTATATCACTGCAGAGGGCGATACCGGCCCTGCTGGCGCGGACGTCACACCCCTGCGCATCTGGGTCGAAGACCTGAACAATGGCGAGCGAGCCTACAAGGACACCACGTTTAACGGACGGGGGAACTGACCATGGCAGAACGTCAATTCACAGGCAAACATGCTCTGGCGGTCTTTGTCGCGGCCTTCGGTGTTATTATCGGCGTGAATCTGGTGCTGGCCTACAGCGCGGTGAAAACCTTCCCTGGGCTGGAGGTCAAAAACTCCTACGTGGCCAGTCAGGAGTTCAACGAGCGTTTGAAGGAACAACAGTCGCTGGGCTGGGATATCCGGGCAGAGCTTTCGGGCGGGTTGCTGATCCTGCACATCACCGATCAGACGGGATCGCCTGTGCAAGTGGCCGAACTGCAGGCTATTGTTGGCCGCGCGACCCATGTGAAAGACGATTTTTCCCCTGATTTTACCTTTGATGGTCTGGCCTATGCCGCACCTGCTGCGCTGGGCAAGGGCAACTGGAACATCCGGTTGCTGGCCAAGGACAGGGACGGCAGCGAGTTTGCCCAGCGTATCCCGCTTTATGTGAAGGGATAGGCAATGACCGCGCAGCTTTCATCCGGCACCGCGGCTTGTCCCGGTTGCATCGCAACCCCGGCGGAACCGGTGCGTCCGATCCCTCAGGATGTGCAGATCGCGCTGTCGCTGCCGGGCATTCACTGCTCGGCCTGTATCGCGACGGTCGAGCGAGAGCTGAATGCCTCACCGGGTGTCGAGGATGCGCGGGTCAACCTGACGCTCAAACGCGCCATGATCAAAGGAGCGCCAGATCTGCGGGCCGCCGATCTGATTCCGGTGCTGGAACGCGCGGGTTACGAGGCCCATGAACTGGACCCCGGCGCGCTGTCGGCAACGCAATCCGACAAGGCGGGCCGCGATCTGCTGATGAGGCTGGCGGTGGCCGGTTTTGCCTCGATGAATGTGATGCTGCTTTCGGTGTCGGTCTGGTCCGGCGCATCAGACGCAACGCGCGATATGTTCCACTGGATATCCGCCGCAATTGCACTTCCGGCGATCGCGTTTTCCGCGCAGCCCTTCTTTACCAACGCCTGGAGTGCGCTGCGCGTCCGTCGCCTGAACATGGATGTGCCGATTGTGCTGGCGATCCTGCTGGCGCTGATGACATCCTTGTGGGAAACCGCACTTAGCGGCGAACACGCCTATTTTGACGCTGCTCTGACCCTGACCTTCTTCCTGTTGGCCGGGCGCTATCTGGACTATCGCACCCGCGCAGCGGCCCGTTCTGCAGCCGAGGAGTTAACCGCCCTGGAAGTGCCGCGCGCCATTCGGATCATGGATGGTTTCGAGGAAGAGGTTGCTGTTTCTTCCCTGAACGTGGGTGATATGATCCTCGTGCGCCCCGGTGGGCGCATGCCTGTGGACGGAGAGATTGTTTCGGGTCAATCGGAACTGGACCGCTCGCTGCTGACCGGTGAAACTCTGCCTGTGTTCGCCGAAACCGGGCAAACAGTCAGCGCCGGAGAGGTCAACCTGACTGGTCCGCTGACCATCCGCGCAACGGCAGTGGGCGAGGACACGTCGCTGCACCGCATGGCCGATCTGGTGGCCATCGCGGAATCGGGGCGGTCGCGGTACACGTCGCTGGCGGACAAGGCGGCCAAGCTGTATGCGCCCGGCGTGCATATCCTGTCGGCCCTCAGCTTTCTGGGCTGGTACATCTATTCCGGCGATATCCGCACCGCTCTGAATATTGCCGCCGCCGTTCTGATCATCACCTGCCCCTGTGCGCTGGGTCTGGCTGTGCCCGCCGTGACCACGGCGGCCTCGGGGCGTTTGTTCCGCAAGGGGATGCTGATCAAACATTCCACCGCACTGGAACGTCTTGCCGAAGTTGATACCGTTGTCTTCGACAAGACCGGCACGCTGACTTCGGGCACGCCCGAACCGACCAATCTGGGCGATCATTCCCGCGCGGATCTTGAGGTGGCTTTGGCCTTGGCCGAATCCTCGTCTCACCCGCTGTCGATTGCACTTGCCAAAGCTGCACGCGAGGCCGGGATCAAACCGGCGCGTCTGCAGGACATCACCGAGGTTCCCGGCTATGGGACGCAAGGGACATACCGAAACCAAACAGTCCGTCTGGGGCGCGCTGAGTGGACCGGTGCCGAACCCGGTGCGCAGACATCAGCCTGGCTGTCCATTGCAGGCCAGGCACCCCGCGCCTTCCTGTTCTCGGATACGTTGCGCGCAGGCGCGGCCGAGGCCGTTCAGGCCTTCCGCGACAGTGGAAAACAAGTCTTCCTGATCTCAGGCGATACACCGGGCGCGGTTGAGGCGCTGGCCAAAAAGCTGGGGATCGCAAACTGGATCGCCGAGGCCCTGCCGCAGGACAAGGCCAAACGCGTGCAGGCGCTCAGCGATCAGGGGCATCATGTTCTTATGGTTGGCGACGGGCTGAACGATACCGCTGCGCTTGCGGCGGCGCATGTGTCGATCTCTCCGGCCTCGGCGCTGGATGCGGCACGGGTGGCTTCCGATATTGTGTTGCTGGGCAGCGACCTGTCGCCCATCGCGGATGCCTGTGACACGGCGCGGAAGGCGACCAAACGGATTCGCGAGAATTTCCGCATTGCCACCGTGTACAACGTGATTGCCGTCCCGCTTGCGGTGGTCGGTCTGGCGACCCCTCTGATTGCGGCTCTGGCGATGTCGACCTCGTCGATCACCGTATCCCTGAATGCCCTGCGGCTGAGGTGACCTGATGGAAGTTCTGGCCTATCTCATACCGATTTCCCTGTTTTTGGGCGGGGTTGGCCTTGTGGCCTTTATCTACACGGTCCGGTCCAACCAGTATGACGACCCCGAGGGCGATGCCCGTCGCATCCTCAGCGACGAATGGGATGACAAACCCAAGTCCTGACAGCCCTTGAAATTGCCGCAATGCCCGGTTATGTCCGGCCCATCCGCTAGCAGAGAGAACACCGCCAAATGGCTACCATGAATCCGATCCAGTTCATTCAGCAGGTCCGCGCCGAAGTTGCAAAGGTCGTCTGGCCCACGCGCCGCGAAGTTCTGTTGACCACGGTCATGGTGTTCATCATGGCGGCGCTGACAGCCGTTTTCTTTGCGCTGGTCGATCTGGGCATTCGCGGTGGTCTGCAACTGATCCTGGGCGCGTTCAGCTAAACCGGTTCGGGCAGGCCCTGGCGGCACTGCCCTCTTGCACCTCAGGCGATGTGCTAGTAGGTGACGCGGGACTATTCGGAATGGGCGTGCGGCGATTCGGACCGCGCGCCGCTTTTTATTCCGGGTGACGTGACAGAATTTCAATGACGGGCGCAGTCGCGGCCCAAAGGCAAACAAGGACGACAGGTTCATGGCGAAACGGTGGTACTCGGTCAGCGTTCTTTCGAATTTCGAAAAGAAGATCGCAGAGCAGATCCGCACGTCGGTGGCAGAGCACGGCCTTGAAGACGATATCGACGAGGTTCTGGTGCCCACCGAAGAGGTGATCGAAGTGCGCCGGGGCAAGAAAGTCACCACCGAACGCCGTTTCATGCCCGGCTATGTGCTGGTGCATATGGAGATGTCGGATCAGGGCTATCACCTTGTGAACTCGATCAACCGGGTCACCGGTTTCCTTGGCCCGCAAGGCCGCCCGATGCCGATGCGCGATGCTGAGGTGAACCAGATCCTGAACCGTGTTCAGGAAGGCGAAGAAGCGCCCAAGCTGATGATCAGCTTCGAGGTCGGCGAAAAGGTCAAGGTCAACGACGGCCCGTTCGAGGATTTCGACGGCATGGTCGAAGGCGTGGACGACGAGAACCAGAAGCTGAAGGTCTCGGTGTCGATCTTTGGCCGCGAGACGCCGGTGGAGCTGGACTTTACGCAGGTTACCAAGCAGAGCTGAATAGCCTTATTCAAAGATGTACGAAGCCACGCAGCCCGGGTTGCGTGGCTTTTTCTGTTTAGCCTGCCGCGCCAAAGTGGGATTTGGCGCGGCAGTAGATTATCCAGAAACTTGACGAGCCCGAGAAAAAACTGCTGCATCGAAGATGAATTCGTCTCCGCCAATGTGGCAATGATCCAACGAAGATGTTCGAGGAGCGTAAAATGGCGCGGAAACTCCCACATGAAAGTGAAAAACACTTCCTTGTCTATGCGGGTACGGGTACGGACCTGATCTTCAATCACGGCATTGAGCTTCCGGGGTTTGCGTCTTTCCCATTGCTGGAGAAACCTGAAACGCGGGCCGTTTTGGCGCAGCAAATGCAGGAATTGGTTGAGTTGTCTGGGGATATGGGTGTGAGCTGCATACTCGACGCTCCTACCTGGATGGCAAATGCCGATCGGGCTGCGCCGTTGGGCTACGATGCAGAGAATCTCCGAAAAGTGAATAAAGACGCTGTTGCGTTGATGGACGAGGTACGCAATGCATCTGGTCGCGACGATGTCTTGGTTTCGGCTTGTATCGGTCCTAGATATGATCCCTATGCAGATATTCCTCCTATGCCAGTTGAGCAGGCACGCGAATACCATGGCGTGCAACTGTCGACCCTGAAAGAAACCAGTGTCGATCTGGTGACGGCTTATACGTTCAATCGCGTGAATGAGGCCGTTGGCTGTGTTCTGGCAGCGCAAGACTTCGATTTGCCAATCATCATGTCACTCGTTGTAGAAACTGACGGGTGTCTGGCTGACGGGACAAAGCTGACAGATGCCTTGAACCAAATCGAATTGGAAACAGACAGCGCAGCGCTCTTCTATATGGTGAATTGTGCGCACCCCGCGCACTTTGCGGACGCTCTGAAAAAACACCCAAGACTCAAAGGCGTAGTAGCCAACGCATCGCGCTGTTCGCATGCGGAACTGGATGAAGCTAAGGAATTGGACGAGGGTGATCCTGTTCAACTGGGTCAGGAGATTGCGCATGTTGTGCGGGACAATCCCTCTATTCGGGTGTTTGGCGGTTGTTGCGGAACGGACATGCGACACCTAAGGCAAATGGCGCTCAAAGTGGCCGATCTATGAACTGCGGGCTGTCGTCTGGTTCCTCCTACAATAGTGATGCCAGGGATCGATGCGGTCTTTTCCGATTGCAGCCCCAGCCACTTGCCAACCCCCTCATTCCCCTATAAACGCCGCCTCTATCGTCTTCGGGCGAGATTCTCTCGTGGGAGGTTGCAGGGATCGCGATCCCGGATCAGACCACGCAACATAAACCGGGTGGGACGCGTCCTGCCTACGTTGAAAGGAAAACCAAATGGCCAAGAAGCTTGCTGGTACAATGAAGCTGCAGGTTCCTGCAGGTCAGGCGAACCCGTCGCCGCCAGTTGGCCCCGCACTGGGTCAGCGCGGCATCAACATCATGGAATTCTGCAAGGCGTTCAACGCCAAGACCGCAGACATGGAGCAGGGTGCCCCTTGCCCGACCGTGATCACCTATTATCAGGACAAGTCCTTCACCATGGACATCAAGACGCCGCCCGCGTCTTATTACCTGAAAAAAGCCGCTGGTCTGAAGCCGGTTGGCAAGCGGAACCGCCCCCGTGGCGCGGAAAACCCCGGTCGTGAGACCGTGGCCACCGTGACCACTAAGCAGGTTCGCGAAATCGCCGAAGCCAAAATGAAAGATCTGAACGCCAACGACGTCGAAGGCGCAATGCAGATCATCCTGGGCTCGGCCCGCTCTATGGGCATCGAGGTGAAGTAAGATGGCAAAACTCGGTAAACGTACCCGCGCTGCGCGCGAAGCTGTCGCCGGCAAGGAAAACCTGTCGGTAGACGAAGCAGTTGCCCTGGTCAAAGCCAACGCAACCTCGAAATTCGACGAGACCATCGAAATCGCGATGAACCTGGGTGTTGACACCCGTCACGCGGACCAGATGGTGCGCGGCGTTGTCGGCCTGCCCAACGGCACCGGCAAAGCGATGCGCGTCGCTGTTTTTGCGCGCGGCCCCAAGGCGGACGAAGCGAAAGAAGCTGGCGCGGATATCGTTGGCGCAGAAGACCTGATGGAAACCATTCAGGGCGGCACCATCGAATTTGATCGCTGCATCGCCACCCCGGACATGATGCCCATCGTCGGTCGTCTGGGTAAGGTTCTGGGCCCCCGTAACCTGATGCCGAACCCCAAGGTTGGCACCGTGACCATGGACGTGAAAGCGGCCGTGGAAGCAGCCAAGGGCGGTGAAGTTCAGTTCAAGGCGGAAAAAGGTGGCGTCGTGCACGCAGGCGTTGGCAAAGCGTCGTTTGACGAAGCCAAGCTGGCCGAAAACGTCCGCGCCTTTGTCTCGGCCGTCGCCAAGGCCAAGCCGTCTGGCGCCAAAGGCACCTACATGAAGAAAATCGCGCTAAGCTCGACCATGGGCCCCGGCGTGACTCTGGACGTCGCTGAAGCCTCGGGCGAATAAATCGACACCAGATGAATGAAAGAAGGCGGGATACACATCCCGCCTTTTTTTATTCGTGGTCGAGAATGACGGTTTTTAACTGCGAAAAATACGCCTGCCCTGCCAGGGTTCCGTTTGAAGGTTGGGTAAAGTCAACGACGTCTTGCCAATGTTCGCAGCCCAATTCACGACCAGCGAGACACGCGAACATTTCCTTCCGTCCAGGGTCGTACCAGAAGATGCGACCGCTGAGTATATTGCCGAAAATGACCGGTTCGGATTCTTCAATCAATTGCTGCAGATCGGGACGGGTGGCATTTGTGGCCAGCTCAAGAATGATGTTCCGCGTGTCTTTGCTTGAGACGATCTTTTCAACGGATTGTTTGGAACCACTTGGATGAACGGCAATGAACGGGAGCCAATTCAGTAGAATCTCATTCTCCAATTGAGGGAGATTTGCAGTCTCGCGGGACTCATCTGACGTGAAAACGACAACTGTGTTTTCCAGAATACCACGCTGCTCAAGCGCCTCCATCAGTTCGCCGACGGCCTGATCGGCATATTTCAACGAACGTAATCTGGCGGAAGGTACGTCTGGCAGAAAATCGTCCGGAACATTGTAAGGCGCATGTGTCCCAGTGGTCAGAGCAGCGATAAACCAAGGTTCGTCGGTACTCAGATTGTCGATATAGTCGACAACGTTTCGAAACAGGGATCGATCGTCTATCCCCCATCCATTCCGGAGCACACCCGGACCCGCGGCCCAATCCGCATCACCGCGCAGGACTTCGAACCCAAGGTCTTTGAGGTGTTGATCTTTCGACATGAATGCAAGGTTTGCACTTTGCAGAAAGGCTGTATGAAAGCCCGCGCTTGCCAACACCGCTGGAAGAGAGACTTCCGCAACTTCAGAGTCTGCGGTCAAGTCATTCCACTTGCGTTCGCTGGAAACAAAGCTGGGCAGATCGCCGGTGAGTGTTGTGTACAAGCCATTTGACGTGATCAGTTGCGGCCCGACAAATCGGTCCAGGCGGATGTTATCGGTCGCCAGCCGGTTCAGGACGTCCATGTCAGCCATGGTCAGGCTGAAGTTCGACAAGCCTTCCAAATAAATGACAAGCACGTTCAATTGATCCGGACCCAACTCAATCACAGCCTCGCGTTGAAAGACCGAAGGTTCGAAATTTCGGTCTGAAGCCTCAAGCTTTGCATGACCGAGGGTCGGAAGCAGAGGGTGCGACTGAATCCAGCGAAGCTCATTTATTCGAAAGTTGTTCGGAACAAAGACCAACGCCGCGCAGCATAAAACGACCCCAGCAGCAGCGCATGACTTGGACAACAGGGGCAGTCGCGCAGTTGCCAAAAGCGCGATCGCAATAAGCGAGAATATGACCCAGTTTTCTACGACGCTTGGGGTGAAATGCGCGTTTACAAACGTTGGGTCCGTAGCAAATCCCAGAAGGTCCAGATCTATGGCGGTTAGGTTGGTGTGGATGTGCTCAATATTTGAAGAATAAAAAAGGGCAAGAACCAGGATTGCGACAATCAAAAGCGCGACCGGAAGAAATGCAAATATCAGTGCGAACGCACCGCTGAACAATATGTCATTGGCTATTCCCAGCCAAAGCGAATGCGCCTTTTCCTCAAAGAATGCCGCAACGGGATCGAACCCGTCGTATGGATTGTATGTCCAGACATAGGATCGATCGATGAATTTTGTCAGGCCATAATAACGATGAAGCAGCGTGACGACCAAGATGCTTGCAAATATCGACCCGAAGCGCACTGCGCGTTCGCTTAGTATGGACGTTTCCTTCATATCTGCTGTTGCCCGTATCTTTTACTACTCTAGCTCACAACGGGGTTTCGATTTCAAGTGCCCGGCATGCCTGGCGGGTTCACGTGGCCGATAGGAAGGTCGATACGGCACGAGAACCAGCCGACAGGCGCATTGATCCATATCTTAAATGCCGAAAATGGCAGTTTCTGGGCGGTGGCCAGACTGTTCTCGGGACTCTGAAAACTCTTCGCTTAAATGGATTGACAGAGCAATTTACCCCTTGGAAACCACAGCCATCTGCCCTAAGTAGAGCTGCGGAATAAAGCGTGCGATTCGTCGTGCGCTTTATTTCGTTTCGTCCAAGACGGTGGGTGGTGCCATATGGCCCCTTAATTCCCTGCCTGAGACGGGTAAGACCAAAGAATTCTGAGGGTCACGATCCTCGGGCGCATTTTGGCCAATCCCGTAACAACGGACCTGAACGCCGGGGTTAACCCCTCGGCAAATATGAGCCGGGGTGAGGTATCGCCCCTAACTTGGAGAGAACTGTGGATAGAGCCCAGAAAGAGAAAGTGGTCGAGGAACTCGGCCAAATCTTCGAAAGCTCTGGCGTCGTAGTGGTTGCTCACTACGCCGGTCTGACAGTTGCCGAGATGCAGGACCTTCGCGCACGTGCTCGTGACGCGGGTGGTGCCGTGCGTGTTGCCAAGAACAGGCTCGCCAAAATCGCCCTTGAGGGTAAGCCGTGTGAAAGCATGGCCGACCTGCTGACAGGGATGACCGTTCTGACCTACTCCGAGGACCCCGTGGCAGCAGCCAAGGTGGCCGAGGACTTCGCCAAGGATAACAAGAATTTTGAGATCCTCGGCGGTGCTATGGGCGAGAACGCTCTGGACCGCAAAGGCGTCGAAACAGTTTCGAAAATGCCGTCTCGCGAGGAGCTTATTGCTTCGATCGCTGGCTGCATTGGCGCACCTGCTTCGAACATCGCCGGCGCGATTGGCGCACCTGCAAGCAACATCGCAAGCATCCTTTCCACCATCGAAGAGAAGGCGGAAGCTGCGTAAGCGGTTGGCACTGAATGATCTGCGTAGGGGATTGCCCCTGACGTTGGAACACACACTGTAAACGGAAAGAGCTGATAAAATGGCTGATCTGAAAGCACTCGCAGAAAGCATCGTGGGTCTGACCCTGCTGGAAGCACAAGAACTGAAAACCATCCTCAAAGACGAATACGGCATCGAGCCCGCAGCTGGCGGCGCGGTTGTCATGGCAGCTGGCGGCGACGCCGGTGGCGCAGCTGAGGAAGAGAAAACCGAATTCGACGTCGTTCTGAAGAACGCCGGCGCTTCGAAAATCAACGTGATCAAAGAAGTTCGCGGCATCACCGGTCTGGGCCTGAAAGAAGCCAAGGAACTGGTCGAAGCTGGCGGCAAGATCAAAGAAGGCGTGTCGAAAGACGAAGCCGAAGAAGTCAAAGGCAAGCTGGAAGCAGCTGGCGCCGAAGTCGAGCTGGCCTAAGCCAACCGACAGGTGCATCGCTGATGCGCCGCAAAATTTGGCTGGGTCCGGAGAAATCCGGGTCCAGCCGAACCTGTCTTAGAAAGGGCCTCAACATCTGGGGCGTTTTCTAAGACACGGTTTTCGGATCGGGAGGCCGCCTTCGGGACGGTGGCCACGAATTGATCCGGACGTGTTGTCTCGATTGTGCAAGATGCCGGGGCCCGACGGTGTCTTTGCCCGCTGAGAACATCGAAAGGTGACATCTGACATGGCTCAAACGTTCCTTGGCCAGAAACGTCTTCGTAAATATTACGGCAAAATCCGCGAAGTTTTGGAAATGCCGAACCTCATTGAGGTGCAGAAATCTTCTTATGATCTTTTCTTGCGCTCCGGCGATGCAGAACAGCCCACAGACGGCGAAGGCATCAAAGGTGTGTTCCAGTCGGTTTTCCCGATCAAGGATTTCAACGAAACCTCCGTGCTGGAGTTCGTGAAATACGATCTGGAAAAACCCAAATACGATGTCGAAGAGTGCATGCAGCGCGACATGACCTACAGCGCCCCGCTCAAGGTCACTCTGCGTCTGATCGTGTTTGATGTCGATGAGGACACCGGCGCGAAATCGGTCAAAGACATCAAAGAACAGGACGTGTTCATGGGCGACATGCCCCTGATGACGCCGAATGGTACCTTCATCGTGAACGGCACCGAGCGTGTGATCGTCAGCCAGATGCACCGTTCGCCCGGTGTGTTCTTTGACCACGACAAGGGCAAAACCCATTCCTCGGGCAAACTGCTGTTTGCCTGCCGCATCATCCCGTATCGCGGCAGCTGGCTGGACTTTGAGTTCGACGCCAAGGACATCGTCTTCGCTCGTATCGACCGTCGCCGCAAGCTGCCTGTGACAACCCTGCTGTACGCGCTGGGTCTGGATCAGGAAGCGATCATGGACGCGTATTACAACACCGTGTCCTACAAGCTGGACAAGAAGAAAGGCTGGGTCACGCCCTTCTTCCCCGAGCGTGTGCGCGGTACCCGTCCGACATACGACCTGATCGACGCGAAGTCGGGCGAGGTGATTGCCGAAGCGGGCAAGAAAGTCACCCCGCGCGCGGTTAAGAAGCTGATCGACGAAGGTGCCGTAACCGACCTGCTGGTGCCCTTCGACAACATCGTCGGCAAATACGTCGCCAAGGACATTATCAACGAAGAAAACGGCGCGATCTATGTCGAAGCCGGTGATGAGCTGACCCTGGAATATGACAAAGACGGCGATCTGATCGGTGGTACCGTCAAGGATCTGATGGATGCGGGTATCACCGACATCCCGGTTCTGGACATCGACAACGTCAATGTTGGCCCCTACATGCGCAACACCATGGCTCAGGACAAGAACCTGAACCGTGAAAGCGCGCTGATGGACATCTACCGCGTCATGCGCCCGGGCGAGCCGCCCACCGTCGAAGCGGCCTCGGCCTTGTTCGACACTCTGTTCTTCGACAGCGAGCGTTATGACCTGTCCGCTGTTGGCCGCGTGAAGATGAACATGCGTCTGGCTCTGGACGCGCCGGATACCCTGCGCACTCTGCGCCGCGAAGACATCGTGGCCTGCATCAAGGCGCTGGTGGAACTGCGTGACGGCAAAGGCGACGTGGACGATATCGACCACCTCGGCAACCGTCGTGTGCGTTCGGTCGGCGAACTGATGGAGAACCAGTACCGCGTTGGCCTGCTGCGCATGGAGCGCGCGATCAAAGAGCGTATGTCGTCGGTCGAGATCGACACCGTCATGCCTCAGGACCTGATCAACGCGAAACCCGCTGCGGCTGCTGTTCGTGAATTCTTCGGCTCGTCGCAGCTGTCGCAGTTCATGGACCAGACCAACCCGCTGTCGGAAGTTACCCACAAACGCCGTCTCTCGGCGCTTGGCCCCGGTGGTCTGACGCGTGAGCGTGCGGGCTTTGAGGTGCGCGACGTACACCCGACCCACTATGGCCGGATGTGCCCGATTGAAACGCCGGAAGGTCCGAACATCGGTCTGATCAACAGCCTCGCCACCTTTGCCCGCGTGAACAAGTATGGCTTCATCGAAACACCGTATCGCGTTGTCAAAGACGCCGAGGTGACCGATGAGGTTCACTACATGTCCGCGACCGAGGAAATGCGTCACACCGTGGCGCAGGCGAACGCGACGCTGGACGCCGATGGCAAGTTCATCAACGATCTGGTTTCGACCCGTCAGGCCGGTGACTACACCCTCGCCCCGCGCGAGAATGTGGACCTGATCGACGTGTCGCCGAAACAGCTGGTATCAGTAGCTGCATCGCTGATCCCGTTCCTTGAAAATGACGACGCCAACCGCGCTCTGATGGGCTCGAACATGCAACGTCAGGCGGTTCCGCTGCTGCGCGCCGAGGCGCCGCTGGTCGGTACCGGGATCGAGGAAAAGGTTGCGATCGACTCGGGTGCTGCGATTCAGGCGAAACGTGCTGGTATCATCGACCAGGTCGATGCCCAGCGTATCGTTATCCGCGCGACTGAGGATCTGGAACTGGGCGACGCTGGCGTTGACATCTATCGTCTGCGCAAGTTCCAGCGTTCGAACCAGAACACCTGCATCAACCAGCGTCCGCTGATCAAGGTGGGTGACACCGTCCAGAAGGGCGAGGTTATTGCTGATGGTCCGTCGACCGATATGGGTGAACTGGCCCTTGGTAAAAACGTGGTCGTCGCGTTCATGCCGTGGAACGGTTACAACTACGAAGACTCGATCCTGATCTCGGAACGTATCGCGCGTGACGACGTCTTTACCTCGGTCCATATCGAGGAGTTTGAAGTCGCCGCCCGTGACACCAAGCTGGGCCCGGAAGAGATCACCCGCGACATCCCGAACGTCGGTGAAGAAGCGCTGCGCAACCTCGATGAGGCGGGCATCGTCTACATCGGTGCGGATGTTGAGCCGGGCGATATTCTGGTCGGCAAGATCACTCCGAAGGGCGAAAGCCCGATGACCCCGGAAGAAAAGCTGCTACGCGCCATCTTTGGTGAAAAAGCTTCTGACGTGCGCGACACCTCGCTGCGCGTGAAGCCGGGCGATTACGGTACGGTCGTTGAGGTCCGCGTCTTCAACCGTCACGGCGTCGAGAAAGACGAGCGTGCGCTGCAGATCGAGCGTGAAGAAGTCGAACGTCTGGCCCGTGACCGGGACGACGAGCTGGCGATCCTCGACCGCAATATCTATGCGCGTCTGCAGGGCCTGATCCTGGGTAAAACCGCTGTCAAAGGTCCGAAAGGCGTCAAGGCAGGGTCGGTGATCACCGAGGATCTGCTGGAAACCCTGACCCGTGGTCAGTGGTGGCAGCTGGCGCTGGAAGGCGAGCAGGACGCACAGATCGTTGAGGCTCTGAACGAGCAATACGAAGTGCAAAAGCGTGCTCTGGACGCCCGTTTCGAAGACAAGGTCGAGAAAGTCCGCCGTGGCGACGACCTGCCGCCGGGTGTGATGAAGATGGTCAAAGTCTTCATCGCCGTGAAGCGTAAGCTGCAGCCGGGCGACAAGATGGCCGGTCGTCACGGGAACAAGGGTGTGATCTCCAAGGTTGTTCCGATGGAAGACATGCCGTTCCTGGCCGATGGTACGCCGGTTGACTTCTGTCTGAACCCGCTGGGCGTGCCGTCGCGTATGAACGTTGGTCAGATTCTGGAAACCCACATGGGTTGGGCCGCACGCGGTCTGGGTCTGAACATCGACGACGCTCTGGGTGAATACCGCCGCTCCGGCGACCTGACCCCGGTGCGCGAGGCGATGAAGCTGGCCTATGGCGAGGATGTCTACGAAGAAGGCATCACCGGTTTGGACGAGGATGGCCTGATCGAGGCTGCGGGCAACGTGACCCGCGGTGTTCCGATCGCAACCCCGGTCTTTGACGGTGCCAAAGAGGCTGACGTCAACGACGCGCTGGTGCGTGCGGGCTTCTCGGAAAGCGGTCAGTCGGTTCTGTTCGACGGTCGCACCGGTGAGCAATTTGCGCGTCCGGTGACCGTGGGCATCAAGTACCTGCTGAAACTGCACCACCTTGTGGACGACAAAATCCACGCGCGTTCGACCGGGCCGTACAGCCTGGTTACCCAGCAGCCGCTGGGTGGTAAGGCGCAGTTCGGTGGTCAGCGCTTTGGTGAGATGGAGGTCTGGGCTCTGGAAGCTTACGGCGCCGCCTACACCCTGCAGGAGATGCTCACCGTGAAATCGGATGACGTCGCCGGCCGGACCAAGGTCTATGAGTCGATCGTCAAGGGCGAGGATAACTTTGAAGCGGGCGTACCGGAATCGTTCAACGTTCTGGTGAAAGAAGTCCGTGGCCTCGGCCTGAATATGGAACTCCTGGATGCGGAGGTTGATGAGTGAGGGCTATGGTAGCAGTAGCTATCTCACCGGTTGCTTTGAGTGCCTGCCAAGTATTTGGCGGGTACGCAGCGTATGATGCCTCAACTGGCAAGTATTATGCTGTAGCTGAGTCTCATGCCACAAGCCAAAGCGGAATGTGGTGCCCAACCGACGACGAAAGTTTCGGTTGGAAATGGGGCGATGAACCGGTGGCAACTCCTCCAATCCGCAAGAACCTAAAACGTATCGACGTTCCCATGTTTGAAGAGCCGCGCGTGGGTCGCGTCACTGACGAAACAATCAAGTGGCGCGCATACCGCCGTGGAACATTCTACGAATGCCCGGAGCTTGGAAAGGAAATCCAATGAACCAGGAAATCACCAACAACCCGTTCAACCCGCTGACGCCCCCGAAGGTCTTTGACGAGATCAAGGTCTCGCTGGCGTCGCCCGAGCGGATCCTGTCTTGGTCCTATGGCGAGATCAAGAAACCCGAAACCATCAACTACCGGACGTTCAAGCCCGAGCGTGACGGCCTGTTCTGCGCGCGTATCTTTGGCCCGATCAAAGACTACGAGTGTCTGTGCGGCAAATATAAGCGGATGAAGTATCGCGGCGTTGTCTGCGAGAAATGCGGGGTGGAAGTCACCCTGCAGAAAGTTCGCCGCGAGCGTATGGGCCATATCGAACTGGCCGCTCCTGTTGCTCACATCTGGTTCCTGAAATCGCTGCCGTCCCGCATCGGTCTGATGCTGGACATGACGCTGCGCGATCTGGAACGCGTTCTGTACTTTGAAAACTACGTCGTCATCGAGCCCGGTCTGACTGACCTGACCTACGGCCAGATGCTGACCGAAGAAGAGTACATGGACGCACAGGATGCCTATGGCATGGACGCGTTCACCGCCAATATCGGTGCCGAAGCCATCCGTGAGATGCTGGCCCAGATCGATCTGGAAGCCGAAGCCGAACAGCTGCGCGCTGATCTGGCCGAAGCAACCGGCGAGCTGAAGCCCAAGAAGATCATCAAGCGTCTGAAGGTTGTTGAATCCTTCCTCGAGTCGGGCAACCGGCCCGAATGGATGGTGATGACCGTGATCCCGGTCATTCCGCCGGAACTGCGTCCGCTGGTTCCGCTGGATGGTGGCCGTTTCGCGACCTCGGATCTGAACGATCTGTATCGCCGCGTCATCAACCGGAACAACCGTCTGAAGCGTCTGATCGAGCTGCGAGCACCTGACATCATCGTCCGCAACGAAAAGCGGATGCTGCAGGAATCCGTGGATGCTCTGTTCGACAACGGCCGTCGTGGCCGCGTGATCACCGGCGCCAACAAGCGCCCGCTGAAATCGCTGTCGGACATGCTGAAAGGTAAGCAGGGCCGCTTCCGTCAGAACCTTCTGGGTAAGCGCGTCGACTTCTCGGGCCGTTCGGTCATCGTGACCGGTCCGGAACTTAAGCTGCATCAGTGTGGTCTGCCCAAGAAGATGGCGCTGGAGCTGTTCAAGCCGTTCATCTACTCGCGCCTTGAAGCCAAGGGTCTGTCTTCGACCGTGAAACAGGCGAAGAAACTGGTCGAGAAAGAGCGTCCCGAAGTGTGGGATATCCTCGACGAGGTGATCCGCGAACACCCTGTCATGCTGAACCGTGCGCCGACGCTGCACCGTCTTGGCATTCAAGCGTTCGAACCAGTCCTGATCGAAGGTAAAGCCATCCAGCTGCACCCGCTGGTCTGTTCGGCCTTTAACGCCGACTTCGACGGCGACCAGATGGCCGTTCACGTTCCGCTGAGCCTTGAGGCCCAGCTGGAAGCCCGTGTTCTGATGATGTCGACGAACAACGTTCTGTCGCCTGCAAACGGCGCGCCGATCATCGTTCCGTCGCAGGATATGATCCTGGGCCTCTACTATGTGACCCTGGAACGCGAAGGCATGCCGGGCGAAGGCAAGGTCTTTGGCTCGATCGAAGAAGTTCAGCACGCTCTGGACGCCGGTGAGGTGCATCTGCACACCAAGATCACTGCGCGGATCACGCAGATCGACGACGAAGGCAACGAAGTTCAGAAGCGGTATGAAACCACTCCGGGCCGTCTGCGTCTGGGTGCCTTGCTGCCGATGAACAACAAGGCACCGTTCGAACTGGTCAACCGCCTGCTGCGGAAGAAAGAAGTGCAGCAGGTCATCGACACCGTCTACCGTTATTGCGGTCAGAAAGAGTCGGTTATCTTCTGTGACCAGATCATGTCGATGGGCTTCAAAGAAGCGTTCAAGGCGGGCATCTCGTTCGGTAAGGACGACATGGTCATTCCCGACGACAAGTGGGGCATCGTTGATGACACCCGCGGTCAGGTGAAAGACTTTGAACAGCAGTACATGGACGGCCTGATTACTCAGGGCGAAAAGTACAACAAAGTTGTCGATGCCTGGTCGAAGTGTAACGACCGCGTCACCGAAGCCATGATGTCGACGATCTCATCCTCGGATCGGGCAGAGGACGGGTCTGAGCAGGAACCGAACTCGGTCTACATGATGGCCCACTCGGGTGCGCGTGGCTCGGTCACTCAGATGAAACAGCTGGGCGGTATGCGCGGCCTGATGGCCAAGCCGAACGGTGACATCATCGAAACGCCGATCATCTCGAACTTTAAAGAAGGCCTGACCGTTCTCGAGTACTTCAACTCGACCCACGGTGCCCGTAAGGGTCTGTCGGATACGGCTCTGAAGACGGCGAACTCGGGTTACCTGACCCGTCGTCTGGTGGACGTGGCGCAAGACTGTATCGTGCGCGAGATCGACTGTGGCACCGAACGCGCCATCACTGCCGAAGCCGCCGTGAATGACGGTGAGGTTGTCGCCTCGCTGGCTGAACGTGTGCTGGGCCGTGTCTCTGCCGACGACGTTCTGCGTCCCGGCACGGATGAGGTTCTGGTCGCAGCAGGTCAGTTGATCGACGAGCGCATGGCCGACACCATTGACGAAGCTGGTGTTGCGTCGATGCGCATCCGCTCGCCTCTGACCTGTGAGTCCGAGGAAGGCGTCTGCGCCACCTGCTACGGTCGTGACCTTGCACGCGGTACCATGGTGAACACAGGTGAAGCTGTCGGCATCATCGCCGCCCAGTCCATCGGTGAACCCGGTACACAGCTGACCATGCGGACCTTCCACATCGGTGGTGTTGCGCAAGGTGGTCAGCAGTCGTTCCAGGAAGCCAGCCAGGAAGGTGTCGTTTCCTTCGAGAACCCGCAGATTCTGGTGAATGCCGCAGGCGAAAGCCTGGTCATGGGCCGGAACATGAAGCTGGTGATCAGCGACGAGCACGGCGAAGAGCGTGCCAGCCACAAGCTGGGTTACGGCTCCAAGCTGTTCGTCAAGGATGGTACCAAGGTCGCCCGCGGCGACAAGCTGTTCGAGTGGGACCCGTACACGCTGCCGATCATCGCCGAGAAAGCCGGTACCGCGAAATACGTTGACCTTGTTTCGGGCCTCGCTGTCCGCGACGAGACCGATGATGCAACCGGTATGACTCAGAAAATCGTGATCGACTGGCGCGCCGCCCCCAAAGGCAGCGACCTCAAGCCCGAGATCATTCTGGTCGGTGAAGATGGCGAGCCGGTCCGCAATGACGCGGGCAACCCGGTTCACTATCCGATGTCGGTGGATGCGATCCTGTCGGTCGAAGATGGCCAGCAAATCGAAGCCGGTGACGTTGTCGCGCGTATCCCGCGTGAAGGCGCCAAGACCAAAGACATCACCGGTGGTCTGCCGCGTGTGGCCGAACTGTTCGAAGCCCGTCGTCCGAAAGATCACGCGATCATCGCAGAAGCCGATGGTTACGTGCGCTTTGGCCGCGACTACAAGAACAAGCGCCGCATCAGCATCGAACCGGCGGACGAGTCCATGGAGACCATCGAATACATGGTGCCCAAGGGCAAGCACATCCCGGTCGCCGAAGGGGACTTCATCCAGAAGGGTGAATACCTGATGGACGGTAACCCTGCCCCGCATGACATCCTGTCCATCATGGGTGTCGAAGCGCTGGCGGATTACATGATCGACGAGGTGCAGGACGTTTATCGTCTGCAGGGCGTGAAGATCAACGACAAGCACATCGAGGTCATCGTGCGCCAGATGCTGCAGAAGTGGGAGATCCTGGATTCAGGCGACACCACCCTGCTGAAAGGCGAGCATGTCGACAAGCAGGAGTTCGACGCGGCCAACGAGAAGACCATCTCGCGCGGCGGTCGTCCGGCTCAGGGCGAGCCGATCCTGTTGGGGATCACCAAAGCCTCGCTGCAGACGCGCTCGTTCATCTCGGCGGCGTCGTTCCAGGAAACCACCCGCGTTCTGACCGAAGCTTCGGTTCAGGGCAAGAAAGACAAACTGGTTGGCCTGAAAGAGAACGTCATCGTCGGCCGCCTGATCCCCGCCGGTACCGGTGGAGCGACCCAGGCCGTGCGTCAGGTTGCCCAGTCGCGCGACAATGTCGTCATTGAGGCGCGCAGGGAAGAGGCCGAAGCGGCCGCTGCTCTGGCCGCTCCGACGTTCGACGACGATATGGTCGGTGATGAGCTGGACGTTCTGGTGGAAACGCCGGAAAGCCGCGAGTAACTCGTGAAAACCGAAAAGTAGAGAAGGCTCCTGCAGGATTGCAGGGGCCTTTTTTTGTTGGCCTCCGATGCTCAATAGTGGTCGCATTGGACTAGAAGGTGACGGGCTTCATTCACACCCGCAGAACATGGGCTTTAACCGGATCCGCCTTGCCCTTGAGGTTAAGCGTGCGTTGTTCGGCTATTTCAGGCTTGTTGTTCAGGTGTTCATGGAAAGCTTCGGAATAAACCAGTTCTCGCGATCCAGCTTCTGCCTGAAAACGCGCGGCTATGTTGACCGTATCGCCGACTGCCGTGAAATCTTTGGCTGCGCCGGTCTGGATTGATCCCACGTTTGCAGTTCCCAAAGTCATGCCGACGCCGACATCAAGCGGGAGATTGCCGTTGTCCAAGCCCGTCACCAGCCTTTTTGCGGCCGCCAGCATCTTGTCTGCTGTATGTTCGCTCAGTGAGGGCAATGGCACAGGGTAGATCGCCATAATCTGATCGCCGATATATTCCACAATCGCGTCATCGCGGGTGATTTCTTGTGTCGCGACCTCATAGAACTGGATCAACACGCGCGCGACCTCATCGGGCGCATGAGATTCAGACCACGCCGTAAAGCCCCGAAGATCGGCGAATAGAATTCCGACCTCAAGATTGATGGTAACGGCAGGCAAAGCTGTGAAGCAGCTTTGGCAAAAGTTCGGGTTTTTGGAAGAAGGCCTGATGCCCAGGACTTTTCCCAAACCTTCAAACGGCACGAGGCAAAATCTGCAACGCGGCGAAGAGGGCAGAAATCGTGTAATCGCCCGGACCCGACCAACAAATCCTGTCATGCACAGATTCAGGATAAGCGGATCCTCGTCCGAGGAAAGACGACTGACAATCCAAGCGTCGTGATTATAGATATACCAGACAAAAGCAGCGGTCAGCAGAATACACAGCAGCGCTCCGAGCAAAACCGAGTAGAGAACGGCCGAGATAATCGAAAGCGTCAGAATGAGAACGCCGACAAAGATTACTCCGATTTCAAACAGACGAGCGTTTCGCATCAACAGGTACCGGTTCGAACACGATCAGTATACACGACTTGTCTGTTTCTGCGTGCTTTGTTCTTTCGCTGATCGGTGAGGCCTTGTGAGCTCGGTGTCTTGACAAGAACTGACGTGATCTTGCCTATGTTTTTTATTTGGAAGCTTTGGAAGTCTTTGGATGACCCCGAATTTAAAGGGCGCCCTGCTGATGATGGGCAGCATGGCTGCGTTTACCGTCAACGATACGCTGGTCAAACTGGTCGGGCAGGAAATCCCGCTGTTTCAGCTTGTTGCGATGCGTGGCGCGCTTGCGTCTGTGCTGGTGTTCTTGCTGGCCAGGCATCTGGGGAGTTTGCATCTTAACTTCCCGCGTCATGACAAGTGGTTGGTGGCATTTCGCTGTGTCACCGAGCTGGCAGCCACGTTCTTTTTTCTCACCGCTCTGATGCACATGCCGCTTGCCAATGTGACGGCGGTTTTGCAGGCCTTGCCCCTGACAGTGACCCTGGGCGCGGCATTGTTTTTTGGAGAATCTATCGGTTGGCGGCGCATTGCGGCAATTGCGATGGGGTTCACCGGGATGCTGCTGATTGTGCGTCCGGGCGCCGACGGGTTCAGCGTTTATGCCATCTATGTCCTGATTGCGGTCGTCGCGGTCACTGCTCGCGATCTGATCACGCGGCGCATGTCGGCGGATGTTCCGTCGATGGTGGTGACCTTGGCGACATCACTTTCGATTTCGCTGGCTGCGTTCGTCGCTTCTGTATTTCAGGGGTGGGTTGTCGTGCCGGTCGCCTCGGGTGCGATGGTCGCCGGAGCTGCCGTATTTGTCCTGATGGGCTACCTGTTCAGCGTCATGGTCATGCGCGTGGGAGAAGTTGGTTTTGTCGCTCCGTTCCGGTACTCCAGCCTGCTATGGGCGCTGGGGCTGGGGTGGGTTGTGTTTGGTGACTGGCCCGATGCGATCACGCTGCTGGGGGCCGGTCTGGTCGTCGGCGCAGGGTTGTTTACCCTGTTCCGCGAACGCGCACGTCAAGCGGCGGTATGAACCTGACGAACACGCGCGGCGTCGATGGCGAAACGTGCCGCAAAGTCTTTCTGCATCTCCGGGGTCAAGGGGGCCAGCTGCGCCTTTTGTTTCTCTGCCCTGCGGGAATCGTTGAATCGGTTTAACGATCGCACCCACATCGGAGCATCGGGGTAACTGATCACCGGCATGAACCGCCCGATCCGGTTATGAGAGAAGCTGATAATCGTGTGGGTGGATCCACCTGCAATGCACATCCCCAGCCCCACGCCCAACAGTGATTTGTAAACCTGCGCTGCCTGGATCCCCTCGGGGCCGAAACTGGCCAGATAGCCGTTGTTGAAATCGATCCCGATGGCCTGCCTTTGGTTCAGCAGCGACTGACCATCGGATGCCGCTGCTCGCAAATGCTTGATGAAGTCCACGGAAACGGCATCGTCATCGTCATGGCGGAACTGAAGGCATGGTTGATCGGGACATGCACGCGCTTCGTGCAGAATGCGCTTCATGATCTGACGGTGTTTCAGGGTTGGATCAACCGGTTTCCGTATGATCCGGGCCTGGCTGATATTTGCGGTCAGATCATTGAGCCGCTCAAGCGCAGCATTTGGCAGACAGGTGCCGACAACGATCAGAAGCTCAAAATCCTCATCCGTTTGCGCGTGGAAGCTGGGCAATGTCGTGGATTCGAAAAGGCGAAACCGCTCTTCCAATCGTGCGGGGCTATAAAGATGGCGGCGGCGGGCTTCGACGGTGTCGTGTTCAATCTGAAAATCCCCCAGCGCAGGGAAGGAAAAGCGGCACAGGCCGATAACTTGCATGATTCACCCGTCAGAATTGGCTTGGCCAAACTATGCATATGCGCTTTCCGGCCTGCAACCGGGCTAGAGGGGTGGAACAGCATCAGATACGCTGATAAATCAGCGCTATCCGGCCTGAAGGGTATCAAGACCCGAGCGCTGTTGACACCGGCGCCGACTCCGCTTAATACGCGCGACATCTCGGTACCGGGGGCCGCCCCAAAACCGATTTCAGTAATGAACTGGTCAAGGCCCGGACAATTTTGCCGTTCGCGCCCTCTGATAACAAACCGCGACGTTCACCTCGGAATGGGAACGCTCGCGGGTTTTGCGCTTGTGGACGCATGAGTGCAGCGAATTTAACCGCACGCAACGCGCGTGCATGTCATGTGTGTTGCAAAACGGGGAAGAAACCGGAATGCCAACTATTCAACAGCTGATCCGCAAGCCGCGGCAGCCCAAAGTAAAACGCTCAAAGTCCATGCACCTGGAGCAGTGCCCGCAGAAACGCGGCGTCTGCACCCGTGTGTACACCACCACACCGAAGAAACCTAACTCGGCGATGCGTAAGGTTGCCAAGGTGCGCCTGACCAACGGGTTCGAGGTCATCTCGTACATCCCCGGTGAAAGTCACAACCTGCAGGAACACTCGGTTGTTCTGATCCGTGGCGGCCGTGTGAAAGACCTTCCCGGTGTGCGTTACCACATCCTGCGCGGTGTTCTGGATACTCAGGGCGTCAAAGATCGTAAGCAACGCCGTTCGAAGTACGGCGCGAAGCGTCCCAAGTAAGAAGGAGAGGCTGATATGTCACGTCGTCACGCCGCCGAAAAACGCGAAGTCCTGCCTGACGCCAAATTTGGCGACAAGGTTCTGACCAAATTCATGAACAACCTGATGATCGACGGCAAGAAGTCGGTCGCAGAGCGCATCGTTTACAACGCCTTTGACCGCGTTGAGAACAAGATCAAGCGCGCTCCTGTCGAAGTGTTCCACGAAGCGCTCGACAACATCAAACCGTCGGTCGAGGTTCGCTCGCGCCGGGTTGGTGGTGCAACCTATCAGGTTCCGGTCGAAGTGCGCCCCGAGCGCCGCGAAGCACTGGCCATCCGCTGGCTGATCACTGCTGCGCGTGGCCGCAACGAAAACACCATGGAAGAACGCCTCGCCGGTGAATTGCTGGACGCTGTACAGTCCCGCGGTACCGCCGTGAAGAAGCGCGAAGACACCCACAAGATGGCCGAGGCGAACAAAGCCTTCAGCCACTATCGCTGGTAATTCAGAGGCTTATCAAAAATGGCACGCGAATATCCGCTCGAACTGTACCGTAACTTCGGTATCATGGCGCACATCGACGCAGGTAAGACCACCTGCTCGGAGCGTATCCTGTATTACACTGGTAAATCCCACAACATCGGTGAGGTGCACGATGGTGCAGCCACCATGGACTGGATGGAACAGGAGCAGGAACGCGGCATCACCATCACTTCGGCTGCGACCACCACCTTCTGGGAACGCACCGAAGACGGTCAGACCGCCGATACCCCCAAGCACCGCCTGAACATCATCGACACCCCCGGCCACGTTGACTTCACCATCGAAGTTGAACGCTCGCTGGCGGTTCTCGACGGTGCCGTTTGCGTTCTGGACGCAAACGCCGGTGTTGAGCCCCAGACCGAAACCGTGTGGCGTCAGGCTGACCGCTACAAGGTTCCGCGTATGGTTTTCGTCAACAAAATGGACAAGATCGGCGCAGACTTCTTCAACTGCGTTCGCATGATCGAAGACCGCACCGGCGCACGCGCTGTTCCGGTTGGTATTCCGATCGGCGCCGAATCCGAGCTGGAAGGTTTGATCGACCTTGTCACCATGGAAGAGTGGCTGTGGCAGGGCGAAGATCTGGGCGCAAGCTGGATCAAAGCACCGATCCGCGACAGCCTGAAAGACATGGCTGACGAATGGCGCGGCAAGATGATCGAAGCGGCCGTCGAAATGGACGACGACGCGATGATGGAATACCTGGAAGGCAATGAGCCCGACGTTCCGACCCTGCGCGCCCTGCTGCGCAAAGGTACTCTGGATATCGCGTTCGTTCCGGTTCTGGGTGGTTCGGCGTTCAAGAACAAAGGCGTTCAGCCGCTGCTCAACGCTGTGATCGACTATCTGCCCAGCCCGCTGGACGTTGTTGATTACATGGGCTTCAAACCCGGCGACGAGGAAGAAGTTCGTGACATCGCCCGTCGTGCAGATGACGCAATGGCGTTCTCGGGTCTGGCGTTCAAAATCATGAACGACCCCTTTGTTGGCTCGCTGACCTTCACCCGGATCTACTCGGGCACCATGAACAAGGGTGACTCGATCCTGAACTCGACCAAAGGTAAGAAAGAGCGCATCGGTCGTATGATGATGATGCACTCGAACAACCGGGAAGAGATCGAAGAAGCGTTTGCAGGCGACATCATCGCGCTGGCGGGTCTGAAAGACACCACCACCGGTGACACCCTGTGTGATGCGAAGGATCCGGTGGTTCTGGAAACCATGACCTTCCCCGATCCGGTGATCGAGATCGCGGTTGAGCCCAAAACCAAGGGCGACCAGGAAAAGATGTCTCAGGGTCTGGCCCGTCTGGCCGCCGAAGACCCGTCCTTCCGTGTGGAAACTGATCTGGAATCCGGTCAGACCATCATGAAGGGCATGGGCGAACTTCACCTGGACATCCTGGTTGACCGTCTGAAGCGAGAGTTCAAGGTTGAAGCGAACATTGGTGCGCCGCAGGTGGCCTATCGCGAAACCATTGGTCACGAAGTTGAACATACCTACACCCACAAGAAACAGTCGGGTGGTTCGGGTCAGTTCGCCGAAGTCAAAATGGTCATCTCGCCGACAGAGCCTGCCGAAGGTTATTCGTTCGAAAGCCGCATCGTTGGTGGTGCTGTTCCGAAGGAATACATTCCGGGCGTTGAAAAAGGCATCAACTCGGTCATGGATAGCGGCCCGCTGGCTGGCTTCCCCGTGATCGACTTCAAGGTCGCCCTGCTGGACGGTAAGTTCCACGACGTTGACTCGAGCGTTCTGGCGTTCGAAATCGCGGCTCGTATGTGTATGCGTGAAGGTATGCGCAAAGCGGGCGCGAAACTGCTGGAACCGATCATGAAGGTCGAAGTGATCACCCCGGAAGAATATACCGGCGGTATCATCGGCGACCTGACCTCGCGTCGTGGCCAGGTGTCTGGTCAGGAACCGCGCGGCAACGCCATCGCGATTGACGCGTTCGTTCCGCTGGCGAACATGTTCGGCTACATCAACACCCTGCGTTCGATGTCGTCGGGCCGTGCCCAGTTCACCATGCAGTTCGACCACTACGATCCGGTTCCGCAGAACATCTCGGACGAGATTCAGGCGAAATACGCATAAGCGAAGATTTGAGGGAGCGTGGGTATCACGCTCCCTTCATTACCGAAAAAGGAGGCCATCATGGCAAAGGAAAAGTTTGAGCGTACAAAACCGCACGTCAACATCGGCACGATTGGCCACGTTGACCACGGCAAGACCACGCTGACCGCAGCGATCACCAAGTATTTCGGTGACTTCAAAGCGTATGACCAAATCGACGGCGCGCCGGAAGAGAAAGCGCGCGGCATCACCATCTCGACCGCCCACGTGGAATACGAGACCGACAACCGCCACTACGCGCACGTCGACTGCC